>NZ_JAUSYN010000002.1:600000-962500 GCF_030816915.1 Streptomyces sp. B3I8 | reverse complement strand
AGTCATCTTTCGGGGTGGCGAAGCTGAGAACTTAAGCGCCAGTAAACGGCGGTGGTAACTATAACCATCCTAAGGTAGCGAAATTCCTTGTCGGGTAAGTTCCGACCTGCACGAATGGCGTAACGACTTCTCGACTGTCTCAACCATAGGCCCGGTGAAATTGCACTACGAGTAAAGATGCTCGTTTCGCGCAGCAGGACGGAAAGACCCCGGGACCTTTACTACAGTTTGATATTGGTGTTCGGTTCGGCTTGTGTAGGATAGCTGGGAGACTGTGAAGCTCGGACGCCAGTTCGGGTGGAGTCGTCGTTGAAATACCAGTCTGGTCGTGCTGGATGTCTAACCTGGGTCCGTGATCCGGATCAGGGACAGTGTCTGATGGGTAGTTTAACTGGGGCGGTTGCCTCCTAAAGGGTAACGGAGGCGCCCAAAGGTTCCCTCAGCCTGGTTGGTAATCAGGTGGTGAGTGTAAGTGCACAAGGGAGCTTGACTGTGAGACCGACGGGTCGAGCAGGGACGAAAGTCGGGACTAGTGATCCGGCGGTGGCTTGTGGAAGCGCCGTCGCTCAACGGATAAAAGGTACCCCGGGGATAACAGGCTGATCTTCCCCAAGAGTCCATATCGACGGGATGGTTTGGCACCTCGATGTCGGCTCGTCGCATCCTGGGGCTGGAGTCGGTCCCAAGGGTTGGGCTGTTCGCCCATTAAAGCGGTACGCGAGCTGGGTTTAGAACGTCGTGAGACAGTTCGGTCCCTATCCGCTGCGCGCGTAGGAGTCTTGAGAAGGGCTGTCCCTAGTACGAGAGGACCGGGACGGACGAACCTCTGGTGTGCCAGTTGTTCTGCCAAGGGCATGGCTGGTTGGCTACGTTCGGGAGGGATAACCGCTGAAAGCATCTAAGCGGGAAGCCTGCTTCGAGATGAGGACTCCCACCCACTTGATGGGGTAAGGCTCCCAGTAGACGACTGGGTTGATAGGCCGGATCTGGAAGCACCGTGAGGTGTGGAGGTGACCGGTACTAATAGGCCGAGGGCTTGTCCTCAGTTGCTCGCGTCCACTGTGTTGGTTCTGAAACCACGAACGATCAGGCCGTGTTTGGTCACCGGTTGCTGGTTGTGTGTTTCATAGTGTTTCGGTGGTCATAGCGTAGGGGAAACGCCCGGTTACATTTCGAACCCGGAAGCTAAGCCTTACAGCGCCGATGGTACTGCAGGGGGGACCCTGTGGGAGAGTAGGACACCGCCGAACAATTATTGTGGGAAACCCCGCACCTCATGGTGCGGGGTTTTCTGCGTTTGAGGCATTCGAGGATGCCCACATTTCCCGGTTTTCGGGTCGGGGGGACGGGGCCGGCCGCATCGGCCGTTCGGCACGGCACCCCTCCGCTCCGCCGTTCGATCCGGGCGGGTATGGTCAGGTGGCATCGTCGGCACATTTCCTCAGGAGGCCCCCGGGTGGAGGTTCAGGAGACCCGCGTTCAGACCGACCGGGTCCTCACCATCCCGAACATCCTCAGCGCGGCGCGACTGCTCGGGGTACCGCTCTTCCTGTGGCTGATCCTCCGGCCCGAGTTCGGCGGCCCCGAGAGTGACGGCTGGGCGCTGCTCGTGCTGGCCTTCAGCGGTATCAGCGACTACCTGGACGGCAAGCTGGCCAGGCGCTGGAACCAGATCAGCAGCCTGGGCCGGCTCCTCGACCCGGCGGCCGACCGTCTGTACATCCTGTCGACGCTCGTCGGGCTCACCTGGCGCGAGATCCTGCCACTCTGGCTCACCCTGGTCCTGTTGGCGCGGGAACTCGTTCTGCTGGTCATGGTCGGCATCCTCAGGCGACACGGTTACCCGCCGCCGCAGGTGAACTTCCTGGGCAAGGCGGCCACCTTCAACCTCATGTACGCGTTCCCGCTGCTTCTGCTCAGTGACGGAAGCGGATGGCTCCCGTCACTGGCAGCCATTTTCGGATGGGCGTTCGCAGGGTGGGGTACAACCCTGTATTGGTGGGCAGGAGTCCTCTACGTGGTTCAAGTCCGCCGCCTTGTCCGTGCGGACGCCATGGCCGATTGAGCTCTCCGGTTGTACGGCCCGAGGTGGCTCGTTGGCCCGCGTCGTGAATGTGCGGGACAATCAGGACGGGTGAAGTCGGCCAACCGTCGTCTCTTGAGGAGGACGCTTCCGACATGAAGGCCGTCGTGATGGCCGGAGGCGAAGGCACGCGCCTTCGCCCCATGACCTCGAGCATGCCCAAGCCGCTCCTGCCCGTGGCGAATCGCCCGATCATGGAGCATGTGCTGCGGCTGCTCAAAAGGCATGGGCTGAATGAGACCGTAGTCACCGTGCAGTTCCTGGCCTCCTTGGTCAAGAACTATTTCGGTGACGGCGAAGAGCTCGGCATGGAGCTCACCTATGCCAACGAGGAGAAGCCCCTCGGAACCGCGGGCAGCGTGAAGAACGCCGAAGAGGCTCTGAAGGACGACGCGTTCCTCGTCATCTCCGGTGACGCCCTGACGGATTTCGACCTCACGGATCTGATCAACTTCCACAAGGAGAAGGGCGCGCTCGTCACCGTCTGTCTGACGCGTGTGCCCAACCCGCTGGAATTCGGCATCACGATCGTCGACGAGGAAGGCAAGGTCGAGCGTTTCCTGGAGAAGCCGACCTGGGGGCAGGTGTTCTCCGACACCGTCAACACCGGTATCTACGTCATGGAGCCGGAGGTCTTCGACTACGTCGAGGCCGACGTGTCCGTCGACTGGTCCGGTGACGTCTTCCCGCAGCTGATGAAGGAAGGCAAGCCCATCTACGGCTATGTCGCCGAGGGCTACTGGGAGGATGTCGGCACCCACGAAAGCTACGTCAAGGCCCAGGCCGACGTACTCGAGGGCAAGGTCGACGTCGAACTCGACGGGTTCGAGATCTCGCCCGGCGTCTGGGTGGCGGAGGGCGCCGAGGTGCATCCCGACGCCGAGCTGCGGGGCCCGCTGTACATCGGTGACTACGCCAAGGTCGAGGCCGGCGCCGAGATCAGGGAACACACGGTCGTCGGGTCCAACGTGGTCGTCAAGAGCGGCGCCTTCCTGCACAAGGCGGTCGTCCACGACAACGTCTACATCGGGCAGCACAGCAATCTGCGCGGCTGCGTGGTCGGGAAGAACACCGACATCATGCGGGCGGCGCGGATCGAGGACGGCGCGGTCATCGGTGACGAGTGCCTGATCGGTGAGGAATCGATCGTTCAGGGCAATGTGCGGGTCTACCCGTTCAAGACGATCGAGGCGGGCGCCTTCGTCAACACGTCGGTGATCTGGGAGTCCCGGGGGCAGGCCCATCTCTTCGGGGCGCGCGGCGTCTCCGGCGTCCTGAACGTGGAGATCACCCCCGAACTCGCCGTGCGACTGGCCGGCGCCTATGCGACGACTCTCAAGAAGGGCTCGACCGTCACCACGGCCCGCGACCACTCCCGTGGTGCCCGCGCGCTCAAGCGGGCCGTCATCTCCGCGCTCCAGACGAGTGCCATCGACGTACGCGACCTGGAGAACGTGCCGCTGCCCGTGGCCCGGCAGCAGACCGCGCGAGGCAGCGCCGGCGGCATCATGATCCGGACCACGCCCGGGGTGCCCGACTCGGTCGACATCATGTTCTTCGACAGTCAGGGCGCCGACCTCTCCCAGGGGAGCCAGCGCAAGCTCGACCGGGTGTTCGCGCGCCAGGAGTACCGTCGGGCGTTCCCCGGCGAGATCGGCGATCTGCACTTCCCGTCCAGCGTCTTCGACTCGTACACCGGGTCCCTGCTGCGGAACGTGGACACCACCGGGATCGCCGAGTCCGGGCTGAAGGTCGTCGTGGACGCCTCCAACGGCAGCTCCGGTCTGGTGCTGCCCAGCCTGCTCGGCAAGCTCGGCGTCGACTCGCTGACCATCAACCCCGGCCTCGACGAGTCCCGGCCCACCGAGACCGCCGACATGCGGCGTTCCGGGCTGGTGCGCCTCGGGGAGATCGTGGCCTCCTCGCGGGCCGCGTTCGGTGTGCGGTTCGACCCGGTGGGCGAGCGGCTCTCCCTCGTCGACGAGAAGGGCCGCATCATCGAGGACGACCGTGCCCTGCTGGTGATGCTCGACCTCGTCGCCGCCGAGCGGCGCAGCGGGCGGGTGGCGCTGCCGGTGACCACCACGCGGATCGCCGAGCAGGTGGCCGCGTACCACGGCACGCAGGTGGAGTGGACGACGACCTCGCCGGACGACCTCACCAGGGTCGGGCGTGAGGACCAGACCATCTTCGGCGGCGACGGCCGGGGCGCGTTCATCGTGCCGGAGTTCAGCAGCGTGTTCGACGGCGCGGCCGCCTTCGTTCGGCTCATCGGACTCGTGGCCCGTACCCAGCTCACGCTCAGCCAGATCGACGCGCGCATCCCGCGGGCGCACGTCCTCAAGCGTGACCTGGCCACACCGTGGGCCGTCAAGGGCCTGGTCATGCGCCGGGTGGTCGAGGCGGCCGGCGACCGCTCCGTGGACACCACGGACGGTGTGCGGGTGGTGGAGAGCGACGGCCGCTGGGTGATGGTGCTGCCAGACCCGGCCGAGGCGGTCACGCACCTGTGGGCGGAGGGCCCCGACGACGCCTCCGCGCAGGCGCTGCTCGACGAGTGGTCGGCGATCGTCGACAGCGCGGGCCGCTGACCCGCCGGAGGGTGTGAGCCAGGACCACCGCACACGTACACCCGCGTGCCGGACAAGTGCCCCCAAGAGGGCCTGTCCGGCACGCGGGTGGGGCCATTCGGAGGTATGGCGGACGGCGTGCGACGATGTGCGGCATGCCGCAGTCACCCCCCGTTCGGCGGACCGTAACGCGTCCAACGCGTCCGGACGCCTCCATGTCGTTGCTCACCAACGTCATGGATCACAGCCTCGACGACGGCTATGCGGAGGCGGCCGCCAGGAGGCGGACCGAGGGCACGGGCGGCATGCCGAAAACGGTACGGGCCCGGTTCGGCCTCGCGGCCGGACTCGTCCTCGCCGCGCTGGTGGTGACCGTCGGCGCGGCCCAGGCCCGGGTCACGGCCCCCACGGTGGCCAAGGAACGCCAGGAGCTCATCGACCGCATCGACCGTGAGACCGCGGCCGCGGACAAGCTGGAGACCAAGGTCGACGCCCTGCGGGACGACGTGGGCGACCGGCAGCGGCAGGCCCTCAAGTCCGACGGGGGCGACGGAGCCGACCTGGTGGGCATCCTGTCCGGTGCCGTCGAGGTCCACGGCCCCGGCGTCAAGCTCGTCGTCAACGACGCCAAGGAGGCGTCCGGTGGCGGCGGCAACGGCGACCCGCGCCAGACGGCCGGCTTCTCCGACACCGGCCGTCTGCGCGACCGCGACCTGCAGCGCGTGGTCAACGGGCTGTGGCAGTCGGGCGCGGAGGCCGTCGCCATCAACGGGCAGCGCCTGACCGCCCTTTCGGCGATCAGGGCGGCCGGGGACGCCATACTTGTCGACAACAGGCCGCTGGTGCCGCCGTACACGGTGCTCGCGGTGGGGGACGGCGCGCGGCTGAGCCGCAGGTTCCAGGACAGCGCCGACGGACTGTATCTGCATGCCCTGCAGGAGAACTACGACATCCGCACGGCCATCTCCACGCAGACCGACCTGCGGCTGCCGGCCGCGCCGAGCGTGATCGTACGAACAGCTGAACCGAGCACCGAGAACACCGGGAAGGGCACATCGTGATCGCCGTACTGGGCCTCGTCGTGGGAGTCGTGGCCGGCCTGTTGGTCCGGCCCGAGGTGCCCGTGGCCGTCGAGCCGTATCTTCCGATCGCGGTCGTCGCCGCGCTGGACGCCGTGTTCGGCGGGCTACGGGCCATGCTCGACGGCATCTTCGACGACAAGGTCTTCGTGGTTTCGTTCCTGTCGAACGTGGTCGTCGCCGCGTTGATCGTCTTCCTGGGCGACAAGCTGGGCGTCGGGGCGCAGCTCTCCACGGGCGTCGTGGTCGTCCTGGGCATCCGCATCTTCTCCAACGCCGCCGCGATCCGCCGGCACGTCTTCCGGGCGTGAGGCCGATGCGCGACGACAGCGACAACGACGACAACAGGAACACCGGCGACGCGAGCCGCGACAGCGACCGCGGCGCCAAGGGCGACAACGGGCCCGACGCCGGGAACGGCGCGCCGCGCGACGCCCCCGGTGTCGCCCCGCACCGCCTGCGCGCGGAGCTGCCCCAGGAGATCCGCGCCGCACCGGCCGGGACCGGGCAGCCGCGGTACGCCCCGCCCCGGACCGCACCGCGGCCGCCGGTACCCGACAAGCGCGGGGGCGACGGAACCGCACCGTCGTTGACGGGCCGTCAGCGGCTGCTCAAGGGCATCTGGCCGCCGCGCCTGACCCGCGCGCAACTCATCGTGGCGCTGCTCCTGTTCGGCCTCGGCTTCGGTCTCGCCGTCCAGGTCGCCTCCAACAGCGACAGCGACAGCGCGTTGCGCGGCGCCCGCCAGGAGGACCTGGTCCGTATCCTCGATGAACTCGACGACCGCACGCAGCGTCTTGAGGACGAGAAGCAGGGGCTCGAGGACCAGCGGACCGAGCTGGAGAACAGCTCGGACCAGGCGGAGGAGGCGCGCAAGCAGACGGCCGAGAAGGAGAAGCAGCTCGGCATCCTGGCGGGCACCGTGGCCGCACAGGGACCCGGCATCACGATGACCGTCCAGGACACGAAGGGGAGGGTCGAGGCGGACATGCTGCTCGACGCGATCCAGGAGCTGCGCGCGGCGGGCGCGGAGGCCATCCAGGTCGACGACGTCCGGGTGGTCGCCGGCACCTACCTCACGAACTCGGGCAAGGGGATCGCCGTCGACGGGAACAAGATCAACGCTCCCTATCGTTTCAAGGTCATCGGCAAGCCGCAGGACCTCGAGCCGGCGCTCAACATCCCCGGAGGCGTGGTGCAGACCCTGGAGAAGGAGCAGGCCACGGTCACCGTGGAGCGTTCGACGAAGATCGTCGTGGACGCCTTGCGAGCCGCGAAGCGTCCTGACTACGCTCGGTCGTCCTCCCAGTGAGGCGGGGGCGCATGGGGAGCGTGTGGCGAGGGCATGAGCTTGCGGGGGGTCGGCGCACCGAATGGCGGGTGCGTGGTGGAAACTGTCTGGTGGATACGGACGTTGTGAGGATGTCCGGGTCGACCGGTGTGTTCAATCAGGGTTCGTCCTGCCCCACGGGCGGGTCTGTTTCGGTCAAGGGGAATCGCCCGTGAAGTTGTTTGCGAAGTTGTTCGGCAAGAGCGCGCGAGAGGGCAGCGGAAACGCCACCGCCCGTCATCGCGCACAGCCGCAGGAAGCCGAGCGTCCGCTCTTCCGCGACCAGGTCGCGGGCCAGGGCGGCGGTGTTTCGGGAGGTCAGGGCGCGTCGTCTGTTGACCCTGCCGGTTCCGGACGCATAGGTTTCGGGGATCCGTCGACCTCGGGTGCGGGTGGAGGGTTCGGCTCCGACCCGTACGCGTCCCAAGCCCCTGGTGGGCAGCCGCGTCAGGAGGATCCGTCCATGTCGGCCCTGGTGTGTTCGAGGTGCGGCAACCGCAACGCGGAGAACAGTCGCTTCTGCTCCAACTGCGGCGCGCCGCTGCGCGCCGGCGCGGTGCCGGAGCGTCCGTCGGAGACGACGTCCACGATCTCCATCTCCGGTCTGGAGGCGTACGACTCCGAGACCACCGGCCAGACGCAGATGCCGATGCTGTCGCCCGAGGCGCAGGCAGCGGTCGACGCGCTGCCGCTCGGCTCGGCGCTGCTGGTGGTGCGCCGGGGGCCCAACTCGGGCAGCCGCTTCCTGCTCGACAGTGAGCTGACCACGGCGGGTCGCCATCCGCAGAGCGACATCTTTCTGGACGACGTGACGGTCTCACGCCGCCACGTGGAGTTCCGCCGCACGCCGGAGGGCACGTTCACGGTCGCCGACGTCGGCAGCCTCAACGGCACCTACGTCAACCGTGAGCGGATCGACCAGGTCGCGCTCGCCAACGGCGACGAGGTGCAGATCGGCAAGTACCGGCTGGTCTTCTACGCGAGCCAGCGGGGCATCTGAGCCTCCCCGGGCCCCGGGCCCGGGGAGAGACCGGGGAAGGCCCATGCCTCACACACCGAGTGGCGGTGCCGGCGGCGGCACCGCCGCCGCGGACCGCGGGCTGATGAGCATCGGCACGGTGCTGAACGTGCTGCGCGAGGAGTTCCCCGAGGTCACCGTCTCCAAGATCCGCTTCCTGGAGGCGGAAGGGCTCGTCGAGCCGCAGCGGACCCCGTCCGGGTACCGCAAGTTCACCGCCGGTGACGTCGAACGCCTCGGGCACGTCCTGCGGATGCAGCGGGACCACTACCTGCCGCTCAAGGTCATCCGTGAGCACCTCGACGCCAGGGAACGCGGCGAGGAGGTCCGCATCCCCTTCCCGGGCCGGCCGCACGAGACGGCCGGCGGGGAGCGCCTGGAGGACCTGCTCGCCGAGCCGGAACCGACCGCCGCCGCCCGGCTCGGCCGCGAGGAGCTGCTCACCGCCGCCGGGATACCGGAGGAGCAGCTCGCGGAGTGGGAGTCGTACGGCCTGCTCGCGCCGCTGCCGGACGGCACGTACGACGCCGAGGCCGCCACCGTGGCCACTCTGGTGGTGGAGTTGGGCCGGTTCGGCATCGAGCCGCGGCATCTGAGGGTGATGAAGGCGGCCGCCGACCGGGAGGCCGGGCTGGTCGATCAGGTGGTGGCCCCGCTGCGCCGCCACCGCAACCCGCAGACGCGGGCGCACGCGGAGGCCCGTACGAAGGAGCTCGCCCATCTCGCGGTGAGACTCCATGCCGCGCTGGTGCAGACGGCACTGGGCGTACGACTGCCGTGAGTCCGCCGTGAGCCCCCGTGAGCCCGCCGTGAGCGGTGTCACCGCGCGCTGTTCGCCGAGGGCGGATACCCGCCCCGATCCCGCCTCGACTACCCAAACGTCCCGCCCTCGGCCTAGGGTTGCTGTGTGAACGAGCTCGATGTCGTAGGTGTCCGGGTCGAGATGCCCTCCAACCAGCCGATCGTGCTCCTGCGTGAAGTGGGGGGCGACCGCTACCTCCCCATCTGGATCGGCCCCGGGGAGGCGACGGCCATCGCCTTCGCCCAGCAGGGCATGGCCCCCGCGCGGCCGCTGACCCATGACCTGTTCAAGGACGTGCTGGAAGCCCTCGACCAGGAGCTCACGGAGGTGCGCATCACGGATCTGCGGGACGGCGTCTTCTACGCGGAATTGGTGTTCGCCAGCGGGGTCGAGGTGAGCGCGCGGCCGTCCGACGCCATAGCGCTGGCGCTGCGCACCGGGACCCCGATCTACGGGAGCGACGGTGTGCTGGACGACGCGGGCATCGCGATCCCGGACGAGCAGGAGGACGAGGTCGAGAAGTTCCGCGAGTTCCTCGACCAGATCTCGCCCGAGGACTTCGGCACCAGCAGCCAGTGAGAGCGTCGGCCTCGCCGGCTCGTTCCGTGGAACCTTCCGCCTGGGCGACGGCCCGGCCGGCGCCCGCGCACAGGGGGCGCATGACGGCGCACGAGAGGCGCAAAAGGGCATTCGGCTAGCCTTTCCCCTCGGAAGGGCACGGCAAACCACTCCCAGGGTGATTATCACTCGGCGTGCCGAGTGTGGCGATCGTTGACGCACCCCTGGTGACTGCCTACCGTCGGGAGGCAGGTCAAGGACGGAGGTCGGCGTGAGAAGCAGCGGCGACGGTACGGCTGGGGGTGCCCCCGGACGCATCCCGGGGGACAGCAGCCGGTATGTGCTTCGCGCCGACGCGCCCGGCCCCGTGTCGTCGCGCCCGGTGCCGATGCCGCACGGCCGGCCCCTCCCCGGCGCCCCGGCCGGCACCACCGGTCAGGCCGACCCGGCCGAGCAGATCGGCTACCGGGGGCCCACGGCCTGCGCGGCCGCCGGGATCACCTACCGCCAGCTCGACTACTGGGCCCGGACCGGCCTCGTCGAGCCCAGCGTGCGGCCCGCGCACGGTTCGGGCACCCAGCGGCTGTACAGCTTCCGCGACGTCGTCGTCCTGAAGATCGTCAAACGTTTCCTCGACACCGGGGTCTCCCTGCAGAACATCCGCACGGCCGTCCAGCACCTGCGGGAGCAGGGTCTGCGGGACCTCGAACGCGTGACGCTGATGAGCGACGGCGCGACGGTCTACGAGTGCACCTCTCCCGACGAGGTGCACGCGCTGCTCCAGGGCGGGCAGGGCATCTTCGGCATCGCCGTGGGCGTGGTCTGGCGGGACGTCGAGGGCGCGTTGTCCCAGCTGCACGGCGAGCGCGTCGACACGGGCGAGACGCTCGTCGGGGCGCACCCGTCGGACGAGCTGGCGCGGCGCCGGAACCGGGCGGTCTGAGGTACCGGGGGCGGGCGGTCCGCGGTGCCGGAACCGAGCGGTTCGCGGCACGGGGACGCCGCACCGGCGCGCACGTCCCGTGGTTTCCCGGCGGATCGGCGCCCCTGGACGGGGCGCCTCGTCGCATTGTCAGTGGTGTGGTGCAGCATCGGTGGTGTGCGAAGCGCGCCCACGATCCTGCATCTCGACATGGATGCCTTCTACGCCTCGGCGGAGCAGGCATCCAAACCCAGCCTGCGTGGAAAGGCCGTCGTCGTGGGTGGTCTGGGGCCGCGCGGGGTGGTGGCCACGGCGTCCTACGAGGCACGGGTCTTCGGGGTGCACTCGGCGATGCCCATGGGGCAGGCTCGGCGGCTCGCCCCGCACGCCGCCTACCTGGTGCCCCGCTTCGGCTTCTACCGTGCCATCAGTGACCAGGTCATGGCGCTGCTGCGGGCTCTGTCACCCCTGGTCGAGCCGCTCAGCCTGGACGAGGCCTTCGTCGACCTGGAGGCCGGAGGGGTCGCCCGGGACGAGGAGTCGGCGCGGCTGACCGGAGCGAAACTGCGTGCGGACATCAAGGCGGTCACCGGGCTGACCGGTTCGGTGGGCCTGGCCGCGTCCAAGATGCTCGCCAAGATCGGCTCCGAGCAGGCCAAGCCGGACGGCCTGGTGGTGATCCGGCCGGGCACCGAGCGGGAACTGCTCGGCCCGATGTCCGTGCGCACACTGCCCGGCGTAGGACCGGCCACCGGGGACCATCTGAGGCGGGCCGGGATCACCACGGTCGGGGAGATCGCCGAGGCGGGCGAGGCGGAGCTGGTCCGGCTGCTGGGCAAGGCGCACGGGCAGGGGCTGTACGCCATGGCGCTCGCGCGTGACGAACGGCCGGTGGTGGCCGAGCGGGACACCAAGTCGGTCTCCGTGGAGGACACCTACGACGTGGACATCCACGACCGGGTACGGGTCCGCACCGAGGTGACGCGGCTCGCCGAACGCTGCGTACGACGGCTGCGCGAGGCGGGGCTGTCGGGGCGCACCATCGTGCTGAAGGTACGCAGATACGACTTCTCGACGCTGACCCGCTCCGAGACCCTGCTCGGTCCCACGGACGACCCGGTGGTGGTGCGTGAGGCGGCCGGGCGGCTGCTGGAGTCGGTGGACACCACCGGCGGGGTCCGGCTGCTCGGCGTCGGGGTCAGCGGGCTCGCCGACTACACGCAGGAGGACCTGTTCGCGCAGGCCCGCCTCGAGACCGGGCGGGCCGCCGTGGAGCCGCCGGAGGAGGCGGGACAGGGGAGACGGCCCGACGGGCCCGGTCCGAAGGAGCCGCCGGGAGCGTACGGAGTGGCCGCCGGGCAGGACGCCGGTGGGGCGGGCCCCGGGGAGCCGGCCGCGGCGGCCGAGCGGCACTGGCGGGCCGGACAGGACGTCACGCATGCCGAGTTCGGGCCCGGGTGGGTGCAGGGGAGCGGGCTGGGGCGGGTGACCGTGCGTTTCGAGACACCGCAGTCGTCGCCCGGCAGGGTGCGCACCTACCGGGCGGACGACCCCGACCTCCGGCCGGCCGACCCGCTGCCCCTGACGTCCCCGCCCGCTCCGGGAGACGCCCACCCGGCCGCGGGCAGTGGCGGCGCGCACGGGCCCGGTGCCGCCCCTCGCGGATGAGGCGCGGACGCACCGTCCCGGGGACGGCGCGCACCGTCCCGAGGCCGAGGCACGCCGTACCGGTGGTGAGCCGGGTCAGGACATCTCGTCCGTGCCCGCGAGTTCGTCCGTCGTCGAGGAGGCCGGTGCGTCGGCGACCCCGGCGGTGTCGCCGCGCCCCGCCACTCGGCCGAACGAGTGATCCGGGGCCGGGGGAGAAGCGGCCACGTCGAGCCCGTAGTGGCGGTAGAGCTGCAGCTCCTGTTCGGGGGAGAGGTGGCGGCCGACGCCGAAGTCCGGGGCGTCCCTGATCAGCGAGCGCTCGAAGGGAACCCGCAGGCCGCCGCCCTCCAGTTCGCTGGGGGCCAGCGGCACGAAGGCGTCCCGGGAGAACAGGCCGGTGCGTATGGCCGCCCACTCCGGGAGCCCCGTGGCGTCGTTCAGGTAGACCTCGTCGATCGTGCCGATCTTGACGCCCTTGCGGTCGAACGCCTTGCGGCCGATCAGATTGCGCGGATCGATGTCGGTCTGCACGGTCCGTCCCTCCTCGCTGTACGTGTCGGAAACACCACGATTCGGCATGTTCCGGGCGGCGGCTACTCGAAAGCCACGCCGAAAGACCCGCTGGTAGGCTGGTGTACGGCCGTCGACCCCGCGCGGGAGAGTCTCCCGGACACAGTCCGGGGGCGCCGAAGGAGCAAATCCTCCCCGGAATCTCTCAGGCACCCGTACCGCGCGGACGAGGTCACTCTGGAAAGCAGAGCGGGTATCGACGGTGTCCGCTCTCACCGACGGTGAAAGTCGCCGCGCCCGTGCAGGGCCGGCCGGCGAAGCTCTCAGGTCCGGATGACAGAGGGGGAGGCCGCCGGGGTACCCGCGATGGGGTGCCCCACGAAGGTCGCGCCAGACCAGGAGGCCTCCGCAATGACCGCCCACCGCACTCCGCTCGTCCAGCTCGAACAGGGCATCCCGTTCGAACAGCGTCACATCGGCCCCGACGCCGGGGCCCGCGCGAAGATGCTCGCCCAGGTCGGCTACGGCTCGCTCGACGAGCTGACCGCCGCCGCCGTGCCCGACGTGATCAAGAACGCCGAGGCGCTGGAACTGCCCGATGCCCGCACCGAGGCGGAGGTACTGGCCGAGCTGCGCGGCCTCGCCGACCGCAACCAGGTGCTCACCTCCATGATCGGCCTGGGCTACTACGGCACGTTCACGCCTCCGGTGATCCTGCGCAACGTCATGGAGAACCCCGCCTGGTACACCGCGTACACCCCGTACCAGCCGGAGATCTCGCAGGGCCGGCTGGAGGCGCTGCTCAACTTCCAGACCGTGGTCGCCGACCTCACCGGCCTGCCGACCTCCGGCGCCTCACTCCTCGACGAGGGCACCGCGGCGGCCGAGGCGATGGCGCTGTCCCGGCGCATGGGCCGCAACAAGGACGGCCTGTTCCTGGTCGACGCGGACACGCTCCCGCAGACCGTCGCCGTCCTGCGCACCCGGGCGGAGCCGACCGGTGTCGAGGTCGTCGTCGCCGATCTGAGCGACGGCATCCCGGCCGGGATCGCCGAGTGGGACATCAACGGTGTCCTCCTTCAGTACCCGGGCGCCTCCGGCGCTGTACGTGACCTGCGCTCCGTCATCACGCAGGCGCACGAGCTCGGCGCGCTCGTCACCGTCGCCGCCGACCTGCTCGCGCTCACGCTGCTCACCTCGCCCGGTGAGCTCGGCGCCGACATCGCGGTGGGCACCACCCAGCGCTTCGGCGTCCCCATGGGCTTCGGCGGGCCGCACGCCGGTTACATGGCGGTCGGCGAGAAGTTCGCGCGCAGCCTGCCCGGCCGCCTCGTGGGCGTCTCCGTGGACGCCGACGGCGACAAGGCGTACCGGCTCGCCCTGCAGACGCGGGAGCAGCACATCCGCCGCGAGAAGGCGACCAGCAACATCTGCACCGCCCAGGTGCTGCTCGCGGTGATGGCCGGCATGTACGCCGTCTACCACGGTGCCGAGGGGCTGCGCACCATCGCCCGGCGCACCCACCGCTACGCCGCGATCCTCGCCGCCGGGCTCACCGCGGGCGGTGTCGAGGTCGTCCACGGCGCCTACTTCGACACGCTGACCGTCCGCGTTCCCGGCCGGGCCGCCGAGGTGGTCGCCGCCGCCCGGGACAACGGGGTCAACCTGCACCGGATCGACGCCGACCACGTCTCGCTGTCCTGCGCCGAGACCACCACGCGGGCCGCGCTCGGCGCGGTGTGGGGCGCGTTCGGCGTCGAGGCCGACATCGAGGCGCTGGACGCGGCCACCGACGACACGCTGCCGCAGACGCTGCTGCGCACCGACGAGGTCCTCACCCACCCCGTCTTCCACCAGCACCGTTCCGAGACCGCGATGCTGCGCTATCTGCGCCGGCTCGCCGACCGCGACTACGCGCTGGACCGCGGCATGATCCCGCTGGGCTCCTGCACCATGAAGCTCAACGCGACCACCGAGATGGAACCGGTCACCTGGCCCGAGTTCGGGCAGCTCCACCCCTTCGCCCCGGCCGAGCAGGTGCAGGGCTACCTCACCCTCATCCGTGAGCTGGAGGAGCGGCTCGCCGAGGTCACCGGCTACGACAAGGTCTCCCTGCAGCCCAACGCGGGCTCCCAGGGCGAGCTGGCCGGGCTGCTCGCGGTGCGCGGCTACCACCGGGCCAACGGCGACGAGCGGCGTACGGTCTGCCTGATCCCGTCCTCCGCGCACGGCACCAACGCCGCCAGCGCGGTCATGGCCGGGATGAAGGTCGTCGTGGTGAAGACGGCGGAGGACGGCGAGGTCGACGCCGAGGACCTGCGCGCGAAGATCGAGAAGCACCGGGACGAACTGGCCGTCCTGATGATCACCTACCCGTCGACGCACGGCGTGTTCGAGGAGCACGTCGCCGACATCTGCGCCGCCGTGCACGACGCGGGCGGCCAGGTCTATGTCGACGGCGCCAACCTCAACGCCCTGGTCGGGCTGGCCAAGCCCGGGTACTTCGGCGGCGACGTCTCCCACCTCAACCTGCACAAGACGTTCTGCATCCCGCACGGCGGCGGCGGTCCCGGCGTCGGGCCGGTGGCCGTCCGTGACCACCTGGCGCCGTACCTGCCCAACCACCCGCTGCAGCCCGCTGCCGGACCGGAGACGGGTGTCGGCCCGGTCTCGGCGGCTCCCTGGGGCTCCGCCGGCATCCTGCCGATCTCCTGGGCGTACGTCCGGCTCATGGGCGGCGAGGGCCTCAAGCGCGCCACGCAGGTGGCCGTGCTGTCCGCCAACTACATCGCCAAGCGTCTGGAGCCGCACTTCCCGGTGCTGTACACCGGCCCCGGCGGGCTGGTCGCGCACGAGTGCATCATCGACCTGCGGCCGCTGACCAAGGCCACCGGCGTGAGTGTGGACGACGTCGCCAAGCGCCTGATCGACTACGGGTTCCACGCACCGACGATGTCGTTCCCGGTGGCCGGGACGCTGATGATCGAGCCGACCGAGTCCGAGGACGTGAACGAACTCGACCGGTTCTGCGAGGCGATGATCGCGATCCGCGCGGAGATCGAGAAGGTCGGCGCGGGCGAGTGGCCCGCCGACGACAACCCGCTGCGGAACGCCCCGCACACCGCCGCCGCGCTCGGCGGCGAGTGGGACCACGCCTACAGCCGCGAGGAGGCGGTGTTCCCGGCCGGGGTGACGGCCGCGGACAAGTACTGGCCGCCGGTGCGCCGGATCGACCAGGCGTACGGCGACCGGAACCTGGTCTGCTCCTGCCCGCCGCTGGACGCCTACGCGCAGTAGCCGTCCGCGGACACGCGTCGGGGCCGGTCCGGGAGCGTTCTCCCGGCCGGCCCCTTCGTACTCCGTCGTACGCCGTGTCGGCTCAGACGGCCGTCATCAGCCTGCCGCCGCGGTGCGGGGCGATGACCCTGCCGTCCGGCAGGAGCTCACCGGTGTCCTCGAAGAGCAGAACGCCGTTGCACAGCAGGCTCCAGCCCTGTTCGGGGTGGTGCGCCACGAGACGGGCGGACTCCCGGTCGGCGGATTCGGCGGTCGGACACGGTGGTTGGTGCTGGCACATGGTCAAGGGGATCTTTCGCTCTGTCGTGACGTGTGTGGTGCGTGTCGGTTCTGCCCCGCGGCTCGATGCGTCGTTCATGGCCGCCCCCCGTTGGCGAAGTGTGTTGCTCGGACCCAGTGTTGCCCTGCGGGCTTCGTTCCGCAGGGATTTCGCGGCACCGCTTCTCACAGGTTGTAGACGCATCACTCGCGCGGGCGGTTCAGCCTGACAGTACCGTCAGTTCGGATGGTTGGCGATGGTCGGAACAGGCTAGTCACAGCCGGACTGACCAGCAGTTTTCCCTCTAACGAGCGAGGGTGGGCCCGATTGAGCGCAGGTCTGTACCTAGTGTGTCGCGACGTGTGCGACACGTGTTCGCGGACGCCTCGTCCGTGACAGAGAACAACCCGTCCCTCCCGTGGGGGCACGGGAGGGACGGGGTCGCGTCGTTCAGGCGGCGGGTGAGTCGGCGTGGGCCGGGCCCACGGGGTCGGGGGGACCGAGCAGCGGCGCCGGGGTCGCGCGGAGGCTGAGCACCGCAAGCAGATCGGCCGCCCGGTACGGGCGGTACGCGGCGATGCCGGGGGGCGCGGGGGCGAGCGGCACCAGCAGATCGGTGGCGAGCGGGGCGCCGCCCGCCCCGTCGGCCGTGCAGTCGCCGTGCAGCCACAGCGTGAGCATGTACAGCTCCGGCACGGACAGCAGCCGGGGCTGGAACGGCTGCGCCACCGCGTCGGCCTGCCGCAGCGCGAGTTCGGTGGAGGCGATGTAGGGGCCCTCGAAGAAGTGCGAGAAGGCCCAGCCGTCGGGCGTCAGCATGGTTTCCGCGGCGGCCACCGCCCGGTCGCCGCTGCGGATGAGGAACCGCCATCCGGCGAGCCTGGTGGCGGCACCCGCGGCGGTGTCGCGCTCCAGGACGTGTACCGGAAGCGGCAGGTGGGGCGTGACGGGGCCCGGGGCGGCACGCAGTGAGGGAGTGCGCGCCTCACGGACCGCGGTCGGGGAACCGAGTGCCGTCAGGACGGAGCGCAGGGCGGGGGCGGGAGCCGGGGGGACGTGCAGCGGCATGGTGGGTCGCCTCTCATTCGACAGGCACGGTGGCGCGCAGGCGTGGGTGGGCGTGCGGACGACGCTGTCAGCTCTCGGGGTCAGAGGTGACGGTGCCGGCGCCCGGACGGCTGACGGCGCCGGACCACGAAAAGTGAACGGCGCTGTGACGACAGGGCGGGGACCACGAACGTCAACTCTCTGCCTCGTCCGCGAATTTTATACGACGCGTGTTTGGTCAATGTTTCGGCTAGACGTTGCCGCCATCAACAACAAGAGACCATTCGGTCGCGAATAAGCGCTGGTTTGTCCCGGTCCTGAGTGGGTACCCGGGTGCTGACCTTGTAATACGCGGCGGAAGGGGTCGGCCGAATCTCGTCGGCGTTTTTCACGAGAAGCGAGAGACGGTTGAGAACCGGAACCGCTTACCGCGTCATGCCCCCTGAATGTGCCACCGGACCACCGCTCCAGCGTAGCGGGACGGACCTTCGTGTGAAGGGGTATTCGAAGGAGTGGGCCATGAGCGGGACGGGACGCACGATGCGCGGTGCGCCGTCCCGGACTTCCCGGACCGGGACGTTATCGATCGCCTGGCGGGGGCATCATCCCCCGTGACCCATGACAACAGCGGCCGTACTCTCGGCCTGCCCATCAGAGGAGGGACACTTCGATGGGGGAGAAGGTCGTGGCAGGGCCGTTCGACCTGTCGGATCGTCACCGGTATCGCGACAAGCTCCGGGACTGTTTGACGGGGCTGGCGCGACTGCTGGAGGAGAAGCGTTTCGACCGCCCCAGGAACCTGATGGGCCTGGAGATCGAGCTCAATCTCGTCGACGGCGGCGGACAGCCGCGCATGATGAATGCACAAGTCTTGGAAAGGATTGCCAGCCGCGATTTCCAGACAGAACTCGCCATGTTCAATCTGGAAGTCAACATCGCGCCACACCGGCTGGGGGAGCGCGTATTCGACCGGCTCGCCGAGGAGTTGCGTACGTCACTCGCCTACGCGGACCGGAAAGCCGGCGAACTCGACGCGGGAATCGTGATGATCGGCATTCTGCCGACGCTCGACCGGGACGACCTGGTGTCGTCGAACCTCTCCGACGTCGACCGCTACACCCTGCTCAACGATCAGATCGTCGCCGCGCGCGGTGAGGACTTCAAGCTCGACATCGACGGCGTGGAGCGGTTGGTCTGCACCTCCCGCTCCATCGCCCCGGAGGCCGCCTGCACCTCCGTGCAGCTGCATCTGCAGGTGACGCCCGACCGGTTCGCCGACGTGTGGAACGCGGCCCAGGCGGTCAGCGCGGTGCAGATCGCCGTCGGCGCCAACGCGCCCTTCCTGTTCGGGCACGAGCTGTGGCGCGAGTCGCGGCCGCCGCTGTTCGAGCAGTCCACCGACACCCGCCCGCCGGAACTGCAGGCCCAGGGCGTGCGGCCGCGGACCTGGTTCGGGGAGCGGTGGATCGACTCCGCGTACGACCTGTTCGAGGAGAATCTGCGCTACTACCCCGCGCTGCTGCCGATCTGCGACGACGAGGACCCGCTGCGCGTCCTGGACGAGGGCGGCACTCCCAAGCTCTCCGAGCTCGTCCTGCACAACGGCACCATCTACCGCTGGAACCGCCCGGTGTACGAGGTGGTGGACGGCGTCCCGCACCTGAGGGTGGAGAACCGGGTGCTGCCCGCCGGGCCGACCGTGATCGACGTCGTCGCCAACGCGGCCTTCTACTACGGCCTCGTCCGCGCGCTCGCCGAGGAGACGCGGCCGGTGTGGACGAAGCTGCCCTTCGAGGCCGCGGCCGGCAACTTCGAGGCGGCCTGCCGGTACGGCATCGACGCCCGGCTGCGATGGCCCCGGCGCGGCCGCCTGGGCGGGGTCGCGGAGGTCGACGCGGTCACCCTCGTCCGCGACGAACTCCTGCCGCTCGCGGCGGCAGGCCTGGACGCGTGGGGCGTGGAGCCCGCCGACCGGGACCTGTACCTCGGCGTCGTCGAGGAACGGTGCCGGCGACGGACCAACGGGGCGCGCTGGCAGGCCGAGACGTTCCACCGGGGCCTGGAGAAGGGCCTGAGCCGGGACGCGGCGCTGGCGGCGATGACACGGCGGTACCGGGAACTGATGCTGACGGGGGAGCCGGTGCACGGCTGGCCCGTGGGGCTGCCGGAACCGGTCCCGCTGGGAAGCTGAGCGCCGCCCCGGGCTCGTCGCCCACCGGGACCCGCCCTTCCGGATGCGGGGGCGCTCCCGGGACGCCCCCGCACGACCACGGCTACGGGCCCCCCTTCGCGGCACCGCCGGCGGCGTCGGGCAAGCTGTGGGAAAGGCGGGACGGGACGGCGCTACGGAGGCGGGTGTGCGGGTGGATGCGGAGCCGGCGGGGGGTCCCCTGATCGAGGAGCGGCCGACGCGACGGACCCTGCGGGACGAGACGCTGCTCGTGCTTGCGCTCTCCCTCGGGGCGAGCGGGGTCTCCGCGCTGATCAGCTTCGTCGGATCGGTCACCAAGCCCGGCGGGCTGAAGGACCAGGCCGCCACGCTCAACGCCTCGGCCGCGCCGGGCCGCCCCTGGCTCGACCTCGCCTGGCAGCTCTTCGGGATCGCCACCGCGCTGGTGCCCGTCGCCCTCGTGGCGCACCTGCTGCTGCGCGAGCGGCAGTCGCTGCGCACCCTCGGCTTCGACCGCACCCGCCCCTGGCCCGACCTGGGGCGCGGCGCCCTGATCGCCGCGGTGATCGGCAGCACGGGCATCGCCTTCTACCTGGCGGCCCGGGGGCTCGGCTTCAACCTCACGGTGGTGCCGGAGGCGCTGCCCGGCGTGTGGTGGAAGTATCCCGTGCTCGTCCTCTCCGCCGTGCAGAACGCGGTGCTGGAAGAGGTGATCGTGGTCGGGTACCTGTTGCGCCGGCTCGGCCAGCTCGGCTGGTCCCCGGCGGCCGCGCTGTTCGGCAGCGCGGTACTGCGCGGCTCGTACCACCTCTACCAGGGCGTCGGCGGCTTCCTCGGCAACATGGCGATGGGCCTCGTCTTCGTCCTGCTCTACCGGCGGTGGAAGCGGGTGGGGCCACTGGTGGTGGCTCACTCGCTGCTCGACATCGGGGCGTTCGTCGGGTACGCGCTGCTGGCGGGGAAGGTGGACTGGCTGCCCACGGCGTGAGCGTGCGCCACGCGACGGTGCCGTCCGCGGAAGTGGCCGACGGCGCGCACGTGTCAGTGGCGCGCCCTCAGGCACGCAGTTCGCCGTCGATGACGGTGACCGCGTGCCCGGTCAACAGGGTGCGCGCGCCGCGCAGATCCGTACGGACCGGTCCGGAGCGGGCGGAGGCCTGCAGTCCGGTGAGCGTGGTGCGGCCCAGGCGCGCGGACCAGTAGGGGGCAAGGGCCGTGTGGGCGGCACCGGTGACCGGGTCCTCGTCGATCCCGATGCCCGGGAAGAAGCAGCGCGATACGAAGTCGTGTCCCCGGGCGGGGTCGTCGGCGCGGGCGGTGGCGATGATCCCGCGCGTGAAGCGGCCCGCGAGGGTGCGGAGGTCGGGGGCCAGGTTCAGCACCGCCCGCTCGTCGGGGAGCTCGACCAGCAGGTCGCCCACCTGCGGACCGGTGTCGAAGGCGGTGAGCGGGGTGGCACCCAGCGCCTCGGCGAGACCGTCGGGAACCGGCTCCTCGGTGAGGGGCGCCGTGGGGAGGTCCAGCGTGATCGCCCCGTCGTCCCCCGGCGCCGCCCGCAGCACGCCGCTGCGCGTGGCGAACCGTACGGGGCCCCGGTGGGCGCCCGTGGTGTGCAGGACGTGGGCGGTGGCGAGGGTGGCGTGGCCGCACAGTGCGACCTCGGTCGTCGGGGTGAACCAGCGCAGGGCCCAGTCGGCGTTCCCGTTCCCGTCCGCGGGCAGGCGGTGGGCGAACGCGGTCTCGGCGTGGTTGATCTCGCGGGCCACGTCACGCAGCCAGGTGTCGTCCGGGAACGCGTCCCCGTCCAGAAGCAGCACTCCGGCCGGGTTGCCGGCGAAGGGGCGGTCGGTGAAGGCGTCGACGATTCGAATGCGCATGGGGCGACGGTAGGCGGGCCGACGGGCAACCGGCCAAGGCCAATTCGCAGGGGGTGGCTCCGGCCGGGCGAGAGGTCCGTCCGTCGTCGGCCGCGCAGGTCGGAAGGGGGTTGCCATGCACAGATTGCCGATATATCGTTGAAGCATCGCGAGTGATCAACGATGGAATGGATGTGATGGTCATGCACGCGCATGGACAGGACTTCGGGTTCGAGCACGGACACGGTCGGCACGGCGGTGCCGGCCGCCGCGGGCGGCCCGGCTTCGAGGAGCTGCGGGAGGCGTTCGGCCCCTTCGGGCCCGGGGGCGGTGGCCCGCACGGTCCCTTCGGTGGGCCGGGCTTCGGCGGGCCCTGGGGTGGCCGCGGGCGGGGCGGACCGCGTGGCAGGGCGCGGCGCGGTGATGTGCGTGCCTCGATCCTGGCGCTGCTCAAGGACCGGCCGATGCACGGCTACGAGATGATCCAGGAGATCGCCGAGCGCAGCGGCGGGGCGTGGAAACCCAGCCCCGGATCGGTCTACCCGACCCTCCAACTGCTGGAGGACGAGGGGCTGATCGTCAGTGAGACCGAGGGCGGCAAGAAGCTGTTCTCGCTCACCGAGGCGGGCCGTACGGCCGCCGACGAGGGTGCCGAGGCGCCCTGGGAGGAGGCCTCGCGCGGAGTCGACTGGGAAGCCCTGAACGAGATCCGGCAGGCCGGGTTCGGGCTCATGGAAGCCTTCGGCCAGGTCTGGAAGACCGGGAACGAGGAGCAGCGGGAGAAGGCGCTGTCGGTCATCAACGAGGCGCGCAAGAAGCTGTACCTGATCCTCGCCGACGAGGACTGACGGCGACGAGGACCGGCGTCGACGGATGACCGACGGCGACGACAGCAGCGGGCTCGCCGCGCTGCGCTCGGGCGGGGGCCCCGCACACGCGGGGCCCCCATGGCGCGTCGGCGCACAAACACAGGCGCGTCGGCGCACTGGTCAGAGCGTGAGGACAAGCTTGCCCTGGAGGTGACCGCCGTCGAGCAGCCGGTGTGCGTCGGCCACCTGTTCGAACGGGAAAGTCCGCTGCACATGGACCCGGAGCCTGCCCTGCTCGACGAGGTCGACAAGGCCCCGCAGGGCGACCGGGTCGGGGTCGACCGCGATGCCGCTGAAGCGCATCCCGGCCGCCTCGTAGGCGGCGATGAGTGCCGTGTCCTCCTCCGAGGTCGCCGTCACCAGATGACCGCCCGGGCGGAGCACGTGGAGCGACCGCTCGACGGTGTCCCCGCCGATCGTGTCCAGCACGACGTCGATGTCGCGGACCGCCTCGGCGAAGTCGACCGCCGTGTAGTCGATCACCTCGTCCGCGCCGAGGTCCTCGACGAACTTCCGCTTGCTCCCGCTCGCGGTCGTGACGACGTGCGCCCCCAGCGCCTTCGCGATCTGGATCGCGACGTGACCGACCCCGCCGCCACCGCCGTGCACCAGGACCCGGGTCCCCTCGCCCACGCCGCCGAGGTCGACGAGGCCCTGCCACGCCGTCAGCCCGACGACGGGCAGCGCGGACGCCTCCACGTGCGAGAGCGACGCCGGCTTGCGCACCAGGTGCAGCGCCGGGACCGCCACGAATTCCGCGTACGCGCGCGCCGCCCTGGGGAACAGCGGCATGCCGAACACCTCGTCACCGGGCCGGAACCGCCAGGTCTGCGAGGCATCCTCGATCACACCGCTGAGGTCCCAGCCGAGGACGAACGGCGGCCGGCCGAGCAGCGGGAACTCGCCGGCGCGCAGCCGCGCCTCCAACGGGTTCAGCCCGATCGCCCTGACCCGTACGAGGACCTCGGTCGGCAACGGCCGGGGCTCGGGGGCGTCCTCGACGCTGAGCACTTCCGGACCGCCGAGTGTGTGCTGGGTGATGACTCGCATGATGACCGACCTGCCTCGGGATGACGTAGGAACAACTGAGAAGGACAGAAAGAAATCAGGACCGGACCGGAAAGGGGCCGGGACGAAGGGGAGGAGTACGACCACGCTAGGGATCCGACAGGAACCGGCAGGTACCTTTGGCGTCATGGGCCGATACCGCACCGGTGATGTCTTCCTGGCCGACTGCCCCGGGCGACTGGCGGTCGAATTGATCGCGGACAAGTGGTCGGTGGTCGTGCTCTACGGACTCGCCGAGGGCCCGGTGCGCCACGGCGAACTGGTCGAGCTGATCGGGGGCATCTCCCGCAAGGTGCTCACCCAGACGCTCCGGCGGCTCCAGGCGCACGGGCTGGTCGTCCGCCACGCCCACGCCGAGGTGCCGCCCCGCGTCGAGTACGCCCTCACCCCGCTCGGCGAGACGCTGATCGAACCGATCCACATGCTCACCGAGTGGGCGAGGGCGCACGGCGATGCTGTGCTCGACGCGCTCGACGCCACCCCCGAAGCGACGTTCCAGGGCGACTGAGGCCGACGTCGGCACGGGAACGGCCGTGCCCGTGGGGCCGGTGTCATCCGTAAGGAGGAGACATCGGGGCGGATACCCACCCTGCGTGGGACCCGCGAATGCTGCCGGGTGCGGATGACGCGGGACCGCCGTTGCTGATGGGGTGGGTGACGTGCCACCCACCCAGTGTCGGCAGCCGGCCACCGTGCCCGGCCCGCACCGCAGCGACCTCGACGCAGAGCTCACCGACGACCTGGCGTCCATGGTCGCCGCGGCACGCCGCCGGGCGGTGCGCGACGGCGACCGGCAGATCGACACCGCCCACCTCCTGCACGCGCTGCTGGAGTCGGACCCCGAGGTGCGGGCCGCGATCGGGGACCGCCGGAAGGTGGCCCGACTCCTCGGCTACCTGGTGCAGCGCAGCATCGGCTACGGACTGCGCTGGCAGGACAGCGTCGAGGATTCCGGCGCCGTACCCGTGCCGCTCGGACCCGGCGTGTGGTCCCCGGCGGCGGCCGAGGTGATGGCGGCGGCCCGGCGGCGTGCGCGGCGGGGCCGGCACGGTGCGGCGCGCGGGATGGACGTACTGGTCGCGGTGGCCGCGGCTCCCGGTTCGCGGGCGGTGGAGGTACTGCGCCGGGTCGGGGTCGACCCGGCGGTGCTGCTGGGGCGAATCGCGCTCACGGAGTACGTCACCAGGAACTGACGCCTGCGGCGGGGGACGGGGCGACAGGGGTCATCGGGAGTGACGGTGCTGTCGGTGCCTGTCATCATGTGCCGGTGCGTACCTCTGGAGACGGCCCGGGCAGCCGGAAGGGCTCGAACGGCCGGACCGGCCGTGGACATGGCGCCGCGCTGGGGCTCGCCCTCGGCTCGGCGGTCGCCTTCGGCGGCTCGGGGGTCGCGGCGAAACCCCTGATCGTGGCGGGCCTCGAACCCCTGCACGTGGTGTGGCTGCGGGTCGTGGGCGCCGCCGTGGTGGTGCTCCCGGTCGCCGTGCGGCACCGCGCGCTGGTGCGGCGGCGTCCCGTGCTGCTCGCGGGGTTCGCGCTGCTCGCCGTCGCCGGGGTCCAGGCCTGCTACTTCGCCGCCATCTCCCGCATCCCGGTCGGGGTGGCGCTGCTCGTGGAGTACCTCGCGCCCGCGCTCGTCCTCGGCTGGGTGCGGTTCGTGCAGCGGCGGCCGGTGACGCGGTCGGCGGCCGTGGGGATCGTCCTCGCGGCCGGCGGGCTCGCGTGCGTGGTCGAGGTGTGGTCGGGGCTCGCCTTCGACGCGCTCGGGCTGGTGCTCGCGCTCGGCGCGGCCTGCTGCCAGGTCGGCTACTTCGTCCTCTCCGACCACGGCGGCGACGCGGACGGCGAGGAGGCCCCGGACCCGCTGGGGGTGATCGCGTACGGGCTCCTGGGCGGGGCGCTCGTCCTGACGGTCCTGGCCCGGCCGTGGGAGCTGGACTGGTCCGTGCTCGGCGGCGACGCGGCGATGAACGGCGCCCGGGTGCCGGCGCTGCTGCTGCTCGGCTGGATCGTGCTGATCGCGACCGTTCTCGCCTACGCCACCGGCGTACTGGCGGTACGGCGGCTGTCGCCGCAGGTGGCGGGGGTCGTGGCGTGCCTGGAGGCGGTGGTGGCGACGGTGCTGGCCCGGGTGCTGCTCGGCGAACACCTGTCGGCGCCGCAGGTGGCCGGCGGTGCGGTGGTGCTGACCGGGGCGTACGTCGCCCAGCGGGCCGCGCGGGCGGTCCCGGCGTCGATCCCGGCACCGGCGCCGGTGGCGGCCGGGGGACCGCAGGGGCCCGTGGTCGTGCGGGACGTCGCGGGCACGCCGCCCCACGCCCCCGCGGGCACCCACCCGGGCGAGCCCCCGCGCGAATGACCCACGCCGAAGCCCGCCGGTGTCCGGGCCCGCGCCGCCGAAGCCGCTCGGGGTCGGGACCCGCGCCGAGGCTCCCGCGTGACTGACCCGCGCCGGCCCCCGCGGTACCTGCCGGGCCCGCAGGTCACCGCCCCGGCACGTACTCCGGCACCGCCGTTCCCGGCGCCAGCTCCGGGTCGGCGAGCGGGGCCCCGTACGCCGGGCGGACCGGCACCACGCCCGCCCAGTACGGGAGGCCGAGGTCCTCGGGCTCGTCGTTCACCCCGCCCGTGCGCAGCTTCGCCGAGACCTCGGTGAGGTCCACGCGCAGTACGGCGGTGGCGGCCAGCTCCTTGACGTTGGCCGGGCGGGAGTCCGCGGCGCGGCCCGGCACCACGTGGTCGACCAGCGCGTCCAGCGCCGCCCGCTTCTCCTCGGGATCGGTCACCTGTACAGCGACGCCGTGTACCACCACCGAGCGGTAGTTGATCGAGTGGTGGAACGCCGACCGCGCCAGCACCAGACCGTCGACGTGCGTCACCGTCAGACACACCGGCAGCCCGGGAGCCGCCTGCACCTGCTCCTGCTCCCGTTCCTGCGTGCGCCCCGCTCCGCGTCCCGCCATCCGCAGTGGCCGCGACCCCGTCGAGCCGTGCACGTACAGCCGTTCGCCGACCCTGGCGAACAGCGTCGGCAGCACCACCGGGGCCCCGTCGCGCACGAAGCCGAGATGGCAGACGTAGGCCTCGTCGAGTATCGAGTGCACCAATTCCCTGTCGTACGAGGCGCGGTCCGGAGAGCGCGTGGGAACCGTGCGGTCGGTCGGGGCGTAGGCGGCGGACCGCTCCGACGACGGTGGCTGCGGCGTGGTCCCCGGCGCGGTGGCGTGCGACATGGCGTCTGGTCTCCCCTTGGGCTGCTGGGACTGCTTGGACTGCACTTGCCCGGCTCGGCCCGCCGGCTTCACGCGCCGTGTCTGCCCGGCATTGCACTAGTGCATAATGGTGTTTGTGCTAGGAGAATATACGGTCACCGGGCGGCGTGCGGCCGAGATTTCCGCGAGCATCGAGCGCGCGGTCGGCGGCGGTGAGCTGGCCCCCGGCCGACTGCTGCCGCCCATGCGTGAGTTGGCGCGCACCCTCGGGGTGAATCCGAACACCGTCGCGGCCGCGTACCGCACCCTGCGGGAACGCGGCGTCATCGAGACCGACGGGCGGCGCGGCAGCCGGGTCCGGGCGAGGCCGGCGACCACCGCGCGGGAGTACGCCCGGATCCGGGTCCCGGAAGGCGTGCGCAACCTCGCGGACGGCAACCCCGACCCCGCGCTCCTGCCCGGGCTGACGGAGGCGTTCGCGGCGGCCGCCGGCCTCGCCGACCGTGACCCCGTGCTGTACGGGGAGGACGAGGTGGAACCGGAACTGGCCCGCATCGCCCGCGCCGAACTGGACTCGGACGGGGTGCCGGACGGGCCGGTGATCGTGGCTTCCGGATCGCTGGACGCGATCGAACGGGTGCTCACGGCCCGTCTGAGACCCGGGGACGCGGTGGCGGTCGAGGACCCCGGCTGGGGCGCGCTGCTCGACCTGGTCCCCGCGCTCGGACTGCGTACGGTTCCGGTGCGTGTCGACGACGAGGGGCCGCTCCCCGACGACGTCCGTACCGCCCTCGCGGCCGGCGCCCTGGCCTTCGTCGTCACCGCCCGGGCGCAGAACCCCACCGGGGCCGCGGTGGGCGCCGCCCGCGCCGGTGCCCTGCGTGCCGTGCTCGGTGAGCACCCGGAGACCCTGCTGATCGAGGACGACCACGGGCACGCCATCGTCGACCTGCCCCTGCACCCGCTGGCCGGAACCACCCGCCACTGGGCGCTGGTCCGGTCCGTGGCCAAGGCGTACGGCCCCGACCTGCGGCTCGCCGTCCTCACCGGGGACGCCGTCACCGTCGACCGTGTGCACGGCCGGCAGCGGCTCGGGCCCGGCTGGGTGAGCCGGCTGCTGCAACGGGCCGTCGTGCGGCTGTGGACCGACGGGGCGGTGGACGTGCCGGCCGTGGCGGCGGCGTACCGGCACCGGCGCGAGGCGCTCATCGGCGCGCTCGCGGAGCGAGGGGTGAGCGCCCACGGGCGCAGCGGCATGAACGTCTGGGTGCCGGTCCCGGACGAGACCGGTGCGGTGGCCCGGCTGCTGCACGCCGGCTGGGCGGTCGCCCCCGGCGCCCGTTTCCGCGCGGCGGCCCCGCCCGGCATCCGCGTCACCGTCTCCACGCTCACGCCGGAGGAGACCGGGGCGGTCGCGGACGTCATCGCCGCCGCCGCCGCACCGGCGACCGGCCCGCGCTACGTATGACCGGCCCGCGTCACGTGGGGCCGGCCCGCGCCACGCATGACCGGCCCGGATGCCTTGGGGAGGGGCGCCCGCGACCTGCCTACGACCGCGCCCGGCTCTGCGTCAGGGCGGCTCCCGCCACCACGACGACCGCGCCGACGGGCGTCGACCACGCCAGCGGCTCGTCCAGGATCGCCACGCCCGCCGCCGTGGCGATCACCGGGATGAAGTAGGTGACCATCTGTGCCGTCGTGGGCCCGACCTCGGCCACCAGGCTGTACTGCACCAGCATGGCGAGGCCCGTGCCGAGCGCGCCCAGGGCGACGACGGCGAGCAGCGGAAGCACCGGGAAGCCGCTCGGCACGTCGGTGAACAGCGGGGTGACCACCGCGAGCTGCACCGTGGCGAGGAGAAGCTGGGCGCCGGTGAGCGAGAGGTGGGATGCGTCGGTGCCGGCCAGCGTGCGGCGGACGTAGATCCAGCCGACGGGATAGCTCAGCGAGGCGAGCAGGGCCATCGCGGTGCCCATGGCGTCCAGGCCGTGGAAGCCCTGCCAGACGCCCAGGACGGTGAGCACCCCCAGGAACCCGAGGCCGAGTCCGGCGGACCGGCGCCGGGTCGGACGGTCCTCGGAGAGCGCCACCAGGGACAACGCCATGCCCCACAGCGGCGAGGTCGCGTTGCAGATGCCCGCGAGCGTCGACGGGATGGTCAGCTCGGAGTACGCGAACAGCGAGAACGGCAGGGCGTTGAGCAACAGCGCCGCCACCGCGAGGTGGCCCCAGGTGCGGACCCCGCGCGGCAGCCGCTCCCGCTTCACCGCCATCGCGGCCACCAGCACCGCCGTGCCGAACAGCAGCCTGCCGAACGTCACCTGGAACGGGGCGTACGCGTGGGTGCCCACCTTGATGAGCAGGAAGCTGAATCCCCAGATCAGCGACAGGGCGCCGAAGCGCAGCCGCCAGTCGAGCGCGGGGCGGGCCGCCGGGGAGCGGGCGCCGGCCGGGGAGGCAGCGGCAGCCGAAGAGGGCACGAGGGGCGGGGAGACCGAATCCGGGGTGCGGGACGAGGCGACGGAGGAGCTCATGGAGACCAGCATCGTCCAGCCGATCTCGTAGCACAATCGAGATTTTCCCAGCGATATCTCGTAGCATCACTTACATGTTGAACCTGGAACGCCTGCGCACGCTCGACGCCCTCGCCCGGCACGGCTCGGTCAGCGCGGCCGCCGAAGGACTGCACGTGACGACCTCGGCCGTCTCCCAGCAACTGGCGAAGCTGGAGCGCGAGGTCGGTCAGCGGCTGCTGGCCAAGAACGGACGGGGCGTACGGCTGACCGACGCGGGGCGGCTGCTCGCCGAGCACGCCGCGCGCATCCTGTCCCAGGTCGAGCTGGCCCGCTCCGATCTGGAGGCGCAACGCGGGCGCGTCGTGGGCGAGTTGCGGCTGGCCGCGTTCCCCACGGCCGCGCGTGGACTGTTCCCGGCCGCGCTCTCCGACCTGCGCGTCCGGCACCCCTCGCTCCGACTGCGCTCCTGCGAACTGGAGCCGGAGGCCGGCGTCGCCGGGGTCGTCCGCGGGGACCTCGACCTGGCGGTGGTCCTGGACTGGTACAACAAGCCGATGCCGCTGCCGGACGGGCTGGTCAAGGCCTCGCTCCTGGACGATCCCGCCGACGTGGCCATGCCGGCCGGGCACCGGCTCGCGGACCGCACGGAGGTCGACCTCGGGGAGTTCGCCCACGACGAGTGGATCACCTGGAACGAGGGCGAGTTCTGTCACGAGTGGCTGATGTTCACCCTGCGGTCACAGGGCGTCGAACCGATCATCGGACACCGTGCCGCCGAGACGCACACGCAACTGCGGATGGTCGCCGCCGGGCTGGGCGTGTGCGTCGCGCCCGTGCTCGGCCGGGACCCGATGCCGGACGGCGTGGTCACCGTGCCGGTGCGCCAGCGGGTGCGCCGGCACGTCTACGTGGTGTGGCGGGCGGACGCGGACCGCCGCCCGTCGATCCGGGCGGCGGTCGCGGCGCTGCGGGCGGCGGCGGAGGAGGCGGTGGGGGCGCCCCGCGGAGACGAGGACGCTTAAAGTCCTACGTCCGTCCCAGTTTGCGGAAGTCCCAGGAGACCGTCCTGTCCGGGGTGAGCCGGATCCAGGCATGCCGGCCGTCGTGCGGCATCTCCTCCAGACCGAAGTTCTTGCGGGCGAACAGCGTCTCCGCCACGTCCAGTTCGGCGCGCAGCTCGCCGGTGCGCGGCACCTCGCCCACGAACTCCGCGACCCCCGACAGCTCCACGCCCCGCAGCTCGTCGTACTCCTCGCCGGTGTCGACGACGACGGCGATCCGCGGGTCGCTGCGCAGATCCGCCCAGCGCTTGCTGCGCACCACGGAGTACAGCCACATCGAGGTGCCGTCCCACACGAACCACAGGGGGCTGACGTGCGGGGCGCCGTCCGCGGAGAGGGTCGCGACCCGGCAGCTGCGCTGGGTGGTGAGGAACTCGTCCAGCTCCGCCGGCGTCATCATGATCCTGCGCCCCCGGCGCTGGGTGGCGGACATGCGTATCCCTTTCCAGGTCCTGCGGCTCCTGCTCCGCCCGGGGTGCGCCCGCGGGCCGGCCGGTCAGCCGAGCTTGATCGACTCACCGTCCACGGTGATCTTCGCGGCGGCCAGCGGCTGGGTCGCCGGGCCCTTCTTCACGCTGCCGTCGCTGGCGGAGAACTGGCTGTTGTGGCAGGGGCAGGTGATCACGCCGTTGCTGATGCTGCTCACCGCGCAGCCCTGGTGCGTGCACTTGGACGAGAAGGCCTTGAACTGGCCGGCGGCGGGTTGCGTCACCACCACGCCCTTGTCACCGAAGACCTTGCCGCCGCCCTCGGGGATGTCGGAGGTCTTCGCCAGTTCGGTGCCACCGGAACCCGCGCCCGCCCCGGAGTCCTTCGAGGCGCTGTCGCCGCCGCCGGTGCTCGCGCTGGAGGAGGACGAGTCGTCGTCCCCGCCCCCGCACGCGGTCAGCGCGACGGCGAGTCCCGCCGCGCCGGCCGCCGCCATGACCGTACGGCGGGCCGGAGCCGGAGCGGGGTGGAGCGATTCGCTGGTCATGCTGACGTTCCCTTCGAAGATGCTGCCACTGTCGTCGGCACGCGTGCCCCGGCGGATCGCCGCCGGTGGCTGCCGGTGCCTCGTCGACCATGGTTACGGCGGACGGGCACCGCCTGTTCACGCGACGCGCGATCGACAGGAGATCGACAGCAGCCCACCCGGATCCGGCCACCGGGCCGGGAGCGGGCCCGCACCGGGCCGGGAGCGGCCCCGCCCCGCCCGGATAGCCTGGGGCGATGCTCAAGGAAGTCACCGCGACCCGCTACATCACGCCCCTGCGGGAGGGCGGCTCGCTGCCGGGACTGATCGAGGCGGACGATCTCGCCGCGTACGTCCTGAAGTTCAGCGGTGCGGGGCAGGGCCGCAAGACGCTCGTCGCCGAGGTGGTGTGCGGCACGCTCGCCCGGCGGCTCGGACTGCGCGTGCCCGGTCTCGTCACCGTCGCCCTCGATCCCGTACTGGGCCTCGGCGAACCCGACGAGGAGGTGCAGGCGCTGCTGCGGGGGAGCGGCGGGCTCAACCTCGGCATGGACTTCCTCAGCGGCGCCCTCGGCTTCGACGCCCTCGCCTTCCCCGTCGACCCCGCGGAGGCCGGGCGGATCGTCTGGTTCGACGCGCTGGTCAACAACGTCGACCGCTCATGGCGCAACCCCAACCTGCTGCGGTGGCGGGGCGAGCTGTGGCTCATCGACCACGGGGCCACCATGATCTGGCAGCACAACTGGCCCACCGCCGAGGCCTCCGCCGCCCGCCCCTACGACGCCTCGGACCACGCACTGGCCCCCTTCGCGCCGGACGTCGCCGCGGCCGCCGCCGAGCTGGCCCCGCTGGTGACCGCGGAGCTGCTGGCCGAGGTGACCGCCGAGATCCCCGACGCCTGGCTGGCGGACGAACCCGGCTTCGCCACCCCGGACGAGGTGCGCCGTGCCTACGCGGCCCCGCTGCTGACCCGGGCCCCCGCGATCCACGCACGCGTCACCGGCCTCGACCGCGCCGCCCGCGCGACCGTCACGCAGGAGAACAAGTGAACGACCGAGACGTCTTCGAGTACGCGCTGCTGCGGGTCGTGCCGCGCGTCGAACGTGGTGAGTGCATCAACGCGGGAGTGCTCGTCTACTGCCGGGCCCGGTCCTTCGTCGCCGCGCGCACCCATCTGGACGAGGGAAAACTGCGCGCCCTTGACCCGGCGGCGGACGTGGACGGTGTGCGCGCCGCGCTGCGCGCCGTCGAGGGCGTGTGCGCGGGCGGCGCCGCCGCCGGCCCTGCCGCCGGGGACGACGCCGGGCGGCGCTTCCGCTGGCTGGTCGCCCCCCGGTCGACGATCGTGAGCCCCGGCCCGGTGCACACGGGACTGACCGCCGATCCGGCGGCCGAGGCGGAGCGATTGCTCGCGCTGCTGGTGAGGTAATGGATCACACGCACCCCGTGTGCCGTTGACACCGGGTGCCAGGGCTTCTAGCGTCACGTCTGTCGAAGGTACTAAGCGGTCGCTCACCGGGCGTGCCGCAGGAGCCGCCACCTTCCGGAAGCCTCCGGGACCCCCGGAGGGCCCCGGTGACTTCCCCAGGACGAGGAGAAGCAGCAATGTCCACCACTGAAGCGCGGGTAGCCGTCGTCACCGGCGCGGCGCGCGGCATCGGCGCCGCCACCGCCGTACGTCTGGCCGCCGAGGGCCGGGCCGTCGCGGTGCTCGACCTCGACGAGGCAGCCTGCAAGGACACCGTCGAGAAGATCACCGCCGCCGGCGGCCGGGCGCTCGCGGTCGGCTGCGACGTCTCCGACGAGGCCCAGGTCGCGGCGGCCGTCGAACGCGTCGCCCAGGAGCTGGGCGCGCCCACGATCCTCGTCAACAACGCGGGTGTGCTCCGCGACAACCTGCTGTTCAAGATGAGCGTCTCCGACTGGGACACCGTCATGAACGTGCACCTGCGCGGCGCCTTCCTGATGTCCCGCGCCTGCCAGAAGCACATGGTCGACGCGCACTTCGGGCGGATCGTCAACCTCTCCTCGTCCTCCGCGCTCGGCAACCGCGGCCAGGTCAACTACTCCGCCGCCAAGGCCGGTCTGCAGGGCTTCACCAAGACCCTCGCCAAGGAGCTCGGCAAGTTCGGCGTCACCGCCAACGCCGTGGCCCCCGGCTTCATCGCCACCGAGATGACCAAGGCCACCGCCGACCGCGTCGGCATGGGCTTCGACGACTTCAAGGCCGCCGCCGCCACCCAGATCCCGGTCGCACGCGTCGGTGAGCCCGAGGACATCGCCAACGCCATCGCCTTCTTCACGGGCGAGGCCGCGGGCTTCGTCTCCGGCCAGGTGCTGTACGTGGCCGGCGGACCGCTCGACTAGGGCGAAGAGGGACGAGGGACGAGGGACGAGCGCAGGAAGAACCAAGGAAGACGGGAAACATGACTTCGGTGGAACTCTCGGGCAAGGTCGCCCTCATCACCGGCGCCAGCCGCGGCATCGGCTACGGCGTGGCCGAGGCGCTCGTCGCCCGCGGCGACCGGGTCTGCATCACCGGCCGCAACGAGGACGCCCTCAAGGCGGCCGTCGAGTCGCTCGGCCCCGACCGCGTCATCGGCGTGGCCGGCAAGGCGCACGACGAGGAGCACCAGGCCGTCGCCGTCGCGCGCACCATGGAGGCGTTCGGCCGCATCGACCACCTCGTCAACAACGCGGGCACCAACCCGGTGTTCGGGGCGATCGCGGACCTCGACCTGAACGTGGCGCGCAAGGTCTTCGAGACCAACGTGCTCTCCGCGCTCGGGTTCGCCCAGCGGACCTGGCACGCCTGGCAGAAGGAGAACGGCGGGGCGATCGTCAACATCGCCTCCGTGGCCGGTATCTCGGCCTCGCCGTTCATCGGGGCGTACGGCGTCAGCAAGGCCGCGATGATCAACCTGACCCAGCAGCTCGCCCACGAGTTCGCGCCGGCGGTACGGGTCAACGCGATCGCGCCCGCCGTGGTCAAGACGAGGTTCGCGCAGGCCCTGTACGAGGGCCGGGAGGCGGAGGCCGCCGCCTCCTACCCGCTCGGCCGGCTCGGCGTGCCCTCCGACATCGGTGGGGCCGCCGCGTTCCTCACCTCCGACCAGTCGGACTGGATCACCGGGCAGACGCTCGTCGTGGACGGCGGCATCTTCCTCAACGCGGGCGTCGGCTGACGGCGGCGGCCCACACGCCACTCACGCCCACACGCCACTCACGCCCGCGCGCCACACGGGCCACACCACGAACCGGAGCCGGGGGCACGCCCCCGGCTCCGGTGTTCCGTGCGTGCCCGAAAGGCGGGCGGCGGATACGGAAGAGCTGCCTTGGGTGTACGTACGGCGGGCCCGTGTCCAGCGCCGGGAGCCTCGCGGCGGCATGACAACGTCGTCATGTCCTCCCTGATCAGATGCCCTGTGCGAAGCACGCTCCCGAGGCGTTCCGCTGCGGTATGTTCCCCCGGTCCCTGGCACCGCGGATCGGCGGATCGAGGAGCGCGCACGTGTCCAACCGGAACCGAGACCTGCGCCGGCTCGCGGCGCTCGGCGCCCTGTCACTGGTGGCCGGCTGCGGGCTGGTGTCCCCGGCCCCCTCCGAGGACGATCCGATCGTCGTGGGCACGACCAGCGCACCCAGCACCCGGCCGCCTCCTGGGACGGCTCGTGGGAGCTGTTCCGCAACATCTACCAGACGCTGCTGAGCTACCCCTACGGGTCCACCACCCCCCAGCCCGACGCCGCCCGGACGTGCGGATTCACCGACACCGGCAACCGTACCTACCGCTGTGTCCTGCGCGCCGGCACGACGTTCTCCGACGGCGACCCGCTCGACGCCGCCGCCGTGAAGTACTCCATCGACCGAATACGGCGGATCAACGTCTCCGGGGGCCCAGCGGGCCTGCTCGCGAACCTGCGGTCCGTCACCACCGAGGGCGACCACCAGGTCGTCTTCCACCTCACCCGGCCCGACGCCACCTTCCCTTTCGTGCTCGCCACCCCCGCGATGTCGCTCGTCGACCCGGACGACTACCCGGCGCACTCCCTGCGCCAGGACGGCGGGACCACCGGCTCCGGTCCCTACCGGCTCACGTCCTACGACGACGGCGAGAAGGCCGAACTGGTGGCCAACGACCGCTACAAGGGCCTCGCCGAACGCAAGAACGACGCCGTCACCATCGAGTACTTCCGGGACTCCACCGGCATGGTCGGCGCCCTCCAGCGAGGCGACATCGACGCCACCTACCGCGGGATCGCCGCCTCCGACGTCGTCGCGCTCCAGGCCGACCAGGCCAAGGACGACCTGGAGATCGTCGAGAACCCCGGCATCGAGATCAGCTATCTGGTGTTCAACCCCGACGACCCCTGGGCCGGGAAGAAGGCCGTGCGCAGGGCCGTCGCCCAGGTCGTGGACCGGGCGGCCATCGCGCACAAGGTCTACAAGGACACCGTCCAGCCCCTCTACTCCATGGTCCCGGCGGGACTCGTCGGCCACACCACGGGCTACTTCGACCGGTTCGGGGACCCCAGCACCTCCAAGGCCCGCCGGATCCTCGCCGACGCCGGCATCACCCGGCGCGTGCCGCTCACCCTCTGGTACACCATCGACCGCTACGGCTCCGAGACGGCGCCCGAGTTCTCCGAGCTCAAGCAGCAGCTCGAGGACTCCGGCCTGTTCACCGTCGCCCTGCGGGGCCGCCCCTGGAAGACCTTCGAGGCGGGCTACCGCAAGGGTGAGTACCCCGTGTTCGGCCGGGGCTGGTTCCCCGACTTCCCCGACGCCGACAACTTCGTCGCCCCCTTCGTGGGGGAGGGCAACGCCCTGGGCACGCCGTACCCCGCCAAGGAGATCACCGACGTCCTGCTGCCCCGCTCGCGCGGCCGCAGCGACCGGGGGACCGTCGCCGAAGATTTCGAGGAGGCCCAGCGGATCCTCGTCGACGACGCCCGGCTGCTGCCGCTGTGGCAGGGCAAGCAGTACGTGGCCACCGACGACGACCTCGCGGGCGCGGAACGCGCGCTGGACCCGTCGACGATCATGATGATGTGGGAACTGCACCGCCAGACCAGCTGGTAGTCCGGGGGCGGGGGCGCGTTGTCAGTGGTCGCCGGTAGGTTCTGAGGCCTGGAAGTGACCGTACGACGAAGGACGTTGACGTGACCGACATCGCCATGCTGCCCGAGTCCTGGCAGGGCGTTCTGGGCGACGAACTGCAGCAGCCCTACTTCAAGGAGCTGACCGAGTTCGTCGAGGGGGAGCGGGCCAAGGGCCCCGTCCATCCGCCCCGCGAGGAGGTCTTCGCGGCGCTCGACGCCACGCCGTACGACAAGGTGAAGGTGCTGATCCTCGGCCAGGACCCCTACCACGGCGAGGGCCAGGGCCACGGACTGTGCTTCTCGGTCCGGCCGGGGGTGCGGACGCCGCCGTCGCTGCGGAACATCTACAAGGAGATGCAGGCGGAACTGGGCACGCCGATCCCCGACAACGGCTATCTGATGCCCTGGGCCGAGCAGGGCGTGCTGCTGCTCAACGCGGTGCTCACGGTCCGCGGCGGCGAGGCCAACTCGCACAAGGGACGCGGCTGGGAGAAGTTCACCGACGCGGTGATCAAGGCGGTGGCCGGCCGGCCCGACCCGGCGGTCTTCGTGCTGTGGGGGAACTACGCGCAGAAGAAGCTGCCGCTGATCGACGAGACGCGGCACGCGGTGGTCAAGGGCGCCCACCCCTCGCCGCTGTCGGCGAAGAAGTTCTTCGGCTCCCGCCCGTTCACACAGATCAACGAGGCGGTGGCGGCGCAGGGCCACGAGCCGATCGACTGGACGATCCCGAACCTGGGCTGACGGCCGAGGGGGCGGGGGGCCTGCGGGCGGAGAGGCTCGGGCGGGACGGGCCGGGCGCGTGACCCGGAGTGTCCACGGGGGCGCCTGAGCCGGATCGCCTGTGGTGGCGGTTAGCGTCGGAAAGGTCGGGTGCGGCGGGACCGGAAGGATACGACGGTGGAGCCACGAGAACGCGCGGCGGCGGGGGACCCCCAGGGGGCGGCGGACGCCGTGCTCAGCAGGATCGGCCAGGCCGTGATGCTGCACCACGGCGGCGACCGGGAGGAGGCGCGCGGCCGGTTCCTCCAGCTGTGGGCGGAGATCGGGGAGGACGGGGATCCCCTGCACCGCTGCACGCTGGCGCACTATCTGGCGGACACGCAGGACGAGCCCGCCGACGAACTCGCCTGGGACCTGCGGGCGTTGTCGGCGGCGGAGGAGCTGACCGGCGTCCGGCCCGCCGCACCGGACGGCTCGCCCGCGGTGCGGGGCTTCTTCCCCTCCCTGCATCTCAACCTCGCCGCGGACTACGTGAAACTGGGCCGCCGGGAGGCCGCCCGCGGGCATCTCCACCGTGCCCGTGGCACGGCGGAGGCGCTCGGGGACGACCCGTACGGGCAGGGGGTCCGCGCGGCGATGGACCGGCTCGAACGGGAACTGTCGACGGGCGGCGAACCACCCGTCGGGCCACCGAGACGACCCCACGCGTCCTGAGGGATCGCGGGTGAGAGGCGCCGGGCCCGCCCACCGTACGGACGTGGGCGGGCCCCATGGTACGTTCCGCTCCGCTGTACACCGGTGCGCGACCGAGGAGGTGAGACCGATCAACGCAGTGACAGGTCGGGGCTCCCTCTCCCACGTGGCCCGGGGAGTGCCCGTCGAAGGCATTCCGAAAGGCTGGGCACTCCATGCGCTTGCACCACTCCGAGACGGCGTCCGACGGCGTCCGCGAACAGCTCTTCACCCTCGATGAGATCCCCGGCGTCCTGTGGACGCCCGTGGGCGCCGTCGGCACCCGCCCCCTCGTCCTGCTGGGACACGGCGGTGGCCGGCACAAGAAGGACCCCGACCTCGTCACCCGTGCCCGCCGTCTCGTGACCGAACGCGGTTACGCGGTGGTCGCGGTGGACGTGCCCGGCCACGGGGACCGGCCGGTGGACGAGGAGTACGACAGGATCGCGACCGGGAACCAGGCCCGCATCGCCGCCGGTGAGGAGCCGGCTCCGCTGATCGCCGGCTTCCAGGCACTCGTGGCCCGCCGGACCGTCCCCGAATGGCGGGCGGTCCTGGACGCGGTCCAGGCGCTCGGTCACGTCGGGGCCGGCCCGGTGGGCTACTGGGGGGTGTCCCTCGGATGCGGACTCGGCGTACCGTTCGTCGTCGACGAACCCCGCGTGCGTGCCGCGGTGTTGGGCCTCGGCGGAGCGTCGGCCTCGGCATCGGCCGCCGCGCGGATCACGGTCCCGGTGCAGTTCTGGGTGCAGTGGGACGACGAACGGGTGCCGCGGGCCCACGGCCTGGCGCTGTTCGACGCCCTGGCCTCGGCCGAGAAGGCCCTGCACGCCCACCCCGGCGGACACGGGGAGATCCCGGTCCATGAACCGGACGACACACTGCGGTTCTTCGCCCGGCACCTCGGCTGACGGGCACGCCGGCGGTCCACGGACCCCGGCCCGTGTCGCACGTCGTACGTCGCACGTCGTACGTCGCACGTCGCACGTCGCGCCGAGCGGGACGCGTTCCCGCTCGGCGCGCGGCGTGTCGTGGCTTTCAGTGGCCGTACGTGTCGTCGCAGATCCGGGACTGGGGGCTGCCCGCGGGCCACTGGCCGTAGGTGCGCCCCAGGGCGCAGACGTCGGAGCGGTCGGCCGGGAGCTTCGGGACGGCGGCCGGGGGCGGCGCGGCCCGGTGCCCGGCCGGTGGCGCGTCGCGGTGACGGTGGGGAGCGGCCGGGGGAGCGGGGGCACGGTGGGGCGCCGGCGGGACCGGGCCGTGCGACGGAGTTACGGGATGGCCCGGCGTGCCGGCCGACGGCGCACGGGGGCCGGTGCGTTCCAGGGCCTCGTCCGCCGGGGCCTGGACGAGCCGGGGCCCGTCGCTGCCGTCCGGGCGGGCCGCGGTCGTACGGGACGGGGGCGGGGAGGGCGGCGGCCCGGGGGCGACGGGGCGCTGGACCGTCGTGCAGCCGGCGAGGGCGGACGCGGTCACCGTGACCAGGAGCGCTGCGGTGGTGGTTCGATGCACGCGGGCAACTCTGGCGGTCCGCACCCGGCCGGGGGGAGCGGACGGACGGGTAATGCCCCGCATGGGTGAGCGCCGTATGCTTCCCCGGGACCAGCGTCGACCATTTGAGGAGACAATCGGTGAAGGTCGGCTGTATCGGACTCGGCGACATCGCGCAGAAGGCCTACCTCCCGGTGCTCGGCACGCTTCCCGGCGTCGAACTGCATCTGCACACCCGCACACCCGCCACGCTCACCCGTGTCGCGGACACCCTGCACCTCCCCGCCGGGCAGCGTCACACCGAGCTGCGGACGCTGCTGGACCAGGGGCTCGACGCGGCCTTCGTGCACGCCTCCACCGCCGCCCACCCCGAACTCGTCGCACGGCTGCTGGAAGCGGGCGTGCCGACCTACGTCGACAAGCCCCTCGCCTACGAACTGGCCGACTCCGAGCGGCTGGTGGCGCTCGCGGAGGAGCGGAACACCACCCTGACGGTCGGCTTCAACCGGAGGTACGCGCCCGGCTACGTCCAGTGCGCCGACCATCCCCGCGAGCTGATCCTGATGCAGAAGAATCGCGTCGGGCTGCCCGAGAACCCCCGCACGATGATCCTCGACGATTTCATCCATGTCGTGGACACGCTGCGGTTCCTGGTGTCCGGCCCGGTCGACGACGTCACCGTGCGGGCGCGCACCGAGGGCGGGCTGCTGCACCACGTCGTGCTCCAGCTCGCCGGGGACGGGTTCACCGCGCTCGGCGTGATGAACAGGCTGAGCGGTTCGGCCGAGGAGATCCTCGAGGTCTCCGGGCAGGACAGCAAGCGGCAGGTGGTCAACCTCGCCGAGACGATCGACCACAAGGGCCAGCCCACCGTGCGCCGCCGCGGTGACTGGGTGCCGGTGGCCCGTCAGCGCGGCATCGAGCAGGTGGTGCTGGCCTTCCTGGGCGCCGTGCGCGCGGGGAAGGTGCTCAGCGCCCGGGACGCGTTGGCCACTCACGAACTGTGCGAACGGGTCGTGACCGCGGTCCTGGAGCGGTCCGCCGCGACCTGAACGCCCGCGTGCGCACGGTAGGCGCGTACGCCCTCGGTGACGCAGAACGCGGCCAGGACCAGCAGCGCCACGTGCACCGGCCAGTCGCCGTGCCGCACGTACGGGGTCGTGCCGTGGGCGAGCGGCACCTCGTACACCGCCGAGGCGCCGGCGTCGTCCGTGCCGAGCCAGGAACCGAGACGTTCGCCGTCGGGGCCGTAGACCGCGGAGACCCCGGTCAGCGTGGCGTGCACCATCGGGCGGCCGGTCTCGGCGGCGCGCAGCGCGGCCAGCGAGGCGTGCTGCTCGGGCGCCCAACTGTGCTGGAAACTCGACGTGGAGGACTGGGCGAGCAGCAGTTCGGCGCCGTCGGCCGCGAGATGCCGGCTCATGTCGGGGAACGCCGTCTCGAAGCAGACCAGCGGGCCGACGCGCAGCCCGTGCCCGACGTCCATCACCACCTGCTCGTCGCCGCGCCTGCGGTTCTCGCCGGCGGCCTTGCCGACGGAGGTGGCCCAGCCCAGCAGAGAACGTGCCGGTATGTACTCACCGAACGGCACCAGGCGCATCTTGTCGTACCGGTCGCCGGTGGGGCCGTCGGGTCCGACGAGGATCGCGCTCTTGTATATGCCGGGGCGGTCGGCGCGGCGGGCGTCGACGTCGACGAGTACATCGGCGTCGAGCCGACGGGACAGGGCGGCGAGCCGACGGGCGAGGTCGGGCCGTTCGTCGAGGTCGAAGCCGACGCTGCTCTCGCCCCAGACGACCAGGTCCAGGTCCTGGCCGGCCAGCCGTCGGGTGAGCGACTCCTGGCGGTCGAAGCGGCGTTCGGGGCTGTCGTCGCCGGAGACGATGCCCGACTGGACGACGGCGACCCGGGCCCGGCCGTCGACCGCCGGGCGGGGCGCCCACACCCAGGCGGCCGAGACCGCGAGTGTCACGACGGCCAGACCGGCGACCGCCACGGAGACGGCCGCGGCGATATCGGTCGCGGTGATGCGGGTTGTGGCGTCGCCGGTTGTGGCGTTGCTTGTTGCGGTGCTCCCGGCCCGTCCGTGGGCCGTCCGTCGCCAGGTGCGCGCGGGCGCCACCGCGAGGAGCAGTGCCGTCACCGCCACGTTGACGGCGGCCACCAGGAGGCTGAGCAGCCAGACCCCACCGACGGAGGCGAGCCGAAGCGCCGGCCCGACCTGCCACTGGGTGGCGCCGAGCAGCCCCCAGGGCCCGCCCAACCCCTGCCAGGAGCGCACGAGTTCGGGCAGCAGCCAGCCGCAGGGGACAACCAGCAGAGCGGCGGCCACGCGGGGGCCGGACGGCGGGACACCCCGCCCTGCGCTGCCCGCGGGCCCGGCCCCGGTACCCGAACCGGGGCCGGGGCCGAGGAAGCGGTGGACGAGCAGACCCCAGGGAGCCCACAGCGCGCCGAGCAGGGCGGCCAGCACGAACAGGAAGACGTTCAGGCTCGGCAGCAGCCAGTGGTGCACGGCGACCATGAAGCCGAAGCCGCCGGCCCAGCCGTCGTAGGCCGCCTGACGTGCGGTCGGCGCCGAGCGGACCAGCAGCATCCAGGGGACCAGGGCGACATACGCGAACCACCACAGCGAGGGGGCGGGGAAGGCGAGCATCGGCAGGGCGCCGGCGACCGCGACCCCGGCGGCGCGCCGCCACCGCCCCCAAAGCCCCCGGTCGAGCCCCTCGGACAACCTCACGTGATCCCCTCCCCGCGGCCGACGTGCGTGCTGTCAGTGTGCGCGGTGGGGAAGATCTCAAACGGGGCGGGGGGGGGCAAGGAGGGGGCGGACGGCTGGTGACGGGAACTACGCCGCCTCGATGACGTCCTTGCGGATCGCCGAGGCCCACTGGACCACCAAGGCCTCGTACTCGGCCCGTTCCTGGGCCGTCAGGGATCCGTTCGCGCGCATCCACAGCGCGCGGATCCGCTCGTTCAAGTCGGCGGCGGACCGCGCGGAACCAGAGGACACGGATTCGGGGGACATGCGGACAAGCGTAGGGGCAAGGTCTGACAGTCCGCTACCGGTCGGCTACGCACCCGCTATGCAATGGGTCACGGCGGCCCGTGACCGGGCCTCGACCGGGCCGCCGGGTCCGCCGCGTGGGGGTCCGCACCTGTCGCCGCCGGCCCGGTGACGGCCCGCGGACCGGCGGCGCGGGGCGCGTTCAGCCGGCGCGCAGGTGGTGGCGTTTGCGCCAGGCGAGGGCCGTGGCGGCCAGCGCGGGGACGGCGATGACGGCCAGGGCTGTCAGGAAGGCGGGGGAGGTGGGGCTGGAGGCACGGTCGCCGGCGACGACGTACGCGGCGGTGTTGGGGATCGAGCCGAGGGCCGTCGCGGTCAGGAACGAGGTCGAGCGCATCCGGGAGACGGCGGCGCAGTAGTTGGCCGCCCAGAACGGCACTCCGGGAAAGAGCCGGGCCGCCATCATCGAACGGAAGCCGTGCCGGCTGAGCTGTCCGTCGGCCGCCTTCAGCCACCGGCCGCGCACCAGCGGGCGCAGCGCGTCCTGACCGAGCAGCCGCCCCAGACCGAACGCGAGCCCGGCGCCCAGCACGGTGCCCGTCAGGGCGCTGCCGGTGCCGAACTGGGAACCGAACAGCGCGCCCGCGGCGAGGTTGAGCAGCGGGCGCGGCACGAAGGCGACCGTGCACAGCCCGTACGCCACCGCGAAGACCGAGGCGGCCGCGGCACCGCCGAGCTGTGGTGGCCAGCCGTGCGTCAGCAACTTCTGCGGTTCGAACAACAGCACGCAGGTGGCGGCCGTGGCGAGCAGTATCACGAGCAGGGCCAGCCGCGCCCAGGGCGAGAGCAGCGCTCTGCCGCAGCGCGCGACGAGGGAGAGCACAGGTGAGGGGGAGACGGCGGCGACCGGGGGACTCACCTGCGGCGCGGGAACGGCCGGGGCCGTGGCGGCGGTGAGTTCGGTGGTGGTGGCCCGGGGAGAGGCCGTGGCGGTGCCCCCAGAGCGGGTGGTGGCATCGAGCATCCGGTGACACTAACCGACGAACGTGTGTGATCGCCGTATGGGTCATCTCACGGGTGACGCGCTGAACGCCCGTCAGTCCCCGGGCCGGGCCCGTGAAGAGCTGTCCCCGGCGAGCCGGTTCCCGCTCCCCGACGGCGGACACACCGGTCGTACCCGCCCGCGCCCGGCCTCGGGGCCCCTCACCGAAGCGTTCTCCCGCTGCCGCGGGGTCGGTCGGGCCTCAGCCCGTCCGACGGCGACCGCTCCGCATCCCGCACCGGCACCTGCAACCCGCCGCCGGGCGGCGTACGCCGCCGGGGGAGCAGGCTGGTCACGCCCGCGACGGCCGCCGGTGGCGTGCACGTCCACGACCACCTCTCGCCCCCGGCCCCGCCTGTGGCCCTCCCCCGTCCACCGCCGTCGATCGCCACGCGGCCGTGCGCGGTGCTGCCATGCGGGGCGTGACCCGTGAGGGGCGTGGCCATGCGTGCCGCGGCGCGTAAACCATTCGACCCGGTGCGGGCGGCCGGGCATGATCGGGGCATGTTCCGGTACGCCTTCCACCTCGCCGCATCCGCCGCTGCGGATGCTCCGAAGGCTGCCGTGCCCACTCTCGTCGCCGCAGTCGACGGCGCCCGAAGCTGACCCTCCCCGGATCGTCCGGCGGACCCCTGCGGGGGAGGGTCGGTCAGGTTCTCGGGGTCCCCGTCCCGGACGCGCGCCCGCTGCGCCGCGCCCGGGGCCGTTCACGCGTCACCACCGAAGAGACTTCGAGGTACCGCCATGTCCAAGACGGCGTACATCCGCACCAAACCGCATCTGAACATCGGCACGATGGGCCACGTCGACCACGGCAAGACCACCCTCACCGCCGCCCTCACCAAGGTCCTCGCCGACCGAGAGGCCGACCGCGGCGCCGGCGGCACCACCGCCTACGTCCCGTTCGACCGGATCGACCGGGCCCCGGAGGAGACCGCGCGCGGCATCACCATCAACCTCGCGCACGTCGAGTACGAGACCGACACCCGGCACTACGCGCACGTCGACATGCCGGGCCACGCCGACTACGTCAAGAACATGGTTACCGGGGCCGCGCAGCTCGACGGGGCGATCCTCGTCGTCTCCGCGCTCGACGGGATCATGCCGCAGACCGCCGAACACGTGCTGCTCGCCCGGCAGGTGGGCGTCGACCACCTCGTCGTCGCGCTCAACAAGGCCGACGCCGTCGACGACGGCGAGGACACGATGCTGACCGACCTCGTGGAGCTGGAGGTGCGCGAACTGCTCACCGCGCACGGTTATCCGGGCGAGTCCGTACCGGTCGTACGGGTCTCCGGGCTGCGCGCGCTGGAGGGCGACCCTCGCTGGACGGCGGCCGTGGAGGCGCTGCTCGACGCGGTCGACACGTACGTGCCGGTCCCCGAGCGGTACCTGGACGCGCCGTTCCTGCTGCCGGTGGAGAACGTGCTCACCATCACCGGCCGCGGCACGGTCGTCACCGGTGCCGTCGAGCGCGGCACGGTGCGTGTCGGCGACCGGGTCGAGGTGCTGGGGGCCGGCGTCGAGACCGTCGTCACCGGTGTCGAGACCTTCGGCCGGCCGATGGCGGAGGCGCAGGCCGGGGACAACGTGGCACTGCTGCTGCGCGGGGTGGCGCGGGACGCGGTCGGGCGCGGGCACGTGGTCGCGGCGCCGGGCAGTGTGCGGCCGCGCCGCCGGTTCACCGCGCGGGTGTACGTGCTGTCCGCCCGGGAGGGCGGGCGCACGACGGCGGTGTCAAGCGGCTACCGGCCGCAGTTCTACTTCCGCACCGCGGACGTGGCCGGTGACATCGGCCTCGGCGCGGCCGGCGTCGCCCGGCCCGGGGAGACGGTCACCATGACCGTCGAGCTGGACCGGGACATCCCCCTGGAGGCCGGTCTCGGCTTCGCGATCCGGGAGGGCGGCCGGACCGTCGGGGCGGGGACGGTCACCGCGGTCGAGTGAGCCGGGCGGGGGCGTCCGCCGGGGCGCCCCCGTGCCGCGCGGGTCCTGCCCGCGGGGGCACCCCCGTACCCGTGCGGGGGTGCCCGCCGGGGCGCCTTCGTGCCGCACAATGGTCCCGTGAGCGATGCGATACCCGTGGTACGGGACGTGGATCACGGGACCGCCCGGCTGATGCCCGACGTCGACCGGGAGCGCGCCTGGCTGCTGACCGTCGACGGGGCGCCGCAGTCGTACGTCGACCTGGACGCCCCCGAGCACCTGGAGTTCGAGTACGCCAGACGGCTCGGGCACATGGTGGACACGGCCGCCGCGCCGGGACGGCCGCTGGACGTGCTGCACCTCGGCGGGGGCGCGCTCACCCTGCCCAGGTACGTGGCGGCCACCCGGCCGGGCTCCCGGCAGCACGTCGTCGAGGCCGACGGGGGACTGCTCGACCTCGTTCTGGAGCACCTCGCGCTGCCCGCCGGCGCGGACATCACGCCGCACCACGCGGACGCCCGCGCCTGGCTGGAGGCCGCGCCGCCCGGATCGGCGGACGTGCTGGTCGCCGACGTCTTCGGCGGCTCCCGCGTCCCCGCGCATCTCACCTCTGTCGAGTACGCCCGGGCCGCCGCGCGGGTGCTGCGGGCCGACGGGGTGTACCTGGCCAACCTCGCCGACGCCACGCCGTTCGCCTTCCTGCGCTCCCAACTCGCCACTCTCGGCACGGTGTTCGAGGAACTGGCGCTGATCGCGGAGCCCGGTGTGCTGCGCGGCCGCCGCTTCGGCAACGCGGTCCTGTACGCCGCGCACCGCCCACCGGACACGGCCGCCCTGATCCGCCGTACGGCCGCCGACGCGTTCCCCGCCCGCGTCGAACACGGCGACCCGCTGCGGGTGTTCATCGGCTCCGCCCGCCCGGTCCACGACACGGAGGCGGTCCCGTCCCCCGAACCACCGGACGGCGCGTTCCACATCGGCTGACCGCCGGTGCCCGCCGGTGCCCGCCGGTGCCCGCCGCGCCACCGGCGGCCGGGGCGGGCGTACGTTCCTACGAAGTGAGGGGTTTGCCCAGGCGGTTCACGCGCCGTCGGCCGTACCGGGGGCGGTCACCGCCCCCGGTACCGGGCCCGACGTCGTCGCCGGTACCGGGCCCGACGGCGACTGCGATGGCGCGCGGCGCCGCAGTTCGCGGACCTCGGGGACGCAGAGCACCGCCCCCGTGACGAGGACGATCAGCGCGGCGCACCCCCACAGGGCGTTCGAACGGCCGAGGACGGACTCCGCCGGGCCCGCCAGCGCCGTCGCCAGGGGCAGCATCGCGATCGAGCCGAACCAGTCGTACGCCGACACCCGCGACAGCTTGTCCTCGGGTATCTCCTGGTGCAGCGCGGTCATCCAGGACACCCCGAACACCTCGACGGACAGCCCGGTGAGGAACATCACCGCGTACAGCGCGCCGACCGGCACCGGCACCGCCAGGGCGGCGGAGGGCAGGGCGAGCGGGAAGACGCACAGGGTGCCGACGAGCAGCAGCCGGCGCGGCCGGTACCGGGTCATCACGAGCGCCCCGGCGACCGTGCCCGCGCCGAAAGCGCCGAGGGCGAGCCCCCAGGGCCCCGCCCCGCCGAGGTGCTCCTCGGCCACCAGCGGACCGTAGACCGCGTCGGCCGCGCCCACCAGCGCGTTGGCGACCGAGAACTGCGCGACGATCCCCCACAGCCACGGCCGCCCCGCGAACTCCCGCCAGCCCTCCCGCAGATCGGCCAGCAGGCCGCCGCCCGGCTCGCGCGGCGCGATGTGCCCGACGTCGAGGAAGGAGCGCAGCGCCCCCGCCACCGCGAAGGCCGCCGCGTCGACGGCGAGCACCCAGCCGGGCCCGATCGCGGCGACCAGCGCCCCGCCGAGGGCCGCGCCGCCGACCGACGCCGACTGCATCGCCATCCGGAACACCGCGAAGGCACGGCCCGCCTGCTCCCCGCGCACCGAGGACATCAGCATGCCCTCGGCGGCCGGGTTGAAGAACGCCTGACCGGTGCCGCCCAACGCGGTGAGCAGCATCATCTGCCACAGCCGGGGCTCGCCGGCCAGGACCAGCACGGCGAACGCGGCCTGCGAGAGGCAGTTGAGCGTGTTGGCCGCGACCATCACCCGGTGCCGGGGCAGCCGGTCGGCGACCGCGCCGCCGATCAGCAGGAACAGTACGAGTGGCAGTGTGCGCGCCGCCGCCACGAGCCCGACGTCCCCGGCGTCGCCGCCCGCGCCCAGCACCGCGAAGGCGGCGGCGATCAGCGCGCCGTTGCCGCCCAGATTGGTGACCACCGCGGCGGCGGCCAGCAGGCTGTAGTTGCGCCCCGCCCACGCGGGACGGCGGGGGCGGCCAGGAGGGCCGGGGCGGTGGCCGGGGGCGGCGGCTGAGGTCACCGGCCGACTATCGCCGCCGCGGGGGCCGGATGCCAAACCGTCGCCCCGCCGCCGTCGGTGGGGAAGGGACGGGGACAGGGGCGGGCCGTGGGCCCCCGGCGCGGGCCGGGGACCGCGCGGTCAGGAATTCGTCGGCCGGCCGTGCAGGCGCACCGTGCTGAGGATCTTCATGATCGTGTCCTCGGACACCTCCTCATCCACGCCGGTGGCGCCGTAGAAGGTCCAGGAGACGAAGTCGTCGTTGGAGTTCTTGAAGCCGAAGCTGATGGCCTTGCCGTCGGTCGCGCACTTGCCCTTGGCGGGCGTGTCCTTGGAACGGGCCCAGGTGTAGCTGCCCTTGATCCCGGAAGCGGTCGTGTACGGCTTCGGCTCGTCGTGGGAGATGCTCTTCTCGTCGGGCTGGGTGTAACCGGCGTAGACCCAGTTCGTCGACGTGTTCACCGCGACCTCGTCGGTGTTCTTGGCACCGTTGGCGCCCTTGACGCCCGTTGCGGCGAGTGAGGTGCTCTCGGTGCGGCCGTCCTTGTCCTCGTCGGTGGTGCACCACTCCTCCTTGAGGACCGAGGGAGCCGACATCACCATGTACGGCTGCCCCTTCTCGTCCTCGAAGCCGCTGACGTAGCTGGGGGACTTGACTTCCCAGTCCGCCGGCACGTCGAAGGCGACGCCCCACTTGGGGTTGACGTCGACCTTCCAGCCCTTGACGGTGGCCTTCTCCTCGCCGCCGGAGCGGGGGTTGTCCACCGCCCCGCCCGACCTGTCCGGCGCGGGCGACGTACGGGAGGGCGCCTTCTTCCCGTCCTTGCCGTCCGCGGAGTCGTCCTTGTCGCCGCCGCTCAGCACGACGATCCCGGTCACGGCGGCCGCCACGACCACGGCACAGGCCGCGACGATCGCCACGATCTTCGTACGGTTCCCGCCGCCGCCCGCGCCGCCTCCCGTACCGCCGCCTCCCGGCGCCGGGAACTCGCCGGGAGGGGTGGGAGCCCCCCACTGCGGCTGGCCCGGCTGCCCCGACTGCCCCGGGTGCGTCGGCTGCGCGTAGGGGTTGGGGGCCTGCGGCGGGTACCCGGGCTGGGCGTACGGGTTCGGCTGCTGGTACCCCGGCTGCTGATATCCCGGCTGTTGGTATCCCGGCTGGGTGTACGGGTTCGGGTTCTGGTTCTGGTCCTGCGGGTTCTGCTCGCCCCCGGGCGGCTGCTGTCCTGGCCACATGGCCAGCCACCCTAGTGCTGCCCATGACACGTTTCGGTCACTTCCCTTCGTCAGCCCCGTACCGGATCCGCGCCCGGCGGGGGCTGGCCCCCCGTGTCTACTCACGGGTAACATGACGGCATGAGCGCAGACCAGATGTCTGTCGGCGAGATGCTCGCCGCGACCGTGCCGATGGCCAGGACCCTCCAACTGGAGTTCCTGGAAACCTCCCCGGAGAAGGCCGTGGTGGCCCTCCCGGACCAGAGCGACTTCCACAACCACGTCGGCGGGCCGCACGCCGGAGCCATGTTCACGCTGGGCGAGTCGGCGAGCGGGGCCGTCGTGCTGGCCGCCTTCGGGGACCAGCTCTCGCGAGCCGTGCCGCTCGCCGTCGGCGCCGAGATCGCCTACCGCAAGCTCGCGATGGGCCGGGTCACCGCCACCGCCACGCTCGGCAGGCCCGCGGCCGAGGTCGTCGCCGAGCTGGACGCCGGCCGCCGCCCCGAGTTCCCGGTCTCCGTCGCGCTGCGGCGGGCGGACGGTGCCGTCACCGGCGAGATGACAGTGGTCTGGACCCTCCGCCCCAACGGCTGACCCCGCCGCGCCCGGTGCCTCAGAACCGCAGATAGCGGCTGGGGTTCCGGGCCGGGACGGTGCGGACGTTCAGGGCCTGCGGGCGGTGGCCGTTCGTGGCGCTGCGGAAGTTGTACTCGTACAGCGTGACCCGCGCTCCGTCGGTGGCGGCGACGTACGCCACGTGCCCCTGGCGGCCCGCGCCGCCCGCGCCGGGGTCCCACTGGGCGATGTCCCCGGCGCGGGGCGCCCGGACCGTGGTGGCGCCACGCCAGGAGCGGGCGTCGCCGAGGAAGTCGGGGGAGTGGCGCCGGGGACGTCCGTCGGCCCGGACCGCCCAGGCCGCGAAGGAGGCGCACGAGCGCACGTAATACCCGTGCCCGTCGGCCTCCCACGTCCGCCCGTCGCCCCGCCACGGATAGGCGCTCGGGTCGAGCCCGCGGGCGGCGGTCGCGGCGCCCCGCACCGGCCGCACGCCGGGCGGGCCGGCCGCCCCGGCCCCGGTCACGGAGGCGGACGCGGCACCCTCGGCGGGGCCCGGCGCGCCGAGCGTCAGCGCGGCGGCCACCCCGGCCACCAGAAGACACGACCACTTCCTCGACGTGCGCCACTGCATGGAGACGGTTCCTTCCGACGTAGTGAGTCCGACGTGGCGGGTCCGACGTGGCGGGTCCGACGTGGTGAGTCCGACGTGGTGAGTCCGACGTGGTACGGCCGCGTACGACACCGGGCCGGCCCGGCCGGTTGATCCCTTCCCCATCCGTCGGGTCCCAACGGGCCCGCGTACGAGGGGACTTGGCGACGTCCGTTTGACGGGCGGGAGGGCGCCCGGGTGCCATCGGCGCATCCGAGGGCGCGCGAGCGCGGCCGGGCGCCGGACCCTGCCCGCGTGACCGCCGCGACCTACGGTTCGAACGCCGAACCGGTAGGCTTCCCGTGTGCGCCCGCACGGCGGCAGGGGGATTGTGCCCGGACCGGGCGGATGCGGTGGGCGCGACTTCAGGGGACGGCTTCAGGCAACAGAGGAACGGGAGGTCCGGCGTGCACGTCCAGGAGTGGCTGGAGACGGTGCCGGCGGCCAGTATCTACGCGCTGGTGGCCCTGGTCATCGGCCTGGAGAGCCTCGGCATTCCGCTGCCCGGCGAGATCGTCCTCGTCTCGGCGGCGCTGCTCTCCTCCCAGAACGGCGAGATCAACCCCGTGATCCTGGGCGCCTGCGCGACCGCCGGCGCCGTCGTGGGCGACTCCATCGGCTACGCGATCGGCCGCAAGGGCGGCCGGCCACTGCTCGCCTGGCTCGGGAAGAAGTTCCCCCGGCACTTCGGCGAGGGACATGTCGCCACGGCGGAGCGGTCGTTCCAGAAGTGGGGCATGTGGGCGGTCTTCGTCGGCCGGTTCATCGCCCTGCTGCGCATCTTCGCGGGCCCGCTGGCCGGGGTGCTGCACATGCCCTACTGGAAGTTCCTGATCGCCAACCTGCTGGGCGGCATCGTCTGGGCGGGCGGCACGACCGCGGTGATCTACTACGTCGGCGTGGTCGCCGAGGACTGGCTCAAGCGGTTCTCCTACCTGGGCCTGGCCGCCGCCGCGCTGGTGGGCGTCGCGTCCATGCTGATCGTCAAGCGGCGCGCGGCGAAAGCGACGGCGGACCGGGCCGGGGCGGAGGAGCCGGAGCCGGTCCCGGCCACCGACTGACCGTTCCCCCGACCGCTCCCCCCCCCCGCGGGGTGGTTCGAGGCGGGGGCGGCGGGGGCTCCCGTCAGCCCGCCTCGCCGTGGGTCTTCGCCAGGTCCCCGTACATCGTGGCGTTCAGTGTCACGACCTCCCGCTCCTCCTCCGTCAACGGCCGCTTCACCTTGGCCGGCACCCCCGCCACCAGCGAACCCGGCGGCACCCGCATCCCCTGCGGGACCAGCGCCTGCGCGGCGACCAGCGAACCCGTCCCGATCACCGCGCCGTTGAGCACGGTGGCGCCCATGCCGATCAGACAGTCGTCCTCCACGGTCGCCCCGTGTACCACCGCGTTGTGCCCGAGGGAGACCCGCTCGCCGATGGACACCGGGAAACCCGGATCGGCGTGGAGGGTGCAGTTGTCCTGCACGTTGCTCAGCGCGCCGACCGCTATGCCCTCCACGTCGGCCCGCAGCACCGCCCCGTACCAGACGCTCGCGCCCGCCCCCAGCGTCACGTCACCGAGCACCACGGCCGTCGGCGCGACGAACACCCCCTCGCCCAGCCTCGGCTCCTTGCCCCCGATTCCCCTGATCAGCGCGCCGTCCGTCATCACCGTCTCCTCGCTCCCGGCCGTCGGTCATCCGGCACCGTACGCCATTCCCGGCCCGTCCCCTGGGGTGAAGATCACAGTTGCACGGTGCCGTGCGCCCGGCCCGTGCTGAGTACCGTGAGCGGATGCCCAGCAAGAGGAACACGATGGCGTCCTGGACCGGCCGCCTCGCGCAGCGCGCCGTCCACGCGGGCTGGGCCTGGGCACAGCGCACCGGCTCCGTCACCGCGGAGCGCCCCGGCCGGTTCCGCTTCGGTGCGCTGGGCACGGGCACCAGACTCGCCTTCCCGCTGGGCACGGTCTTCGGCGAGCCCTGGATCCGCCTCGGCGCCTACTGCATCGTCGGCGAACAGGTCACCCTGACCGCCGGGCTGATGCCCGACCTCGACCTCGGCCCCGACCCCATCCTGCGTATCGGCGACGGCGTCGTCCTCGGCCGCGGCAGCCATGTCATCGCCGACACCACGGTGACCATCGGCAGCGACTGCTACTTCGGCCCCTACGTCTACGTGACGTCCACCAACCACTCCTACGACGACCCGCACCAGCCCATCGGCAAGCAATGGCCGCGCATGGAGCCCGTGTCGATCGGGCCCGGCTGCTGGATCGGCACCGGCGCGGTGATCCTGCCGGGTGCCCGGATCGGCCGGAACGTGGTGGTGGCGGCCGGCGCGATCGTACGGGGTGTCGTGCCCGACCACGCGGTGGTGGCGGGCGCCCCCGCCCGGGTGGTGCGGCGCTGGACGCCCGAGGAGGGCTGGCAGCCGCCGCTGCGCACGCCCCCGCCGGTGCCGATCCCCGATGGGATCACCCCGGAGCAGTTGCTGGCACTGTCCGCACTGGAGGCCGAGGCCGAGGCCTGACCGGGCCCGACCGGGCCGGGCCGACGGACATGGTGGGCTCCGCGGACATCGCGGGCGCCCCGGACGCGGCGGGCTTGCTTCGCGGACGCGGCGGGCCCCCCGGGCGCGGTGGGGCGGACGATAGGGTGCGGTCGACGGTGATCCGCCGTCGCGAGCCGCGTCCTGTGCGCCGGTGGCGCCGACGCGGACGGAACGGCGGAACGACGGAACGGTCGAGCGAACGGAGTGCGGGGCGGAACGTGTCGGACCTCGATCTGCTGACCCAGTCCCTCGCGCGCAACGTCAGACGCTGGCGCGCCGAGCGGGGGTTCACGCTCGAGACGCTCGCCGCCCGTGCGGGAGTCAGCCGGGGCATGCTCATCCAGATCGAGCAGGCCCGCACCAACCCCAGCCTCGGCACGGTCGTCAAGATCGGCGACGCGCTCGGCGTCAGCCTCCCCACCCTCCTCGACTACGAGCAGGGCCCCCGTGTCCGTGTCGTCCCCGCCGACCAGGCCGTGCGGATGTGGCACAGCGAGGCGGGCGGCCACGGCAGGCTGCTGGCCGGCACGGAGGCGCCCGGGCCGCTGGAGATGTGGGACTGGCGACTGATGCCGGGGGAGCACCGCCCCTCCGACCCGCACCCCGTGGGCACGGTCGAGATCCTGCACGTCACCGGTGGACGGCTGACGCTCACCGTGGACGGTGAGGAACACCGCGTGCCGACGGGCGCGAGCGCGTCCTTCGAGGCGCACCTCCCGCACAGCTACGGCAACGACGGCGAGGAGCCCATGGAGATGGTGATGACGGTCTCGGTGCCCCCGGTCCGCTGAACACGGCCCCCACTCACGGCTGTTACCGTGCCGCCATGCGCGCTCCTCTCGGACACTTCGACTCCGCCCTCCCCGCCCCCGAGTGTCTCGACACGCTGGTCGGCCCGGTCGCCGACGCCGTACGCCACTGGGCGGGCGCCGTACCCGCCGACCAGCTCGTGTACGTGGACACCGACCCCGAGTGGGCCGACACCGTGACCTTCGTCCAGCACTACGGCCAGGAGCTGCTGGAGCGGTCCGCGAACTGCGTCGTCGTCGCGGGCCGGCGCGGCGGTGGGACCACGCTCGCCGCGTGCGTCGTCCTCTCCACCACCCGTGTCGACGTCAACGGTGTGGTGCGCAGGCAGCTCGGCGTCCGCAAGGCGTCGTTCGCGCCGATGGAGACGGCGACGGGGGAGACCGGCATGGAGTACGGCGGCATCACGCCCGTCGGCCTGCCGGGCGACTGGCCGCTCCTCGTGGACGCGGCCGTCGTCGACCTGCCGTACGTCCTGGTCGGCAGTGGCCGACGGCGCGGCAAGCTGCTGCTGCCCGGCAAGGCGTTCGCGGAGCTGCCGAACGCCGTGGTGCTGGAGGGGCTGGGCGTCGCGGCCGGCTGAGCCTTCGCCGGCCACGCGTACGCACACGGCGGTGGGCCGGGACCTCGAAGGGTCCCGGCCCACCGCCGTGTCACGGTTCCTGCCGTGTGTCCGCGGTGCCGCGCCCGTGGGCCCCGCAGAGACGGAGGCGGGGGCTCAGGCGGCCGCGGCGCCGGACTGCGCGACGAGCTGGTCGACGACCTTGCCCAGGCCCTCGACGACCTCGGCGTCGTCGGCCGGGTGCAGCTCGGCGAAGCGGATCACGGAGGAAGGGATGGAGAGCTTGGCCTCCTCCACGACCTTGCCGCCGGCGATGCCGACCGCCTTGCGGGTCTCGTCCTGCGCCCACACCCCGCCGTACTGGCCGTACGCGGTGCCGACCACGGCGACCGGCTTGCCCGCGACGGCACCGGTGCCCATCGGGCGGGAGGCCCAGTCGATCGCGTTCTTCAGCACGGCCGGGATGGTGCCGTTGTACTCGGGCGAGAACAGAAGCAGGCCGTCCGCCTGGGCGATCGCCGTGCGCAGGGCGACGGCGGCCTCGGGCGCCGAACCTTCCACGTCGATGTCCTCGTTGTAGAAGGGGATGTCGGCCAGGCCCTCGAAGATGCTCACCTCGACGCCCTCGGGGGCGTGCTTCGCGGCGGCCTCGGCGAGCTGACGGTTGTGGGAACCGGCGCGGAGGCTGCCGACCAGGGCGAGGATGCGAACGGACATGGTGAGAAACTCCCAGGTAGAGCGAGCGGAGGGGGGAAACGGACCAGAGTCCGTTGAATGTTGTACAACTTAGGTGGCCGGTGTCCGAGTGTCAAACGGACCGCGGTCCATCCGTACTAACGGACTCCGGTCCGTATGTCTTCCCGGAGCGCTACTCTCTTTTCATGACCGAGCCGCTCCCCTCCCCGCGCCCGTCGTGGGACGACCCCGCCGGACGGGCGGACCTGGTGCTCGAATCCGTGGGCGAGGGACCCCGGTTGCGGGCGGACGCCGTGCGCAACAGCGCCCGGCTGCTGGAGGTCGCCGCCGACCTGGTCACCCTGCGCGGCGCCGAGAACCTCACCATGGAGGCCGTCGCCAACGGGGCGGGAGTCGGCAAGGGCACCGTGTTCCGGCGGTTCGGCGACCGGGCGGGGCTGATGATGGCCCTGCTCGACTCGCACGAACAGGCCCTGCAGGAGCGGTTCCTCACGGGACCGCCGCCGCTCGGTCCCGGCGCCCCCGCCGTGGAGCGGCTGCGGGCCTTCGGCTCGGCGGTTCTGCGCCACGAGCAGGCGCACCGCGACATCTATCTCGCCGCCCAGACCGACAGCCGCCGCCGGCGCACCGTAGGGGCTTACCGCCTCCGGCTGAGCCACCTCCGCCTGCTGCTGGGTGAGGCGAGGGCGGGCGGCGACCTCGACCTGCTCGCCCACTCTCCTGCTCGCCTCCCTGGACACCGCCCTCGTCGACCACCTGGTCGTCCGGGAGGGCATGTCGCTGGAGCGCGTCGAGTCCGGCTGGTACGCCCTCGTGGCGCGCTGCACGGGGGCCGTGGCGCCGGACGGCCGCTGACGGACCCCCGTGCGGGCCGCCCGCCGACGGCCCACCGTGTGGTCCTCCGCTGACGGCCGTCCCCGGGCGGCCCGCACGGTGGGCGGCATCGTCGCAGGTGGGAGCCGTGGGGATCGGAGATGACAACGGTCACCGGTGCAGCCTTTGCCGTTCCGTGCGCCGATGCGTTTGACTTTCGTCCGGGGCACCCACTGCGGTGTCCGGGTGAGGCGGTCGCCGCCGGACCCGGGCGTGGCAGTCGGAGCACCGCACCCTGGCCGGGTGCGACGCGTCCGCGGCAATGGGGGAAGGCATCCGACATGAGCGACCACGACCACCGGCACGACGACGACCAGAGGCGCGACCACGGCGACGACCGCACGCGCGCCCGCGGCACGGGGCGGCGCCCCGCGCCCGGTACGGACGACACGTTCGCCGGTCACACGAGTCACATCACTCACACGAGTCATATGAGTCACACGGGTAACTCAAGTCACCTCAGTCGTTCCGCCCACGCCGAGGCCTCCGGTCCCGACAGTCACGCCGGTCATGGCGGTCACGGCGGTCACGGCGGTCACTCGCACGGTGTGTCCGCCGACGCCGACCGCCGCTGGCTGGGGGCCGCGCTCGTCCTGATCACCGTCTTCATGGCCGCGGAGGTCGTCGTCGGCCTCCTCGCCGGCTCGCTGGCCCTGCTCTCCGACGCGGCCCACATGCTCACCGACGCCGCGTCCATCGTGCTCGCCCTGGTCGCCATGCGGCTGGCCGCGCGGCCGGCACAGGGCGGCTACACCTACGGGCTCAAACGTGCGGAGATCCTGTCCGCCCAGGTCAACGGCCTGACCCTGCTGATCCTGGGGGCCTGGCTGGCCTACGAGGCGGTGCGCCGGCTCATCTCCCCGCCGGCGGTCGAGGGCGGACTGATGCTGGTCACCGCGCTGGTCGGCATCGCCGTCAACGTGGCCGCCACCTGGTGCCTGTCCCGGGCCAACCGCACCTCGCTCAATGTCGAGGGCGCCTACCAGCACGTCCTCAACGACCTGTTCGCCTTCATCGGCACCGCCGTCGCCGCGCTCGTCGTCGTGCTGACCGGCTTCGCCCGGGCCGACGCGCTGGCCACGCTCGTCGTCGTCGCCCTCATGGTCAGGGCGGCCTATGGGCTGTTGCGCGACTCCGGGCGCATCTTCCTGGAGGCCGCGCCCACCGACGTCGACCCGGACGTGCTGGGCGACCGCCTGGCCGGCCGGTCGGGCGTCGTGGAGGTGCACGACCTGCACGTCTGGCAGATCACCTCGGGCCAGGCCGCACTGTCGGCGCACGTCCTGGTGGAGCCGGGCGGCGAGTGCCACGAGGTGCGGCGCGATCTGGAGAAGGTGCTGCAGGGGGAGTACGCCATCACGCACACCACGCTCCAGGTCGACCACGCCCCCGAACGGCTGCTCCAGGTGGCGCTGCCCGGCGACACCGCCGCCACCGCCGATTCCGCCGGCACCGCCCCGCCGCGCGGCCCGCACTGCGAGCGGGCGCACGGGCCGGTCCACCGGGACGGACCCCACCCCCACTGAGCGACGACGGCGGCGGGAGTTCAGACGAGCCGCGGGATCTCGATGGCCGGGCAGCGGTCCATCACCATCTCCAGGCCCGCCGAGCGGGTGCGCGCGTACGCCTCCTCGTCGATCACGCCGAGCTGGAACCAGACCGCCTTGGCCCCGATCGTGACCGCCTGATCGGCCACCGGACCCGCCAGCTCGCTGTTGACGAACACGTCCACCACGTCCACCGGGAACGGGATCGCCTCCAGCGAGGGATAGCCCGGCTCGCCGTGGACCGCCTCGGCCTTGGGATGCACCGGCACGATCCGCTTGCCGAACCGTTGCAGGACCCCGGCGACGCCGTACGCCGCCCGGTTCGGATTGGTCGACAGGCCGACGACCGCCCAGGTGTCGCCCAGCTCCGTGAGGATCGTGCGGATGGTCGCGCTGTCGCCGTACACGTGGGACTCCTTCGCCGTCGGACCGGTGCGTGACACGAGGACACGCCCGTCACGCGCAACGACGGGGAGCGTGACGGGATTCCCGGGCCTACGCTTCGCAGCGTGCTGCGTATCACCGACGCCCGGAGCGGCGAACCCATCGACCTCCCCCGCGGGCTGACCCGCGTCCACGTCCACCCGGTGGGCGAGGACACCACCGCCCTGCGGCTGCTGCTCGTGGCGGACGTGCTGGCGCGTGCCCTGGACCTCGACGGCAGCCCCTGCCTCACCGTCGCCCGCGTCGGTCCGGACCTGCGGGCCCGGGCCGACGCGCTCGGCATCCGCCGCGCCGAGCCGGAGGCCCCGCCCGGCGGACGCGTCCTGCATGTGCGCGGCCCCGGCCGGCCGGCCCCCGAGGACGGGCCGCACCTGGAGGTGGCCCCGTCCGACGACCCGTCCGACGACCCGTCCGGCACCGCGGACCCCACCGCCCTGCGCCTCGTGCTGCTGGCCCGCCCCCGCCGGCTGCCCGCCGCCCCGGACGCCGGGGCCCTGGCCGAGGCGGCACGGACGCTGGCCCGGTGGCGCCGGTCGGTCGCGGGCTGGGCGGAACATCCCTCCCGCCCCGTCCCCGACGAGGTACGCGGACGACTGCGGGCCGCCTGGGAGGACGATCTCGACCTGCCCGCCGCCCTCGACGTGCTGCGAAGCCTGGAGGCGGGCGAGGCGGGCGTGACGAGTGAGGCGGGCCGGAAGGGCGGGGCGGGTGAGAGGGACGGGGCCGTGCCGCCGGGCGCCCGCTTCGAGTCCTACGCCTACGCCGACCGGCTGTTCGGCCTGGAGCTGACCCGGGAGATCGGCACCCGGTACTGACACCGCCGCCCGGCCCCGCCGCGGCGGGGTGCCCGAGGTGCCCCGGACGGTGCCGCACGGCCGGCGCATAGGCTGCCCGTATGCAGGACGAGTACCGCACGATCGCCCACGCCGGCGTGCACGAGACCGAGATCAACCGCTCGCGTTTCCTGTGCGCCCTCGCCCCCGCGGCCACCGAGCGGCAGGCGCAGGACTTCGTCGCCGCCGTCCGCGGGGAGCACGCCGCCGCCACGCACAACTGCTTCGCGTACGTCATCGGCGCCGACGCCTCCGTGCAGCGGGCGAGCGACGACGGCGAACCGGGCGGCACCGCGGGCGTCCCCATGCTGCAGATGCTGCTGCGCCGCGACATGCGGTACACCGTCGCCGTCGTCACCCGGTACTTCGGCGGTGTCAAGCTCGGCGCGGGCGGACTGATCCGCGCCTACGGCGGCGCCGTCGGCGAGGCCCTGGACGCACTCGGCACGGTCACCCGCCGGCGCTTCCGGCTCGCCACCGTCACCGTCGACCACCAGCGCGCCGGCAAGGTGCAGAACGAGCTGCGGACCATGGGGCGCGAGGTGCGCGACGTCCGTTACGGGGAGGCGGTCGCCCTGGAGATCGGGCTGCCGGACGCCGAGGTGGACGCGTTCCGCGCCCGGCTCGCCGACCTCACCGCGGGAACCGCCCGCCTGGAGCTGGGCGGAGAGGTCTACGGCACCATGTGAGCCGCGGAACGGGACAAAGTGGGCGCGGGCGCGGTGCATTGGGGGTGCCTGGGGAGGAAGTGGCTCGAGAGTCGGGCATATCGGGCCGATACGGGAGTAGCCGCCCGCGTTGTCGTACCCTGCCGTTAGTCTCGGGGATCATGAGGCTTCTGCACACGTCCGACTGGCATCTCGGCCGGTCGTTCCACCGGGTGAACATGCTCGATGCCCAGGCCGGGTTCATCGCGCACCTGGTCGAGACCGTGCGCGTGCGCGAGGTCGACGCGGTGGTCGTCTCGGGGGACGTGTACGACCGGGCGGTGCCCCCACTGGCCGCCGTGGAGTTGTTCGACGACGCCCTGCACCGCCTCGCCGAGGCCGGCGTGCCCACGGTGATGATCTCCGGGAACCACGACTCGGCCCGCCGTCTCGGCGTCGGCGCCGGGCTGATCGACCGCGCCGGCATACATCTGCGCACCGACCCCGCCGCCTGCGGCACCCCGGTCGTCCTCGCCGATGCCCACGGGGACGTCGCCTTCTACGGCCTGCCCTACCTCGAACCCGCCCTGGTCCGCGAGCGGTTCGGGGTGGAGAGGGCCGGCCACGAACAGGTGCTCGCCGCCGCGATGGACCGGGTCCGCGCCGATCTCGCCGACCGCCCCGCCGGCACCCGCTCCGTCGTCCTCGCCCACGCGTTCGTCACCGGCGGCGAGGCCAGCGACAGCGAGCGGGACATCACCGTCGGCGGCGTCGCCTCGGTACCCGCCGGCGTCTTCGACGGCGTCGACTACGTGGCCCTCGGCCATCTGCACGGCAGCCAGACGCTCACCGAACGGGTCCGCTACTCCGGCTCCCCGCTGCCGTACTCCTTCTCCGAGGCGAGCCACCGCAAGAGCATGTGGCTGGTCGACCTCGGCGCGGACGGAACGGTCACCGCCGAGCGCGTCGACTGTCCCGTCCCGCGCCCGCTCGCCCGGATCCGGGGCCGCCTGGAGGACCTGCTCACCGGCGCGGAGCAGGCCCAGCACCAGGAGGCGTGGGTGGAGGCCACCCTCACCGACCCGGTTCGGCCCGCCGAGCCCATGGCCCGGCTCATCGAGCGCTTCCCGCACACCCTCAGCCTGGTCTTCGACCCGGACCGCGCCCCCGAGGAGCCCGGCCTCAGCTACGCCCGCCGGCTGGCCGGCCGCTCCGACCATCAGGTCGCGGAGGACTTCGTGGCCCATGTGCGCGGGGCCGCCCCCGACGACCGTGAGCGCCTCGTCCTCCAGGACGCCTTCGACGCCGTACGCGCGGACGCCGGGACCCGGGAGACCGCCCCGTGACCGGCAGGGCGGACACGGGCACCGACACGGCAGCGACACCGGCACCGGCGTCACGGGGGAGGGGGAGCCGATGAGGCTGCACCGGCTGGACATCACGGCCTTCGGGCCCTTCGGCGACACCCAGAGCATCGACTTCGACGCCCTGTCGGCCGCCGGGCTCTTCCTGCTGCACGGACCGACCGGTGCCGGCAAGACCTCCGTCCTGGACGCCGTCTGCTACGCGCTCTACGGGGCCGTGCCCGGCGCCCGGCAGAGCGGACAGGGCCTCACCCTGCGCAGCGACCACGCCCCGCCCGGCACCCGCACCGAGGTACGGCTCGACCTCACCGTCGCCGGCCGCCGCCTGGAGATCACCCGGCAGCCGCCCTGGGCCCGCCCCAAGAAACGCGGCACGGGCACGACCACCGACAAGGCGCAGTCCTGGCTGCGCGAGTACGACACCCCGGCCGCCGCGTGGAAGGATCTCAGCCGCTCCCACCAGGAGATAGGTGAGGAGATCACCCAGCTGCTCGGCATGAGCCGGGAGCAGTTCTGCCAGGTGGTGCTGCTCCCCCAGGGCGACTTCGCCCGGTTCCTGCGCGCCGACGCCGAGGCCCGCGGCAAGCTGCTCGGCCGGCTGTTCGACACCCGTCGTTTCGCCGACGTCGAGAAGCGGCTCGCCGAACTCCGGCGCGCCGCCGAGGCCGACGTGCGCGACGGGGACGCCGCGCTGCTCGCCGACGCCCACCGCATGCAGCAGGCGGCGGGCGACGGCATGCCGCCGCCGGAGCTGTCCCCCGGCGACGCGGGGCTCGCCGAAGCCGTGCTGACCTGGGCCGCCCTCGCCCGCACCACGGCCCGGGAACGGCTCACGATCGCGACGTGCGCGCACACCGCCGCCGAGGCCGCCTCGTCCACCGTCCGTCGTGCGCTGGACGAGGCCCGCGAACTGGCCGCACTGCAGCGCCGGTTCGCGGACGCCCGGGAGCGTGCCGCCCGTCTCCACGAGCATGCCGGCGCCCACGAGCAGGACCGGGCCCGGATGGAGCGTGCCCGCAAGGCCGAGCTGGTCGCCCCGGCCCTCGGCCTGAGGGAGTCGGCGGAACGCGAGCACGCGCACGCGGCACGGGCGGAGGCCGACGCCCGGGCAGCGCTGCCCGCACCCCTCGCCGGACTGGACGCCTCCGGACTCGCCGCCGCCTCCCGGCGGACCGCCGAGGAACGCGGCGGCCTGGAGTCGGCCCGGCGCGCGGAGGACCGGCTCACCGCGCTCCTCGCCGAGCAGCGCGAGCTGGACCGCGAGGACCTCGCCGACGACGCGGAACTCCGGGACGCCGAGAGCTGGCTCGCCGACTGGGAGACGGTCCGCGAGGAACTCCAGAACCGGATCGACGCCGCGCAGGAGGCCGCCACCCGGGCCGAACAGCTCGCCGTGCAGCGCGAACCGGCCCGCGCCCGGCTCGGCGCAGCCCGGCTCCGCGACCGGCTCGCCCGCGACACCGAGGAGGCCGCCGTCCGCGCCCTCGCCTCCCGGGAACGCGCCGCGCACGCCCACGAGGACTGGCTCGCCCTGAAGGAACAGCGACTGCGGGGCATCGCCGCCGAACTCGCCGCCGGCCTCGCCCCCGGCGAACCCTGCGCGGTCTGCGGCGCCACCGACCACCCCGCCCCCGCCCGCAAGGACGCCGGCCACGTCGACCGCGAGACCGAGGAACGGGCGCTCGCGGAGTACCGCCGCGCCGACGGGGAACGCGCCGAGGACGAACGGCGGCACGCCGCCGCACGGGAGGCGCTCGCCGCCGCCGGCGCCGAGGCGGGGGACGCCCCCGTCACCGAACTGGCCGCACTCGCCGAGGAGGTGGAGCGCCGCTACGCGCAGGCCCGCGACGCCGCCTCCGCGCTGCACCCCGCGCAGGAGGAGCTGCGCCGGGCCGGGCAGGAGCACGAACGGCGCGACGCCGCCCGGCAGCGGGCCGCCCTGCGCGCCGCCGCCCGCGTCTCGCGCCGGGACGGGTTGGAGCGCGAACGGGCCGCGCTGCGACAGGAAGTGGACCGCGCCGCCGGGACCGCCGGAAGCGTCGCCGCGCGCGCCGCCCAACTGGACCGCGAGGTGGAGCGGCTCACCCGGGCCGCCGAGGCGGCCCGCGTCGCGGACGACACCGCCCAGCGGCTGAAGACCGCCGACGCACGCCTCGCCGACGCCGCGTTCCGGGCCGGGTTCGACACCCCGTCCGAAGCGGCCGCCGCACTCCTCGGCGACGACGCCCACCGCGCCCTGCAGCGGCGCCTCGACGCCCGGCAGCAGGAGGAGGCCGCCGTCCGCGCGGTGCTCGCCGAACCGGAGACCGCGGCCGCCGCCCGCCGACCGGCCGCCGACGTCGGGTCCGCGGAGCGGGCCGCCGAGCAGGCCGGCCGACGCCTCCAGCAGGCCGCCTCCGCACGGGACGCCGCGGCCCGGCGGTGCGCCGAACTCGACCGGCTCTCCGCGCACGCGACCACCGCGGTGCGCCGGCTCGCCCCGCTGCGCGACACCTACGACCGGGTGGCCCGCCTCGCCGCGCTCACCGCCGGCACCTCCGCCGACAACGAACGCAAGATGCGGCTGGAGTCCTACGTGCTCGCCGCCCGCCTCGAACAGGTGGCGGCCGCCGCGACCGTACGGCTGGGGCGGATGTCGTCCGGGCGCTACACCCTGGTCCACTCCGACGATCGCTCCGGGCGGGGCCGCAGCGGCCTCGGACTGCACGTGGTCGACGCGTGGACCGGACGCGAGCGCGACACCGCCACTCTCTCGGGCGGCGAGACGTTCTTCGCCTCCCTCGCCCTGGCCCTCGGCCTCGCCGACGTCGTCACCGACGAGGCCGGGGGAGTGCGCCTGGACACCCTCTTCATCGACGAGGGCTTCGGCAGCCTCGACGACCAGACCCTGGACGAGGTCCTCGACGTCCTCGACTCCCTGCGTGAACGCGACCGCAGCGTAGGCATCGTCAGCCACGTCCCCGACCTCCGCCGCCGGGTGCACGCCCAACTGGAGGTGCTGAAGGACCGCACGGGGTCGAGGGTGCGGCACCGCGGCCTGTAGGGGCGCGGGGGACTGCGCATCGTTTCGGGGGTCCGGGAGGCGGAGCCCCGGGGACGGGGCGGCGGGGGCGAAACAACTCCCGGCGCCGCCCCCACCCCTCACAACCGCGACAACTCGTCCACCAGATCGTCGAGCCCCAGCGCCCCCTGGGACAACGCGGCCATGTGCCACGCCTTCGCATCGAAGGCGTCCCCGCGCCGCTTCCGCGCCGCCTCCCGCCCCAGCAGCCACGCCCGCTCGCCCAGCTTGTACCCGATCGCCTGCCCCGGCATCGACAGGTACCGCGTCAGCTCGCTCTCCACGAAATCCGCCGGCCGGCTGCTGTGCGCGCCGAAGAACTCCTGTGCCAGCTCCGGCGTCCACCGCTCACCCGGGTGGAACGGCGAGTCCGCCGGGATGTCCAGCTCCAGGTGCATGCCGATGTCGACGATGACCCGCGCCGCCCGCATCATCTGCGCGTCCAGGTACCCCAGCCGCCGCTCGGCGTCGGTGAGGAACCCCAGCTCGTCCATCAGCCGCTCCGCGTACAGCGCCCACCCCTCCATGTTGGCGCTCACCCCGCCGATGGTCGCCTGGTAGCGCGAGAGGTCCTCGGCGACGTGCGCCCACTGGGCGAGCTGGAGGTGATGGCCCGGCACCCCCTCGTGGTACCAGGTGGAGACCAGGTCGTAGACGGGGAACCGGGTCTGCCCCATCGTCGGCAGCCACGTCCGCCCGGGCCGGGAGAAGTCGGCGGACGGCGCGGTGTAGTAAGGGGCCGCCGCGCTCCCGGCCGGGGCGATGCGGGACTCCACCCGGCGCACCCGCTCGGCCAGTTCGAAGTGGGTGCCGTCCAGCGCCTCGATCGCCTCGTCCATCAGACCCTGCAGCCAGACCCGCACCTCCTCCACGCCCTCGATGTGCGTGCCGTGCGCGTCCAGGTGGGCCAGCGCCACCCAGGGGGTCTCGGCACCGGGCAGGACCTTCTCGGCCTCCTGCCGCATCTCGCCGAGCAGCCGGTGGAACTCCGACCAGCCGTACGCGTACGCCTCGTCCAGATCCAGGTCGGTGCCGTTGAAGTAGCGCACCCAGCGCGCGTACCGCTCCCGGCCCACCGTGTCGGGAGCGCCCTCGACGGTGGGCGCGTACACGTCCCGCATCCAGTCGCGCAGCGTGCCGACGGCCGCGGTCGCCCCGCGCGCCGCCGTGTCCAGCTCCTCGCGCAGCGACGCGGGCAGAGACTCGGGCCGCGCGGCCGCGAAGTCCTCGAACCAGCCGCGCCCCGCACCGGTGTCCGCCCACTCGGTGAGCTGTCCGACGAAGGTCGCGGTCGGGCGCGGGCCGCCGTACAGCTTGCGCTCCAGGCCGAGCGCGAGGGACTCGCGGTAGCCGGCGAACGCGGCCGGGACCGTGCGCAGCCGCTCGGCGACCGCCGCCCAGTCCTCCTCGGTCGCGGTCGGCGTCAACGGGAAGACGTCGCGCAGTGCGTGGACGGGGGAGTGGATGTTGCTGACCGCGCGCAGGCCCTCGTCGGCCTCGTGCACGGCGAGTTCGGCCGTGAGCCGCTCGCGCAGCAGACGCGCGCACCGACGCTCGATGTCACTGTCCGCGCCCGGCAGGCGCTCCGCCTCGTCGAGCTTCGCGAGGGTCTCCCGCGCCAGCCGTGCGACGGCCTCCTGCCCCGCGGGGGAGAAGTCGGGGAGTCTGCCCGAACTCTCCTTCACGCCGAGGTAGGTGCCGGTGAGGGGATCGAGTGCGACGAGGGCGTCGACGTAGGCGTCGGCGACCTGACGGGGCAGCTGGCTGTTGGTGTCAGACATGCGGCCCATCCTCGTACGGAAGGGCCGCCCGCGTCAGCAGCGCCCCCGGCCGGTACCTGCCGCACCGCCGGATCTCACTCCCGTGCGGAGGTACCCCGGTGTTCTTCCGGCCCCGGCGGCAGGAGCGGCCCGCACTCCCACTGCTGGAAGATCAGCCGGGTCTCCACCCGGGCCACCTCACGGCGCGCCGTGAACTCGTCCAGGACCAGCCGCTGCAGATCGGCCATGTCCGCGACGGCGACATGCACGAGGTAGTCGTCGGGCCCGGTGAGGTGAAAGACCGTCAGCGCCTCCGGCAGGGCCCGGATCCGCTCCACGAACGGCCCCACCAGCTCCCGTCGGTGCGGCCTGACCTGGACGGACAGCAGTGCCTGCAGCCCGCGCCCCAGCTTGGCGGCGTCCAGCCGCAGCCGATGACCGACGATCACCCCCGAGCGGCGGAGCCGGTTCACCCGGTCCAGACAGGTCGACGGCGCCACCCCGACCTGGGCGGCGAGGTCCCGGTAGGTGGCCCGGGCGTCGTTCTGCAGCAGGCGCAGCAGATGGAGGTCCACCGGATCCAGTACGACGGATGCGGACATGCGGCGAACGTAGCACGGGCCCGGCCGCCGGAACCCCGGTCGGTGTTCAGTCTGCCGTGCATGGACTCCGACACCCGTGACACGTACGACGGCCCCTCCCCCGTCCGGTCCCCGGACACCGAGGCGGTGCACGCCGGGCGGGAGGATCTCGCCGCCCTGGGGCTGCACGCCCCGCCGATCGACCTGTCCACCACCTACCCCAGCGCCGACAGCAGGGGCGAGGCGGACCGCATCGACGCCTTCGCCGCCGAGGGCGCGGAGCCGGAGGGGCCACCGGTGTACGGGCGGCTCGGCAACCCCACCGTCGCCCGGTTCGAGCAGGCGCTCGCCCGGCTGGAGGGGACCGACAGCGCCGTCGCGTTCGCCACCGGGATGGCCGCGCTCAGCGCCGTCCTGCTGGCCCGCGGCGCGGCCGGGCTGCGGCACGTCGTCGCCGTACGGCCGCTGTACGGCTGCAGCGACCACCTGCTCACCGCCGGGCTGCTCGGCTCCGAGGTGACCTGGACCGACCCGGCCGGCATCGCGGACGCGCTGCGCCCCGGCACCGGGCTGGTGATGATCGAGACCCCGGCCAACCCGACGCTCGCCGAGGCCGACCTGCGGGCCGTCGCCCACGCGTGCGGTTCGGTGCCGCTGCTCGTCGACAACACCTTCGCCACGCCCGTGCTCCAGCGGCCCGCCGGGCAGGGGGCGCGGCTGGTGCTGCACAGCGCGACCAAGTACCTCGGCGGGCACGGCGACGTGATGGGCGGGGTGGTCGCCTGCGACGAGGAGTCCGCCCGGCGGCTGCGGCAGATCCGGTTCGCCACCGGAGGCGTCCTGCATCCCCTGGCCGGTTATCTGCTGCTGCGGGGTCTCGCCACGCTCCCGGTACGGGTGCGGGCGGCCTCCGCCACCGCCGCGGAACTGGCCCGCCGGCTCGCCGCCGACCCGCGCGTGGCCCGGGTCCGCTACCCGCGGATCGGCGGTGCCATGATCGCCTTCGAGACGCACGGCGACCCGCACGAGGTGATCGCCGGGGTCCGGCTGATCACCCCCGCGGTGAGCCTGGGCAGCGTGGACACCCTGATCCAGCACCCGGCGTCGATCAGCCACCGCATCGTCGACGCGGGGGACCGCCGGGACGCCGGCGTCACCGACCGGCTGCTGCGGCTGTCGGTCGGTCTGGAGGACGTCGAGGACCTGTGGGCCGACCTTGACGGGGCGCTGGGCCGCGCGGCGACGGCGGGGGAGCGGGAGGGGCGGATCGCGGTCGGCCGCGACACCTCGCGGTGACAGTGGTGCGGCCCCGGGTCGCACCGGCCGGGTCAGTTCCGTGCGGCCCCGTCGCCGTGCGCCCCGGTGGTGTCATGGGCCCCGGAGGCGTCGTGGGCGAGGGCCGGTGCCGTCCCCAGACGGGCGGTGACCACGAGGGTGCCCTCCTCGATCTGGTAGTCGAGGGGCAGGCCGAGTCCCCGCATCGCGGCGACCATCCCGGTGTTGGACGCCTGGGTGACCGCGTACACGTTCTCGCAGCCCGCCTCCACCGCCATCGCCACCAGCCGGCCGAGGAGTTGAGCACCGACGCCCCGCCGCTGCCAGGCATCCTCGACGAGCAGCGCGACCTCCGTCTCGTCGCCGTCCCACAGCAGATGGCCGAGCCCCACGATCCGCCCCGACGCCGTCCGCGCCGCCAGTGTGCGCCCGAACCGGGGGCTGAGCAGGTGGTCGAGGTAGCGGTCGGCGTCGCCCACCGGACCGTGGTACCGCATGCGCAGGGTGTGCGCCGAGCAGCGCTCGTGCATCGCCCGGGCCGCCGCGAGATCGGCCCCGTCGGCCCGGCGCACGGTGATCGCGTTACCCCCGGGCAGGGTGAGCACGTCCTGTCCGTCCGGTACCCGCGGGCCGAGCCGTGCGTCGAGTTCGACCAGGGCACGGGCCCGTGCGAACTCGGTCGGCGTGAACGGGAGGAACGGCCGCTCCACCGTGATCACACCGCCCTCGGGCGCCCGCAGCCGCATGACGGTCTCCTCCAGGGCGCCCTCGACCGGAGTGGTCCGTCCGGTGTGTCCGGTCCGCCCGGGGGCCTCGGCGGGCAGTGAGCGGATGGTGCAGCGGCCCAGCAACTGCCGCAGCGCCAGCGGGAGTTCCGCCGCGTCCAGGGCCGTACGGGTGGCCAGGGAGAGCACCCTGGTGGGGGCGTCCACCAGATCGTGGGCGTCGGCCCGCTCGATCCAGGTGCCGGTGCCGCCGGCCCCCGCCACGGACCGGGTGATCTCGGTGGTGGTCAGCCCGGCGGGGCCCCGCAGCAGGAACTCGTCGACGACGCTCTCGGCCAGCGGGTGCGTCTGCAGGCTCAGTACGTCGACGCGGTGGGCGGCCAGCGCGGCGCACAGCGCCGCGAGGGTGCCCGGCTCGTCCCGTACCGTCGTCCGCATCCGCCACAGCGTGGCCGCCCCGACGGCCTCGGCGACCGCGTCGGACCCCGACGGTCCGGCCCGTTCCACACTGCCGGCGATGTCGGCGGGCCGGGCGCCGCTGTCGGTACGGGGCGGGGCGTGACCGTGCCGGCGTGCCCACCACACGTGGAAGACGGCCGTGGCGACCAGGCCCGCGGCGGAGCAGACGAGCAGCATCGGCCCGTCCGGCCCGTGCCCGACGGTGTTCGCGACGGCGTCGGCCACGGCGACCGCCGTGAACAGTGCCGCCAGTTCGACGAGATCCCGCCGCCAGTGGTGGACGGGGCGCCCGTCCCGTGTGCGGGTGGTCTTCGGCAGATGCGACGAGTTCGGTGTCATGGAACCACTGTGGAGGAAACGTGTTGCCCGGCCACGAACGCTCTGTGACTGTGCGGTAAAGCGGTCGATCCGCCCGCATCACCGCGCACTCGGCGACCGGAAACGAACGTCGCGCACCGGGGGATGACTCCGGCGCGCGACGTGAGGAACCGAGATTACGCGAGCCGTCGCACCCCCGGGAGCGGGTGCGGGAACTGGTGCGGGCGCGGAGGCGTCACTGTCCCACCCGTCCGGGTTGCAGCACCTGGGTGAACAGCACCGCGCCGTCCTGCTCGCGCAGCCGGACCGTCAACTCCCCGCTGCCACCGTCGATGTCGACCTCGCCGAAGAACTGGTAGCCCTCCGCCGGCGACACGTTCGACGCGGTGGGCGCCTTCACGAACACCCGCTCGGGGCCGAACGTGCCGTCCAGTGCGCTCGCCGGGAAGGCCCCCGCGTTGAGCGGCCCCGAGACGAACTCCCAGAACGGCTCGAAGTCGGTGAACGCCGCCCGGGAAGGCTGGTAGTGCTGCGCCGAGGTGTGGTGCACGTCCGCCGTCAGCCACACCGTGCCGGTGATCCGGCGGTGCTTGACGTACCGCAGCAGCTCCGCGATCTGCAGCTCCCGTCCGAGCGGCCGGCCGGGGTCGCCCTGCGCCACCGCCTCGAAGTTCGGCCGCCCCTCGGTGGTGTCCGGGACGACCAGGCCGAGCGGCATGTCCGCGGCGATCACCTTCCACACCGCCCGCGACCGGGCCAGCTCCCGCTTGAGCCAGGCCAGTTGTTCGGCCCCCAGGATGCCCACCGGGTCGGTGGCCTGGGTGCCGGGGGAGTTGGCGTCGCGGTACGTGCGCATGTCGAGGACGAACACGTCGAGCAGCGGGCCGTGCCGCATCACCCGGTACACCCGGCCGTTCGGGTCGCCCGGCGGGAGCGTGGAGATCGGGAAGTACTCGCTGAACGCGCGGCGGGCGCGGGCGGCGAGCACGTCGAGGTGCTTCTCCCGGTACGCGGTCACCGAGTCGGCGATCACCTCGCCCGGGTACCAGTTGTTGCGCACCTCGTGATCGTCCCACTGGACGATCGACGGCACCTGGGCGTTGAACCGGCGCAGGTTGTCGTCGAGCAGGTTGTAGCGGAAGTTGCCCCGGTACTCGGCCAGCGTCTCCGCGACCTTCGACTTCTCCTCCGTGGTGACGTTCCGCCAGACGGAGCCGTCGGGGAGGGCGGCGGTGGCGGAGATCGGGCCGTCGGCGTAGATGCTGTCGCCGCTGCACAGGAAGAAGTCCGGGTCCAGTCTGGCCATCGCGTCGTAGATGCGGTAACCCCCCAGGTCCGGGTTGATGCCCCAGCCCTGTCCGGCGAGGTCGCCCGACCAGAGGAACCGCACTCCGCGGCGGCGGCCCGCCGGGGTGGTGCGGAAGGTCCCGGTCACCGGCTCACCGGTACGGCGGGGATCGTCCGGGTCGGCGAGCAGCACCCGGTAGTGGATCTGCTCGCCGGCGGGCAGTCCGTGCAGCCGGGTGGTGCCGGTGAGGTCGGTGCCGGGTCCGATCAGCGGACCGTGCCATCTGCGCGGATCGCGGAAGGACTCGGTGGCGGCGGTCTCGACGATCATCCGCGCCGGGCGGTCCGAACGGGCCCAGATCAGCCCGGAGTGCGCGGTGACGTCCCCGGCCTGCACGCCCCAGGAGGACGCCGGGCGCCCCGACCTGGCGAAGGCCGGTGCCACGCCGAGCGCGGTGGGCACGGTGACGGCGGCGGACGCGGCGAGCGCGCCGCGCAGCACGCTGCGACGGGCCGGTGACGGCGGTTGTGACATGGCGGGTCCTCCCGGGGTGGCTCCGGCTCTCGGCCGATGGGCACAGCCACACCTACCGGCGCCCCGCAGCGTCCGCGCGAACGCCGGATGAACAACGGGGCGACGCCACCCTTTCGGAGGCGCGGGACCACGGCCCCACGCACCTCCGCCCGGGGCACAGCTCGTGCACCTCGGCGCGGGCCAGGGCGAGCGTCTCGGCGACGACCGCCTCGGGTGAACGGCGGCCGGGGCGGGCGTAGATGCTGCTGGTGAGCACCGCGCGACCGGCCGCCGAACGCGACAACCGCTCCACCACCGGCAGCGGCAGTCCCCGCGCCGCCCGGCGCATCGCGGTCAGGATCCCGAAGGCGTACCGCCGTTCGACCGGCGTCCAGAAGCCGGCGGGGGACAGCGCGGTGACGGACCGTACGCGCTTCTCGCGCCCCGGCTCCAGGGCGAGCAGACCGCCCAGGGGGTTCCCGGCGACGTGGGGCCGGTCGGTACCGAGGGTGTCGCAGAGTGTGCCGAGCGCGGTGCTCATGGCCGGCAGGTCGTGGCGCACCCCGTCGGGGAGCGCCTCGGACGCGCCGAAGCCGGGCAGGTCGACGGCGATCACGTCCCGTTCGGTGGCCAGGATGTCGATGACCGGGTCGCAGGCCTGCCGGTGGTGCCCGATGCCGTGCAGCAGCAGGAGCGGCTCGCCGGTGCCCACGCGCGTGCAGGAGAGGGATGAGAGTGCGCGGACCGCGCGGGGAGGGGACGTCGAAGGACACCGCAGCCATGCTGCTGCTCCTTGTCTGCGGCGGTCTGCGGCGGTCTGCGGCGGTCTGCTGCGGTCTGCTGCGGTCTGCGGCGCTGTGGTGAGGGTGGCGGACCTCTGACGGACAGCTTGTCAGAACGGCTACCGGCGGGTAGCCCCCGGATGGCGCGAACCGTGCGCAGCCACCGGCGATGTCCGGTCACTCGTCCGAGGTCGCCTGGACACGCTGGGTGGCGGCGCGGTGGGATGGGCGCGTGCCGCCCGGGGTCGTGACCCGAACCCGCGGGGCGGGTCGGGGGGTCGGGGGGACCGGGAGGGCGTCGAACACGTCTTCCTGGACGGCGCGGACGGCGCACATGTCTTGGACGGCGTGGACGTTCGGCGTGCCGGGCTGGGCGTATGCCTCCGGGAATTTCCCGGGTTGCCCGATTGGTCTTGACCAAGGGTGGGGACCGTTTTATGGTCCAGAGAAGTGCAACAACCTTTAATAAACAAGGGCGCCAAAACGCCGCCGGCCCACGGCGAATGCGGAGGACAGGGTGGGGACCACGCAGCTGGAGACGGTGCCGGAACCGAAGTACTGGCATCTCAAGAACGTGCTCACGGAAGCACTCGACTCGGAGTTCTCGGTGGGCGAGATCCTGCCGAACGAGCGTGATCTGGCGGCGCGTTACGGCGTCGCCCGGGCGACCCTGCGCCAGGCGCTGGAACAGCTCGAACTGGAGGGGAGGCTGCAGCGCCGCCGCGGTGTGGGCACGACGGTCGCGCCGCCGCGCATGGGGGTGGCCGTCGGCTCCGAGGAACAGACCTGGCCGGGCGAGGGTGACGACGCCTGGCAGGCCACGGACTGCCAGGCGGCTCCCGCGCCGCCCGCCGTGACGGAACTGCTGGAGACCGGCCGTGACGAGGACGTGCACACGGTGCGGCGCACCCGGGTCTCCCACGGCCGGCCCGTCGCCGCCGAACTGCTCTACGTGCCGGCCGCCTCCGTCCCCGACGTGTCGGGCATCGACGCCCCCTCGGGCGCGGCCCGGGCGCGTGCGGTCCTGCGCGAGCTGCACCGGCTGGAACTGGAGGGCGAGTACCGCGCGGTGGAGCTCGGCTCGGCGAGCGCGGAGGACGCGAAGGAACTCGACCGCCTGCCGGGCGCCCCGGTCCTGGTCGTCACCACGCGCTTCTACGCCGGAGGCCGGACCGCGGCGGTGTCCGTGGCGACGTACCGGGCGGACACCTGCCGGCTGACGTTCGGTGACGCGGGGGGCGTCGAGATCGACCCCGCGCCGGAACGCCGCGCGTCCTGACGGTTCCCGGACACCTCGCGGGCCCCGGCCCCGGCGCGCGGCACCGCGCAGGTCCTGCGAGGCCCTCCGGGGTCCTACGACGTCCTACAGGGCCCTGCGAGGTCCTACGGGGCGGTGCCCGCGGCAGCGGTGTCCACCCGCGGCCGGCCGCGGGTCCCGGCAGCCGGGGGCGCACTCACCGGTAGCCGGGTCCGGGTAGCCGGTAGCCGGCCCCGGGTCCGGTCCGCGGTGCCCGGGCCCGGACAGGCGCCCGGTACCCGCGACGCGGTCAGTGACGGGACGTCACCGTGCCCTCGACCGCGAACAGTTGTTCCTCGACGTGGTCGAGAGCCAGCCGCAACGCCCCCGTCGCCACCACCGCCTCCCCCACCTCCGACAACGCCACCTTCGGCGGCCGCAGGCAGTACCGCGCCAACTCCCGCCGCAACGGCTCCAGTACGCCGTCCAGTCCGGCCGCCCACCCCCCGATCACGACCAGCTCGGGGTCGAGCGCCAGCGCCAGGGCGGCGACGTCGTGCACCAGCCGCCGCAGGAACCGCTCCACCGCCTCCCGTGCACTCGCGTCCCCCTCCCGCGCCAGCGCGAACACCTCGGCCACCGCCTGCTCGTCCAGCGGATGCAACGGCCGGCCCGTCGTCGACAGCAGCGTCTCCGGCGTCGCCTCGCGCCCCAGCAGGTGCAGCGCCCCGATCTCCCCGGCCGCACCCCCGAACCCCCGGTGCAGCCGCCCTCCGATCAGCGCACCGGCCCCGGGGCTCAGCCCCGCCAGCACGAACACCACGTCGTCGGACTCGGCGGCCGCCCCCTTCCAGTGCTCGCCCACCGCGGCCGCGTTCGCGTCGTTCTCCACCAGCACCGGGCACTTGAAGGAGCGGCTGAGCCGGTCACCCAGTTTCAGCCCCGTCCACCCGGGCAGCGCCGTGCCCAGCCGTACCGTTCCGTCCGCCTCCACGATCCCGGGGCTGGCCACACCGACCGCGCGCAGCGAGTCGCGGGCCACGCCCGCCCGGCGCAGCAGTTCGGCCACGGTGATGCGCAGCCGTTCCAGCCGCTCGTCGGCAGGCGCTGTCTCGGAGATGTCCTTGGACAGCGTGCCCAGTTCCCGGCCGTCGAGATCGGCGAGGACCGCCGTCACCCGGTGTGCCCCGACGTCCAGCCCCAGCAGATGCCCGGCCTCCGCACGGAACCGGTAACGCCGGGCCGGCCGCCCCTGCCGGCGCGCGGCACCCTCCTCGGCCGCCGCCTCCACCACCAGCCCGGCCCCGATGAGCCCTTCGACGACACCCTCGACGGTCGGCCGGGACAGCCCCGTCACCCGGGTGATCTCGGTGAGGGTCGCGCAGTCGGTGGCACGCAACGCGTGCAGCACCACCGCGGAATTGATCCTTCGCAGCAGCGAGGGGTCCCCGCCGGTGAGCCGCCCCAACGTCCGTCCTCCCAGCTCGTGCGCGTGTGGGGCGGATCGTACTCGGCGCGGCCCGCCCCGGCGAGTGCCGGACACCGGTCCACGGCCGAAGACCGGCACACCCGTGACCGGCGGACGCGGCCCGCACCGCCGGGACGCCTGACCCGGGGCGGGCTGACGGGACGCCAACTGTCAGTGGCGGCGGGTTTACTGGGGGCATGAACATCGCCCGGCATGTCGCCCTCGTCGACGAGCTGTGCTACCGCCCGTTTCCGGCGGAGTACGGGCCGTCGGACGTCGGCTTCGAGGGGCCGGGGCACCATGTCGCCGTGCTGGAGGGCGAGGGTGGCCCGGTCGATGGCCCCGCGGGGTGGGCGGTGGCGGTGGAACGGCTGGAGAAGGACCGGGACGCCCTGTACGCGGCACTGGCCGCCCGGTGGGGGGAGGTCGACCCGTGGAACCTGCGGACGGTTCTGCTGCGCACGGCGCGCGAGGAGATACCCGAGCCGTGGGCCTGGCTCAGCGCCCGTGCCGGTGTGGCCTGGCTGTGGGAGGTGCGGGGCACCGGCCGCTGGGCCGCGGTCGCGGTCACCGGCCGGGACCCGGGCGACGTGCCCCAACTGGTCGCGGTGGTCACGGAGACCGTCCCTCCGTGACCCCGGCCGTCACTCCCGCGTCGCGGCCTCGCGCAGCCGGCCGAACTCCTCCGCGAGCGTCGTCGGTGTCCAGTGCGCGTTCAGCCCGCTCGGATTGGGCAGCACCCACACCCGGGTGTCACCGAGGGGCCGGGGCTGGGGGCCCACCTGTGCCGTGCGGTCGTCGAACGCGGTCCGGTAGGCGGTCACGCCGAGGACGGCCAGCCAACGCGGTCGCAGCCGGGCGACCTTCAGGGTCAGCAGCCGTCCGCCCTCGCGGTACTCCTCGGCGGTCAGCTCGTCGGCCCGGGCGGAGGCCCGCGCCACCACATTGGTGATGCCCAGCCCGTAGGAGAGCAGTTCTTCCTGTTCGGAGGGGTGGAGCCGGCGGGGGGTGAATCCGGACAGGTGCAGTGCCGGCCAGAAGCGGTTGCCGGGGCGGGCGAAGTGGTGGCCGGTCGCGGCCGTCATCAGTCCCGGATTGATGCCGCAGAAGAGAACGGCGAGGCCGTCCGCGACCACGTCCGGGACGAGACGGTCGCGGGCGGCCTCCAGCTCCGCGGGGGTGAAGCGGGTCAGAGGATCGCCCCCGGGGTGTAGCCCGCGGCCTCCGGGTGCTGCTTGACGATTCCGCCGATCCGGGCGACGACGGTGGCGACCTGGTCGGCGGCGGCGCCGGTGAAGGACAGCTTGTCGGCCATCAGCGCGGCCAGTGCCTCCCGGTCGAGCGGGAGGCGCTCGTCGGCGGCGAGCCGGTCGAGGAGTTCGTTGCGCTCGGCGCCCTGCTCGCGCATGGCGAGCGCGGTCGCCACCGCGTTCTCCTTGATCGCCTCGTGTGCCACCTCGCGGCCCACACCCGCCCGCACCGCGCCCATCAGCACCTTCGTGGTGGCCAGGAACGGGAGATAGCGGTCCAGCTCACGGGCGACGACCGCCGGGAACGCGCCGAACTCGTCGAGCACGGTCAGGAACGTCTCCAGCAGGCCGTCCAGCGCGAAGAAGGCGTCCGGGAGCGCCACCCGGCGCACCACGGAGCAGGACACGTCGCCCTCGTTCCACTGGTCGCCCGCCAGCTCGCCGGTCATCGAGGCGTAGCCGCGCAGGATCACCATGAGGCCGTTGACGCGCTCGCAGGAGCGGGTGTTCATCTTGTGCGGCATCGCGGAGGAGCCGACCTGGCCGGGCTTGAAGCCCTCGGTGACCAGCTCGTGGCCCGCCATCAGCCGGATCGTCTTCGCCAGCGAGGACGGGGCGGCGGCGAGCTGCACCAGGGAGGTGACGACCTCGTAGTCCAGGGAGCGGGGGTAGACCTGGCCCACGGAGGTGAACGCCTGCGAGAACCCGAGGTGCTCGGCGATGCGGCGCTCCAGCTCCGCGAGGCGGGAGGCGTCGCCGCCGAGGAGGTCCAGCATGTCCTGGGCGGTGCCGACCGGGCCCTTGATGCCGCGCAGCGGGTAGCGGCCGAGCAGCTCCTCGACGCGGCCGTACGCCACGAGGAGCTCGTCGGCGGCGGTCGCGAAGCGCTTGCCGAGGGTGGTGGCCTGGGCGGCCACGTTGTGCGAGCGGCCGGCCATGACCAGCTCGCCGTACTCGCCGGACAGCTTGCCGAGCCGGGCCAGTACGGCGACCGTGCGGTCGCGCATCAGCTCCAGCGAGCGGCGGATCTGGAGCTGTTCGACGTTCTCGGTGAGGTCCCGGGAGGTCATGCCCTTGTGGACCTGCTCGTGGCCGGCGAGGGCGTTGAACTCCTCGATGCGGGCCTTCACGTCGTGCCGGGTGACCTTCTCGCGCGCGGCGATGGAGGCGAGGTCGACATCGTCCAGGACGCGTTCGTAGTCGGCGAGCGCGGTGTCGGGGACCTCGATGCCGAGGTCCTTCTGGGCGTGCAGTACGGCGAGCCAGAGCCTGCGCTCGAGCCTCACCTTCTCCTCGGGCGACCAGAGCGTGGCGAGCTCGGGGGAGGCGTAGCGTCCGGCGAGGACGTTGGGGATGCGGGGCTTGGCGGGCGCAGATGTCACGTGTACGGAGTGTACTGGCGGTTCGTGCAGGTCGGCGGGGCGGGTGGGTTCGGAGGAACGTACGAGGGGGTGGGGGCGGGGAGCGTTGCCGCCCCCACCGCCCCCGCCGCGCCCGCCCTTCCTGTCCTCCAGAGGCTCCGCCCCTTGGACCCCGACACGGGGCTCCGCCTCATCTCGGGCAGTTCCCCGCGCCTCTATTCAGGCGCCCGGGGGTTCGTACGGGAGGAGGTCGGGGCGCTTCGGGGGACGGCCGTCGCCCGAGGAGCGGCCGGTCAGACGGCGGGCTATCCAGGGGAGCAGGTGCTGCCGGGCGAACCTGACGTCGGCGGTCCGGCGCGACAGCCACGCGGCCGGGGCGCTCGCCGCCAACGGCGTGCGCCAGTCCACGTCCTCCGCCTCGTAGCCCAGCGCCTGCCACACACCCTCGGCCACCCGGCGGTGCCCCTCGGGCGTCAGGTGCAGCCGGTCCACGTCCCACATCCGGGGATCGGAGAGCGACGGCGCCCCGTACAGGTCGACCACCACCGCCCCGTGCCGCTCCGCGAGCACCTCGACCGTCTCGAACAGGGACTCCATACGGGGCCGGAACCGCTCCAGGACCGGCCCCTGCCGGCCCGGGCTGCGCATCAGCACGAGCTGCTTGCAGGACGGGGCCAGCCGCTCCACCGCCTCCGTCAGCAGGTCCCGTACCCGGACCATGTCGCACTTGGGCCGCAGCGTGTCGTTGAGACCGCCGACCAGTGTGATCACTTCGGCGCCCATCGCGGCGGCCACGTCGACCTGCTCGTCGACGATCTGGCCGATCAGCTTGCCCCGCACCGCGAGGTTGGCGTACCGGAAACCGGGTGACACCGCGGCCATCCGTCCGGCGAGGAGATCGGCCCAGCCGCGGTAGGTGCCGTCGGGCAACAGGTCCGACATGCCCTCCGTGAAGGAGTCGCCGACCGCGACCAGGCTGGAGTACGGGGGGCTGAGGTGAGGAGCGTTCGTCTGCATGGCGTCCCGATGCTAACGCGCTCCGCATACCCGTCGGTCGGTGGCCACCGACCGGTGGGAGCCGGTGCCCCGCCCCTGCCGGGCCCGCGTCCGGCCCGGTCCCCTCACGCGGGCCGGCCGAACAGCTCCCGCAGGACGTCCTCCATCGTCACCAGCCCCGACAGCCGCCCGTCCGTACCGAGTACCGCTGCCAGGTGGGCACGGCCGCGCCGCATCGCGGTGAGCACGTCGTCCAGGGGTGTGGTCTCCCGGACCCGGGCGATCGCCCGCATCTCCTGGACCGGGAACGGCACCCCGCGAGGCCCGGCGTCCAGCGCGTCCTTCGCGTGCAGGTACCCCACGATCCGCCGGCCCGCGTCCACCACCGGGAAGCGCGAGAAACCGGACCGCGCGGACAACTGCTCCAGCTGCTCCGGAGTGATGCCCACGCGCGCGTAGACGATCTTCTCCAGGGGCAGTACCACGTCCCGCACCGGCCGGCGCCCCAGCTCCAACGCGTCGCGCAGCCGCTCCTGCGCCCGTTCGTCGATCAGCCCGGCCTCGCTGGAGTCCCGCACGAGACGGGCCAGCTCGTCGTCCGAGAACGTGGCCGCGACCTCGTTCCTCACCTCCACCCGCAACAGCCTCAGCAGCGCGTTGGCGAAGGCGTTGATGAGGAAGATCGCCGGCCGCAGCGCGCGGGCCAGCCCGACCAGCGGCGGACCGAGCAGCAGCGCCGTCCGTATCGGCTCGGCCAGCGCCACGTTCTTCGGCACCATCTCGCCGAGCAGCATGTGCAGATACGTGGCCAGCGCCAGCGCGATCACGAACGACACCGCGTGCCCCGCGCCCGTCGATACGCCCACCGCGTGGAACACCGGCTCCAGCAGATGCGCGATCGCCGGTTCGGCGACCACGCCGAGGACCAGCGTGCACAGGGTGATGCCGAGTTGTGCCGCCGCCAGCAGCGCCGACACGTGCTGGAGCCCCCACAGCACCGCACGCGCCCGCCGGTCGCCCTCCTCCGCGCGCGGCTCGATCTGGCTGCGGCGCACCGAGATCAGCGCGAACTCGGCCCCCACGAAGAAGGCGTTCGCGACCAGCGTGAGCAGGCCGATCAGTAGCTGGACGGCGGTCATCGACGCTCCTCCCCGTGTGCCTCGTTCTCACCTTGCGTCCCGTGTGGTGCGTGCGTCCCGTGTGCCCCGTTTCTCCCGTTCCCGCCTGGCTCTCCGCGCCTTCCGCCCCCGGCGCCCCCGGCGTCCTCCGGCAGTGGCGCGTGCAGCAGCACCCGGGCCGCCCGGCGACCCCCGGCGTCCACCACGTCCAGCCGCCAACCCGCGACCTCGACCCGGTCGCCCTCGGCCGGTATCCGGCCGAGTTCGGCCGCCACCAGTCCGGCGAGCGTCTCGTACGGTCCGTCCGGCGCCCGCAGCCCCACCCGCGCGAGCTGGTCCAGGCGGGCGGAGCCGTCGGCGTCGTACCGCGCGCGGCCGTCGTCGTCCACGCCGGCCGGGGCCAGGTCGGACGTCTCGTGCGGGTCGTGCTCGTCCCGCACCTCGCCGACCACCTCCTCGACGATGTCCTCCAGCGTGGCCACCCCGGCCGTACCGCCGTACTCGTCGATGACGACGGCCATGGTCTGCCGCCCCGACAGCCGGTCGAGAAGCCGGTCCACGGTGAGCGACTCGGGGACGAACAGGGGTTCCCGCATCACCTGGCCGAGCGTGCGCAGGGGACGCTCGGCGGCCGGGACCGCGAGGACGTCCCGGATGTGCGCGACGCCCACCACGGAGTCCAGGCTCTCGCGGTAGACCGGGAAGCGGGACAACCCCGTCGCCCGGGTCGCGTTCGCCACGTCCTCGCAGGTCGCCTGGAGGTCGAGGGCGACGACCTGCACGCGCGGGGTCATCACGTTCTCCGCGGTGAGATCGGCGAGGTTGAGGGTGCGCACGAACAGCTCGGCGGTGTCCGCCTCCAGCGCCCCCTCCTTCGCCGAGTGCCGGGCGAGCGCGATCAGTTCCTGGGGCCCGCGCGCGTGCGCCAGCTCCTCGGCCGGCTCGAAGCCGAAGCGTCGTACGACGTGGTTGGCCGTGTTGTTGAGATGGGTGATGAAGGGGCGGAACGCCGCGCTGAACCAGCTCTGCGGCGTCCCCACCCGCTTGGCCATCGCCAGCGGCGTGGAGATCGCCCAGTTCTTCGGCACGAGCTCGCCGACGACCATCAGGAACACCGTGGAGACCGCCGTGCCGAGCACGAGGGCCACCGAGGTGGACGCCGAGGACGGGATGCCGATGTCCTCCAGCGGCCCCGAGAGCAGCTTGGAGATCGACGGCTCCGCGAGCATGCCGACCACCAGGTTGGTGACGGTGATGCCGAGCTGGGCGCCGGAGAGCTGGAACGTGAGGTGCCGCACGGCCTTCAGGGCGCCCGCCGCTCCGCGCTCACCGCGCTCCACGGCCCGTTCGAGGTCGCCGCGCTCGACGGTGGTCAGCGAGAACTCCGCGGCGACGAACGCCCCGCACGCCAACGACAGTGCCACCGCCACCAGCAGCAGGAACACCTCGGTCATCGGGTCATCTCCGTCCGGTGCCCGGCCCGGGACGCGAGGTCCGGACGGCGCCGGTCACCCCGGGGTGCGTGGTGGGTACTACTGGGAGGCTCGCCCATGCGGGGACGTTCACACCTTTCATGGAGGGACGGGTGATCCCCAGAGGGGACCATGCGATGCCACCAGGGTAAAGGATGGGCAAAAGTGTCCGGCGGGCTTGTGGACAACGGCGGTCACAGCGGCTTGACCCAGCGACGCCAGTGGTCCTCGCGGTGGTAGTCGGCCGCCCCCCACGCGCGGTGCGCACGCTCGTTGGCCTCCAGGACCATGGCGTCGGACCGCCGCCCGCCGAGGGCGACGAACCGCCGCTCCGCCGCCTCCAGCAGGGCGCGCGCGATGCCCTGCCGGCGGTGGTCCGGGCGCACGGCCAGTCGGTAGGCGTGGCACCGCCAGCCGTCGAAGCCGGCTATCACCGTCCCGACGAGGGTTCCCTCGCGTTCCGCGAGGAGCAGCGCCTCGGGGTCCCGGGCGAGCAGCCGTGCCACACCGTCACGGTCGTCACTGATGCTCGTCCCCTCCGCCGCCGTACGCCAGAACAGCAGCACGGTGTCGATGTCGGAGGGGGCGGCGTGGCGGATGTGAAGGTGAAGATCGTTCATGGGAGGAGCGAAACAGAGGGCGGGCGCGGGCGTCGAACCGGTTTCCCCGCCCTCGGCCGGTTTCCCGCCGTCGACCGGTGCGTCCGTGGTCGACCGGTGCGTCCGTGGTCGAACCGGTTCCCTCACCGGCAGCGCCCCACGCCCGCCCGTCTACTCGTCCGCCCACGGCAGCGCTTCCACCCGCCACGTCCCGCCCAGCTCCGGCGCCAGCCACTTCCTGGCCCCGGCGCGGAAGACCGCCGGTGGCCACCCGCCCGCTCCCTCCGGGACCGCGCCCACCAGGGGGACCCCGGTCACCGTCGGCAGGTCGGTCACGTTGCAGCGCGCCGCCAGGCCGGGCCGGGCCGGCCATGTGCCGACCAGGACGCCTGCCGGAGTCAGGCCCCGCCGCCCCAGTTCCCGCGTCGTCAGCTCCGTCGCGTTGAGGGTGCCGAGGCCTGCCGGGGCGACGACGAGCACGCGCGCCGACAGCATGCCCGCCACGTCCGCCAGGGTGCCGCCGTCGTCGTCGAGGCGGACCAGCAGCCCGCCCGCTCCCTCGACGAGCACCAGGTCGTACTCGGTTGCCAGTTTCTCCGCCGTCTCGGCCACGTCGGCCGGCCGCACCGGCGGCAGCCCGGCCCGTCGTGCCGCCGTCGCGGGTGCCAACGGCTCGGGATACCGCGCCAGCTCGTGCCACGCGGCGGCCCCCGACAGCCGTACCGCCTCCTCCGCGTCCCCGCGCTCGCCGGGCGCCAGCCCGGTCTGCGCCGGCTTCAGGACGGCGACCGACCGGCCGTCCGCGACCGCCACCGCGGCGACGGCGGCGGTCGCCACCGTCTTGCCGACCTCCGTCCCGGTCCCCGAGACCACCAGAACCGTCATCTCACGCCTCCCGCGCCGCCGCGCACACCGCGCACACCGCGCGGCCGATCCGTGCCAGATCCTCGTCCCCGGTGACGTAGGGCGGCATCGTGTAGACGAGGTCGCGGAACGGCCGCAGCCACACGCCCTCGCGCACCGCCGCCCTCGTCGCCGCCGCCATGTCGACCTCGTGGTCGAGCTGCACCACCCCGATCGCGCCGAGCACCCGCACGTCCCGTACACCCGGCAGCTCGCGGGCCGGGGCGAGCCCGTCGCGCAGCCCCGCCTCGATCCGTCCGACCTCCGCCCGCCAGTCCTGGCCCAGCAGCAGTCCGATCGAGGCGCAGGCCACGGCGGCGGCCAGCGGATTGCCCATGAACGTGGGTCCGTGCGCGAGCACCGGCACCTCGCCGCGCGAGATGCCCTCGGCGACCCGGGCCGTGCACAACGTGGCCGCCAGTGTCAGATAACCGCCGGTCAGCGCCTTGCCCACGCACATCACATCGGGCGTCACCGCCGCGTGGTCGGCGGCGAACAGCGCTCCCGTGCGCCCGAAGCCGGTCGCGATCTCGTCGAACACCAGCAGCACGTCGTGCGCGTCGCACGCCTCCCGCAGCACCCGCAGATACGCGGGGGAGTGGAACCGCATGCCCCCCGCGCCCTGCACCACCGGTTCGACGATCACCGCGGCCAGCTCGTGCGCGTGGCGTTCCACGAGCGCGCGCAGGTGCGCGGCGTACGTCTCCTCGTACTCCTCCGGGGGCGCGTCGGCGAACACCTGGCGCGGCAGCACCCCCTGCCACAGTTCGTGCATCCCGCCCTCGGGATCGCACACGGACATCGGGTGCCAGGTGTCGCCGTGGTAGCCGCCGCGCCAGGTCAGCAGCCGCTGCTTCGCGGGGCGCCCCAGCGAACGCCAGTACTGCAGGCACATCTTGACCGCCACCTCGACCGAGACCGACCCGGAGTCGGCGAGGAAGACGTGTTCGAGGCCGTCCGGAGACACGTCGACAAGGAGCTTCGCCAACCGGACGGCGGGCTCGTGGGTGAGTCCGCCGAACATGACATGGCTCATCCGGCCGAGCTGCTCGCGCGCGGCCTCGTCGAGCACCGGGTGGCGGTAGCCGTGGATCGCCGACCACCAGGACGACATTCCGTCGACCAGTTCCCCGGCACCGTCCGCCAGCCGCAGCCGGACCCCGCCCGCCGACTCCACGACGAGCGGTTCGGCGCGGCCGGGCATCGGGCCGTAGGGGTGCCACACGTGCCGCCGGTCGAGCGCGAGCAGTTCGGCCGCGCTCCACGGGCCGCCGGCCGGTTCAGGCATTGGGCGCGAGATCCGTTCCCGCGCCCCGCCGGCGCACGGCGACGAGATCGGTACGGGCGGCGTCGGTACGGGCCGAGTCGGTCGGGACGTCATCGGCCAGGACGGCATCGGTACGGGCGGCGTCGCGTCCGCCGCCCGCATCCGCCCCGCAGGCACCACCGCCCGCGTCCGCCCCGCAGGCGGCCCCGCCCGCGTCCGCCCCGCACCCGCCGCCCGCCGCCGACCGGTGCGCGGGCAGCGTCACCTCGTCCGCGCCCTCCACCTCGAACCCGGCGTCCGCGATCATCTCCAGATCGGCGCGGCCGGACTGGCCCTCCGTGGTGAGGTAGTCGCCGAGGAAGATCGAGTTGGCCAGGTGCAGCGCGAGCGGCTGCAGCGTGCGCAGGTGCACCTCGCGGCCGCCCGCGATGCGCACCTCGACGTCCGGGCAGACGAACCGCACCATCGCCAGGATGCGCAGGCAGCGCCGCGGGCTGAGGTTCCACTCCGCGGCCAGCGGGGTGCCCTCCACCGGGATCAGGAAGTTGACCGGCACCGAGTCCGGGTCCAGCGCGCGCAGCGCGAACACGACGTCGACCAGGTCCTCGTCGCTCTCGCCCATCCCCGCGATCAGCCCCGAGCAGGCGGACAGCCCCGCGGCGTGCGCCCTGCGCACGGTGTCGACCCGGTCGGCGTAGGTGTGCGTGGTGGTGATGTCCCCGTACGTCGCCTCGGAGGTGTTGAGATTGTGGTTGTACGCGTCCGCGCCGGCCTCGCGCAGCCGCTCCGCCTGGCCGTCGGAGAGCAGCCCGAGGCAGGCGCACACCTCGACGTCCTGGTGCTGCTCCTTGATGGCCGCGATGGTGCCGGCGACCCGCTCCACGTCACGGTCGGTCGGCCCGCGCCCGGACGCCACCAGACAGACCCGCTTGGCGCCGCCCGCCAGCCCGGCCGCAGCCGCCCGCGAGGCCTGTTCGGGCTTCAGCCACGTGTACTTGAGGATGCCGGTGTCGGAGCCCAGCCGCTGGGAGCAGTACGAGCAGTCCTCCGGGCACAGGCCCGACTTGAGGTTGACGAGGTAGTTGAGTTTCACCCGCCGACCGAACCAGTGCCGGCGCACCCGGCCGGCCGCGGCCACCACGTCGAGCACGTCGTCGTCGGAAGTGGCGAGGACGGCCAGCGCTTCCTCGCGGGTCGGCGTCTCGCGCCGAAGCCCCTTGTCCACCAGCGTGTTCAGCAGGTCCATGGGGACCGATCCTGACGTACGACGGGGGCGCGGGCCAAGGAGGAATCGCACAACTCCGGGCGTGCGACGTGTGGGTATTGCCACACCTCGGGCGGCTGCCGCCCGCACTAGTGTCTGTGCACTGCCTACAAACGTGCGTGCGCACCGCCCGCGACGGCGAGGGCGTGAGCGCGAAAGCACCGGAGGGACCATGGCGTTCGGGTGGATCGGGGAGCAGGCGCGGGCGCGCCGCCGGGCGGGTCTCGTACGGACCCTGCGTCCGCGCCCCGCCGACTCCCCGCTGCTGGACCTGGCGAGCAACGACTACCTGGGCCTGGCCCGGCACCCGGAGATCACCCGGTCGGCCGCCGAGGCGGCCCGCGTCTGGGGGGCGGGCGCCACCGGCTCCCGGCTGGTCACCGGCACCACCGAGCTGCACACGGCGCTCGAACGCGAACTCGCCGAGTTCTGCGGCTTCGAGGCGGCCCTGGTTCTCGCCACCGGGTACGCCGCCAACCTCGCCGCCGTCACGGCACTCGCGCCGCACGGTTCGCTGATCGTCTCCGACGCGGGCAATCACGCCTCGCTGATCGACGGCTGCCGGCTCGCGCGCGGCACCACCCAGGTCGTGGCGCACGCCGACCCGGACGCCGTGCGCAAGGCGCTGGGCGCGCACCGGGGTCCGGCCGTCGTCGTCTCCGACACGGTGTTCTCGGTGGACGGCGACGCGGCACCGCTCACCCGACTGGCCGCAATGGCACGGGAATCCGAGGCCGGTCTGGTCCTCGACGACGCCCACGGGCTCGGCGTGCTCGGCGCGGGTGGCCGGGGTGCCCCGTACGGGGCGGGGCTCGCGGGCGCGCCGGAGGTGGTGGTCACGGCGACGCTGTCGAAGTCGCTCGGCAGTCAGGGCGGGGTCGTCCTGGGGTCGGCGGCGGTGATCGAACACCTGGTCAACACGGCCCGGACGTTCATCTTCGACACCGGGCTGGCCCCGGCCGCCGCGGGCGCGGCACTCGCCGCGCTGCGGCTGCTGCGCCGTGAACCGGGGCGTGCCGACCGGGTGCGGGAGGTGGCCGTCACCCTGTACGAGCGGCTGACGGCGGAGGGGTTCGAGGCGGTACGGCCGGACGCGGCCGTGGTCTCCGTGCGGGCACCGTCCCCCGAGCGGGCGGTGCGGTGGGCGGAGGACTGCCGGACGGCGGGACTCGCCGTCGGCTGCTTCCGCCCACCCTCCGTGCCCGACGGTGTCTCCCGGCTGCGGCTGACCGCACGCGCGGACCTGACGGACGGCCAGATCGACCAGGCCGTCGAGACGGTCCGCGCGACGCGGCCGTGACCGAGCAGGTGCTCGTCGATGCGCTCCGTTCGGTTCGTTCGCGGTTCGGTTCAGTCCAGCGAGTCGAGAAAGTCCCGCCAGGCCCCGGGGGCGAAGCACACGGCGGGCCCCGGGACCCGCTTGGAGTCGCGCACGGCGACCAGCCCGGCCCAGGGTCCGGAGCCCGGGCAGGCCGTCTCCACACAGTTGTTCATGCCGGTGCTGTGGCTGCTGCGCAGCCAGCGCACCCCGGGCAGGGACGTGCCGGCGGGCAGGGCCCGGGGGATGTCGGAGCGGGCGGCGCACACGGCGGCGGAGACAGAAGCGGAAGTGGAAGCGGAAGCGGGCATGGGTTCCTCCTTACGCGCGTTCGGCGAGCGCGGTGAGGTGATCCAACGAGTCCTCGGGCGAGAGAGCGTTGCTCTGCAAGGTGCTGAAGGCCTCGGCGTAGGCCTGGAGTTCTTCTTTCCGTTCGAGATAGAGGCTACTCGTCAAGTGGTCGAGAACAACTACGTCCAGATCAGAAGTGCTCGGAAATGAGAAGATAACGAAAGGGCCGGTGATGCCGATGTGCGCCCCGGCGGCGAACGGCAGTACCTGGAGCCGGACATGGGGCAGACGGGCGGCCGTCACCAGCCGTCTGAGCTGCGCCTCCATCACCTCGGGGCCGCCCACCTCGCGGCGCAGCACCGCCTCGTCGAGCACCGCGCTCATCCGCAGCGGCGGGTCCGCGCGCAGCACGTCCTGCCGGGCGAGGCGCACCTCCACCAGCGTGTCGAGGTTGGCGTCGTCCGGCGGACCGATCGCGGCGCGGGTCACCGCACGGGCGTACTCCGGTGTCTGCAACAGCCCCGGCACGACCAGCGTCTCCAGCGTGCGCATCGCGGAGGCCTGCGACTCCAGGCTGATGAAGTCCCGGTAGGCGGGCGGCAGCACCCCCCGGTACGCGTGCCACCAGTTCTGCCGGCCACCGCCGTCCTCCGACCCCGCGAGCACCAGCAACAACTCGCGCAACTGCGGGTCGACGACCCCGTAGGCGTCCAGCAGCAGCCGCACATCGGCCGGTTTCACTCCACTGGAACCTGTCTCGATCCGGCTCACCTTCGACTGGTGCCAGCCCACCCGGGACGCCGCCTGTCCGCTGGTGAGACCCGCCTGCGCGCGCTGGGCGCGTAATTCCGCGCCGAGTTTGCGGCGGCGCACCGCTGGTCCGTACTGCATGGCCGACTCCTTCCGCCCGGCGTGCGCGCACGCGCCGCGGTGACGGTGAGCGACAGCGGGCCCGGTGGGCGACGGTAGAGGATGGACCGAGCAATCGCCCATATACGGTCGGTCATCGGATAGTTCACCGCTTCGGGCGACAGATATATGCATATCTTGGGGGATCGGCAGCAGGGAGCCCGTGGGTGGTGGCAGTCTGACGCGCAGCACCAAGTCCGGGACCGTACGCGAACCGTCCGCTCCGTGCCGGGCTCCGGTCCCGTGGGAAAGGGGCGACGTCGCCATGGCAGATCACCAGGAAGCATCCGTCACTCTGCCGAGCGATCCCGCCTCGGTCTGCGCGGCCCGAAGATACGTGGCGGGCGTGCTCACCGACTGGGGACTGCCACCCGACGCCGCCGACACCGTGCGCCTGATCGTCTCCGAGCTCGCCACCAACGCCGTGCAGCACACCTTGGGGATGTCGCCGACCTTCACGGTCGACCTCGCCCTGGACCGGGACGAGCAGCTCCGCGTCGGGGTCACCGATGGCCATCCGCGCTTCCCCGAGCGGCTGCCGGCGGCCGTGCAGCGGGACAACGGGCGCGGTCTGGTCATCGTGCGCTGTCTGACCGCGGAGTACGGCGGGCGGCTCAGCGTGCGGCCCACCCGGGAGGGCGGGAAGAGGATCGAGATCGAGCTGCCGTGGAAGGTGCCCGCGATCCAGCCGGACCCGTGACGGGACGGGATCCAGCCGGGCCCGTGACGGGACGGGATCCAGCCGGGCCCGTGACGGGACGGGATCCAGCCGGGCCCGTGACGGGACCCGGTCCGACCGGACCCGGGAGCGGCATGGCCGGCCGCTCAGCCGCCGGAGTCCCTCCGGTCCGGGTCGTCGGGCGTCTGTGTGGAGCCCTTGGTGACCTGCTGTCGGTCCGTGCGGACACCGGTGCGGCGGACCAGCCGCGGCAGGACGCCCCACAGCAGGACGCATGCCGCCATGGTTCCCGCGCCCGCGGCGATGCCCGCCCCCCGGCCCAGCGTCACGTCCACCACGAGCAGCACCGAGCCGGTGAACGCCAGCATCAGTACCGCCAGGCCCGCCGAGGCCAGTCGTGAGGAGACCTGCACGATCAGCGGCTTGGCGTTCTGCTGGAACAGCGAGCGGTGCAGCGCCGCCGGCGCGGTGAACAGGACGGCCGCCAGCATCGCCAGCAGCAGCGTGACGACGTACGTCGCGCGCTGGAACGTGTCGATGTGCGGGAAGCGCTGCGTGAAGGCCAGCGTCAGCAGGAAGGCGAACAGGATCTGCACGCCCGCCTGGGTGACGCGCACCTCCTGCAGCAGCTCGGCGAAGTTGCGGTCGGCACGCTCCAGCGGGGTCTCGTTGCGTTGGTCGTGGTGAGGACGGTCGGCCATGACTGACAGATAACCGTTCCACGGCCCGTCATGCCCCTGACCGGCACGGACCACCGGGGTGCCGGGGCCCGCCGTGCGGGTACGAACGCCGGGGGCCCGGCACCGGAGTACGGGTACCGGGGCCCCGGCGGGCGGTCAGCGCACCCTGCCGTACCAGACGCTCCTGGTCCACAGCTTCTGCAGCCGTACGACGTCACCCGTCTTCGGCGCGTGCCAGATCTTCCCCTTACCGGCGTAGATGCCCACGTGGTACACGTAACTGCCCGTGTGGAAGAACACCAGGTCGCCCGCCTTGCGGTGGGACGACGAGATGTGACGCGTCTTGTTGTACTGGGCCGCGGCCGTCCGGGGCAGCTTCTTGCCCGCCTTCTTGAACGAGTACAGCGTCAGCCCGGAGCAGTCGAACCGGTGCGGTCCGGTGGCGCCCCACTGGTAGGGGGCGCCCTTCTTCGACGCCGCGACGTGCAGCGCCTTCGTCGCCGTGGTCGCGGCGGACGCCTGGGAGGCGACGCCGGGGACCGCGATGCTGCCGCCCACGGCGGCGAGGGTGAGGGCCGAGGCGGTGCCGGCCCGGGTCAACAGCGACGGGACACGATCGAGCGCAGTCATGCGCAACCCTTCGTCAGCCGCCTGTGAAGGATGACCTGTCGGATTCGGGCTGGCGAAGTTGCCCGGCCGCTGACGCGGCTTCACCCCAAGGGCTGCTCGGCACGGACCGTGTGTCCGTCCCGGCGACCCGTCGTGCTCGGGTCCTCCACTCCTGCCGATCCACTCCTGTCGACCGGTCATCCGGGCGGCGGCAGGATTCGGCGTCCGCCCGGACCGCCCCGCCTCTTGTGGCGGGGGCTGTCGGAAGGGATCTTCACCCATCGAAGTCCGAAAATCCCAACGGAACCGGAGGTTTGTGTTGTTACTCACCACTCTGCTGTTCGAGTGAACACCCTTTGTTTCGGCCCGCGTCCAGAACCGGGAGGAGCCCCGGACCAGCACCGGAACACCTCGTTCCGCTTGGTGTCCACCCGGGTCGCGCAACCGGGCGGGTCCCGAAAGACGAGGTGTGTCTACGCCGAAAGGGGGTACCCCGTCCGGCCCCTCGCGCCGGGAGTGTCGCCGGGTGCGAGGGAACGTGGGGGGCGGCCGCCGGCCGACCGTCGGCCGGCCGCGAGCTCCCGCGGGCCGGCCGTGGGGCGCCGGGGTCGGTCGCCGCCGCGCCAGAAGGATGCGGGCTCCGCGCCACGCGTGAGCCATGACGAGCCCCCGCCGCCCAAGAACCCATGCGGGCCCCCGCCGGGCAGGAGCCGTTGCGGGCCCTCACCACGCAAGAACGTTGCGGACCCCCGCACTCTCACGCAGTGAAGCTGCGCGTACGCGCAGTTTTCATCACTTGTCCGGCGCTCTTCGCCGTCTCTACCGTGGTCTCACCCCCTTCGGCACCGCATCAGCGGAGGTACCCCTTCGTGCCCGAATCCCGTGTGCCGCGCCCTCGGCGCTACCTCGTCTGCGAACCCACGTACTTCACCGTCCGGTACGCGATCAATCCCTGGATGCACCCCGACGTCCCCGTCGACACCGGCCTCGCCCTGATCCAGTGGCGGAACCTGGTCCGCGCCTACCGCGACCACGGCCACACCGTCGAGACCGTGCCCCCCGTCCCCGGCCTCCCGGACATGGTCTTCGCCGCCAACTCCGCCCTCGTCCTGGACGGCCGCGTCTTCGGCTCCCTCTTCCACGCCCCCGAACGCCGCCCCGAGTCGAGCGCCTACGCGGCCTGGTTCAAGGCCGCCGGCCACGACGTGTACCGGCCCGAGTCGGTGTGCGAGGGCGAGGGCGACCTCGTTCCGGCCGGCCGGTACATCCTCGCCGGCACCGGCTTCCGCACCACCCCCGAAGCCCACCGCGAGGCCCAGGAGTTCTTCGGCGCCCCGGTCATCGGGCTGCGTCTGGTGGACCCGTACTTCTACCACCTCGACACCGCCCTGTGCGTCCTCGACCCGGTGGACCCCAGCGCCCCCTCCGCCCCCGGCCGGGAGGCGAACATCGCCTACTACCCGGACGCGTTCTCGCCGGGCAGCCGCGAGGTACTGGCCCGGCTGTTCCCGGACGCGGTGCTCGCCACCCGCCGGGACGCGCTCGCCCTCGGCCTCAACTCGGTCTCGGACGGCCGCCACGTCTTCCTCCCTCCGCGCGCCACGGACCTCGCCGACCGGCTCGCCCGCCGCGGATACGTCCCCGTCCCCGTCGACCTGTCGGAGTTCCTCAAGGCCGGCGGCGGCATCAAGTGCTGCACCCAGGAGATCCGTTCATGACCGCTCCCGCCCGTGACCACCTCACCACCGCCGGTCTGATCAGCGCCGAGGAACCGGTCCTCGCGCACAACTACCACCCCCTGCCCGTGGTCGTCGCCCGTGGCGAGGGCACCTGGGTGGAGGACGTCGAGGGCCGCCGCTACCTCGACATGCTCGCCGGCTACTCCGCCCTCAACTTCGGCCACCGCCACCCCGTGCTGATCGAGGCGGCCCACCGTCAGCTCGACCGCCTCACGCTCACCTCGCGCGCCTTCCACCACGACCGGCTCGCCGCGTTCGCCGCGTCCCTGGCAGAACTGACCGGCCTGGACACGGTGTTGCCGATGAACACCGGCGCGGAGGCCGTGGAGAGCGCGGTGAAGGTGGCCCGCAAGTGGGCGTACGACGTGAAGGGCGTGCCGGACGACCGGGCGACGATCGTCGTCGCCGCGGACAACTTCCACGGCCGTACGACGACGATCGTCGGCTTCTCCACCGACCCCGTGGCCCGGACCGGCTTCGGCCCCTTCGCGCCCGGCTTCCGCGTGGTGCCGTACAACGACCTCGCGGCGCTGGAGGCGGCGGTCGACGGGACGACGGCGGCGGTGCTGATCGAGCCGATCCAGGGCGAGGCCGGGGTGATCATCCCGGACGACGGCTATCTGAGGGGAGTCCGGGAGCTGACCCGGCGCACGGGGACGCTGTTCGTCGCGGACGAGATCCAGTCGGGACTGGGCCGGACGGGGCGCACCCTCGCGGTGGAGCACGAGGGGGTGCTGCCGGACGTGCTGCTGCTCGGCAAGGCGCTCGGCGGCGGCATCGTGCCGGTGTCCGCGGTGGTCGCCCGCCGGGAGGTGCTCGGCGTGCTGCACCCGGGTGAGCACGGCTCGACCTTCGGCGGCAACCCGCTGGCGGCGGCGGTCGGCTCCGCGGTGGTGGACCTGTTGGCGACCGGGGAGTTCCAGCGCCGGGCGGCGGAGCTGGGCGTGGTGCTGCGGGACGGGCTGACCGAGCTCGTCGGCCGGGGCGTGGTCGGCTTCCGCGCCCGCGGGCTGTGGGCGGGCGTGGACATCGATCCGGCGCTCGGCACGGGCCGCGAGATCGGCGAACGGCTGCTGGAGGAGGGGGTCCTGGTCAAGGACACCCACGGCTCCACGATCCGGCTGGCGCCGCCGCTGACGATCACGGCGGACGAGCTGCGGTGGGCACTCGGGGCGCTGGAACGGGTCCTGACCCGCGCGGGCTGAGGCCACGGGCGGGGAAGCCGACACCCGGGCGGGGGAGCCGGTGCCCGTAGGGGCCCAGTGCCCGGGCGAGGCAAGCCGGTGTCCGGGCGGGCCGGCCCGTGCCCGTACGGGAACGCGTCCGGGCACGGGCTCCCGGCGGCTGCCGCCCGCCCTCCGCGGGGGCAGTTGTCGGCCCGACGGCCGACAACTGTCGGTACTCGCCGGTAGCGACAGAGCGTGACCGCACGGCGGTTACGTCCGCCGCCCTCGCCACCTACACTGATCGCTCCCCGGGGAACGCGAGGAGTGCCGCGGTGTTCTACTACCTGCTGAAATACGTGGTTCTTGGACCGCTGTTGCGGCTGACGTTCCGGCCCCGGATAGAGGGGCTCGAGCATGTGCCGGACCACGGCGCCGCGATCGTCGCGGGCAATCATCTGTCGTTCTCGGACCACTTCCTGATGCCCGCGGTCCTCAAACGGCGCATCACCTTCCTCGCCAAGGCCGAGTACTTCACCGGTCCGGGCGTCAAGGGACGGCTGACCGCCGCCTTCTTCCGCAGCGCGGGGCAGATCCCCGTCGACCGCTCCGGCAAGGACGCCGGGCAGGCCGCGATCCGGGAGGGGGTCGGCGTGCTCGACAAGGGCGAGCTGCTCGGCATCTACCCGGAGGGCACCCGCTCCCACGACGGACGGCTCTACAAGGGCAAGGTCGGGGTCGCCGTGATGGCGCTCAGGACCGGGGCCCCGGTGATCCCCTGCGCGATGATCGGCACCTTCGAGGCGCAGCCGCCGGGCCGGAAGATCCCCCGCATCCACCCCGTGGTGATCCGCTTCGGCAAGCCCCTGGACTTCTCCCGGTACGCCGGCATGGAGGGCGAGAAGGCGATCCTGCGCGCGATCACCGACGAGATCATGTACGCGATCCTGTCGCTCTCCGAGCAGGAGTACGTCGACAAGTACGCGGCCGTGGTGAAGGCGGAAGCGGCAGAAAAGGCGGTCAAGGAGCGCAGGTTCCCGCGCATGCCGCTGAGCTGACATCGTTTCCCGGCCACGCACGCACAATGGGGAGCCGAGACACGAGGGGAGGAGGGGGCGGCCGGTGGTCCGGCCGCCCCCTCCTCCTTCGTCGCGCCCCTCGGGGCGCGGTTACCGCACCACCGTCACGGAGTCGGTGTGGCGTGCGGGGCGCACGTCACGTCGGAGCGGTCCGTCCTGCCCGTCAGCAGGTACGTGTCCACCCGGTCGTTGATGCAGGGGTTCACCAGTCCGGTGACACCGTGCGAGCCGGCGCCCTTCTCGGTGATCAGACGCGAGCCCTTGAACCGCTTGTGCAGATCGACCGCGCCGGGGTACGGCGTGGCGGCGTCCTCGGTGGACTGCACGATGAGCACGGGCGGCAGCCCCTTGCCGGTGTGCACGTCCACCGGTGACTGCTGCTTGACCGGCCAGGTCGCGCACGGCAGGTTCAGCCATGCGTTGGCCCAGGTCATGAACGGGTAGTCCCTGTTCAGCCGGGTGTTGTCCCGGTCCCAGGTCCGCCAGCTCGTGGGCCACTTGGCGTCGGTGCACTCGACGGCCGTGTAGACCGCGTTGCCGTTCTCCGAGGAGATGTTGCCCGCGGTGTCCGTGAGGTCGGGCGCGGCGGCGTCCACCAGCGCCTGGGTGTCACCGGCGACGTACTTGCTGAACACCCTCGCGACCGGTGCCCAGGAGGAGTCGTAGTACGGGGCGCTCTGGAAGAAGGAGATCAGCTCGGCCGGGCCGACGACCCCGCCGAGCGGGCTCTTCTTCGCCGCGGCGCGCAGCTTCAGCCACTGCTGCTGCACCTCGGCACGGGTGTCGCCGAGGTGGAAGGCGGCGTCGTTCTCGGCGACCCAGTCCTCCCAGTCCTTCCAGCGGCCCTCGAAGGCGATGTCCTGGTTGAGGTTGGCCTCGTACCAGATGTTCTCCCGCGCGGGGCCGACCACGCTGTCGACGACCATGCGACGCAGGTGCCCCGGGAAGAGCGTGCCGTAGACGGCGCCGAGGTAGGTGCCGTAGGAGACGCCCAGGTAGTTGAGCTTGCGCTCGCCCAGCGCGGCCCGGATGACGTCCAGGTCGCGGGCGGTGTTCGGGGTGGTCATCTGCTGCAGCATGGCGCGGCCGGTGCGCTCGGCGCAGCCCTCGGCGTACTCGCGGGCCAGCTTGCGCTGCGCCTGCTTGTCGGCCTCGGAGTCCGGCACCGGGTCCATCTTGGGCGCCTTGACGAACTCCTGCGGGTCCATGCAGGAGATGGGCGCGGAGTGGCCGACACCGCGCGGGTCGAAGCCCACGAAGTCGTAGGCCTTGGCGACATCGGCCCAGACCGGGTTCTTCGCGGTGACGCGGGCCGGGAAGCGCAGCCCGGAGGCGCCGGGGCCGCCCGGGTTGTAGACGAGGGCACCCTGGCGCTCGCGCGCGGTGCCGGTGTTGCCGATGCGGTCGACGGCGAGCTCGATCTGCTTGCCGTTCGGCTTGGCGTAGTCGACGGGGACGCTGACCCAGCCGCACTGGATCGGCGCGGCGAGCCCCCAGTCGGCCGGACAGTCCCGCCAGTCGATCCCGGCCTTCGCGGCCCGCGCGGCGGCGACCGAGGCGCCGTACGCCTCGCTGCCGTGACCCTGGCCGTGGCGCGTGTCGGCGGTGGCCGACGGTGCCGCCACGGCCCCGGCTATCAGTGCCGCCGCTGTGACGAGCGCTCCGGCGGAGCCGAGCGCGGTGGCTCGCTTCGTCGGTCTCATACCCCTCAAGAGGGACCTCCCCGTACATCGTGACGAATCTTCCGATGGCTACGGGGATCCTTGTCGCTGTGAGGTCCCTGAGAACAGGGGCGGTCGGCCTCCTTTGCCAATCCGATATCCGGTACGGAAGCGTCCGCCCAGCGGTACTCGCGGTCCGACTGCCCGCCCTCCGCTCTCCGTTCAGCCCTCGTCGGGCCCGCTCGCCGACGCCCCCTCCCCCTGCGGGGCGGCCTGGCTCGCGCCCGCCTCCACACTCTCCGGCAGCAGGTGGGAGAGGACCATCCAACTGACCGTCTTGCGGATGAACGGCTCCGCCCGGATCCGCTCCAGCACCTCCTCGAAGTGCTCCACGTCCCGCGCCCGCACGTGCAGCAGCGCGTCCGCGCCCCCTGTCACCGTCATCGCCGCCGCGATCTCCGGGTGGTTGCGCACCACTTCCGCGAGCCGGCGCGGCGGCGCCGCACCCTCGCAGTACACCTCCACGTACGCCTCCGTGCGCCAGCCCAGCGCCGACGGCTTCACCGTGGCCGTGAACCCGGTGATCACCCCCGTCTCCCGCAACCGGTCCACCCGGCGCTTGACCGCCGTCGCCGACAGTCCGACCGCGGAGCCGATCTCGGCGAAGCTGGACCGCGCGTTCGCCGTGAGCGCGGTGACGATCTGGCGGTCGAGGGCGTCGAAACCGCCCGGCCTGCTGTTCATGGCCGCACTGTATCCAGCGACAACCTCCGCGTTCGGCACATGTCCCGACGAACCAATCGCCCCTACACTCCACCTTCATGCTGCGCGCTCTCGCCGTCGACGACGAACGTCCCTCGCTCGAAGAGCTCCTCTACCTGCTCAACGCCGACCCCAGGATCGCCGGCGCCGAGGGGGCGAGCGACGCCACCGAGGCGCTGCGCCGCATCAACCGCGCACTGGAGTCCGGTCCGGACGGACCCGACGCGATCGACGTCGTCTTCCTCGACATCCACATGCCCGGCCTGGACGGCCTCGACCTGGCCCGGCTGCTCACCGGGTTCGCCCGCCCCCCGCTCGTCGTGTTCGTCACCGCCCACGAGGGCTTCGCCGTCCAGGCGTTCGACCTCAAGGCCGTCGACTATGTGCTCAAGCCGGTGCGCCGGGAACGGCTCGCGGAGGCCGTCCGCCGGGCCGCACAACTCAAGGACGTCCCCGCCGAGGGCGCGCCCGCCCAGGACTCCAACGCCCAGGACGCGGCCGCCAAGGGCGCTCCGCCGCGCATACCCGTGCACGAACCCGACCCCGACCACATACCGGTCGAACTCGGCGGCGTCACCCGCTTCGTGCCCATCGAGGACATCACCCACGTCGAGGCGCAGGGCGACTACGCCCGGCTGCACACCCCGCAGGGCAGCCACCTGGTCCGCATCCCGCTCTCCACGCTGGAGGAGCGCTGGCGGGCCCGCGGCTTCGTCCGCATCCACCGCCGCCACCTCGTCGCATTGCGCCACGTCGTCGAACTCCGGCTGGACGCCGGGACCGTGAGCGTCCTGGTAGGCAGCGAGGAACTCCAGGTCAGCCGTCGGCACACCCGCGAACTGCGGGACCTGCTGATGCGCCGGACCACGACCTGAGGAGGACGGTGTGCCCCAGGACCCCGTCGAGCGCCGTGCCATTGAGCTGCGTCCCGTCGAGCCCCGTCCCGTCGAGCCCCGTCCCGGCGAGCGGCGTCCCGCCGAGCGCCGTGTCGTCGTCACCGGACCGCCTCGCCGCACCCGCGGCCCCTCCGCCCCCTACCGGCCGCGCACCGAGATCGACGAGCAGACCACCCTCGGTCACACCTACGTCCGCTCCCTGATGCGCTCCCAACTCCGCGCCGCCCTCGTGGTGCTCGCCGTCCTGGTGCTGCTCGTGGGACCACTGCCGCTGCTGTTCGCCACCCTGCGGCACGGCGGCGGAGTGCAGTGGGCCGTGCTCGGCTTCGGCCTCTACGCCCCCCTCGTGCTGCTCGCCCGCTGGTACGTGCGGCGGGCCGAGCGCAACGAGCGGGACTTCGTGCGGCTGGTGGAGGACCGCTGAGCCGTGGACCGCACCTACTCCGTCACCGCCGTCGCCCTGGTGGTGCTCGCCACCGTCCTCGTCGGCGCGTTCGGCCTGCGCGTCTCCCGCACCACCTCCGACTTCTACGTCGCCTCCCGCACCGTCGGCCCCCGCCTCAACGCCGCCGCGATCAGCGGCGAGTACCTCTCCGCCGCCTCCTTCCTCGGCATCGCCGGGCTCGTCCTCACCCAGGGCCCCGACATGCTCTGGTACCCGGTCGGCTACACCGCCGGATACCTCGTCCTGCTGCTCTTCGTCGCCGCCCCGCTGCGTCGCTCCGGCGCCTACACGCTGCCCGACTTCGCCGAGGCCCGCCTCGCCTCGCAGCCGGTGCGGCGGCTGGCGGGGGCGTTCGTCGTCGGCGTCGGCTGGCTCTACCTGCTGCCCCAACTCCAGGGCGCGGGGCTGACGTTGGCCGTGCTCACCGGGGCGCCCGCACCGCTCGGCGGAATCATCGTGGCGGTCGTGGTCGTCGTCATCGTCGCCGCGGGCGGCATGCGCAGCATCACCTTCGTCCAGGCCTTCCAGTACTGGCTCAAGCTCACCGCCCTCCTCGTCCCCGCCCTCTTCCTGATGCTCGCCTGGCAGGGCGACGGCGCACCCCGCGGCGCCTTCGACGAACCCCCCGCCCTGCGCGCGCAGCACACCGTGCGCGTCGACGCCGGGCTCGACCTGCGCCTCGCCGAACCGCTCACGGTCACCGCCACCGGCACGGTCGACGGCCGCCGTCGCGCGGGGGAGCGGATCACGCTTCCGGCCGGCGTCCACCACGTCACCGGCGGCACCCGGCTCACCCTCCCCGAGGGCGCCGGCGTCCCCGTCGCTGACCGGCGCGGCGACGGCGGCATGTCCGGCTCCCTCGCCTCCGCCCGAGAGGAACGCCCGCTGTACGCCACCTACGGGCTGATCCTCGCCACCTTCCTCGGCACCATGGGCCTGCCGCACGTCGTCGTCCGCTTCTACACCAGCCCGCACGGCGTCGCCGCCCGCCGCACCACCGTCGCCGTCCTCGGCCTGATCGGCGCCTTCTACCTGCTGCCACCGCTGTACGGTGCGCTCGGCCGCCTCTACGTCCCCGAACTCGCCCTGACCGGCAACGCCGACGCCGCCGTCCTGCTGCTGCCCGAACGGCTGATCGGCGGCCTCGGCGCGGATCTGCTCGGCGCGCTGTTGGCGGGCGGCGCCTTCGCCGCGTTCCTGTCCACCGCCTCCGGGCTGACCATGGCCGTGGCCGGCGTGCTCACCCAGGACGTGCTGCCCAGCCGGGGCGTACGCCACTTCCGGCTCGGCACGCTGCTCGCCATGGCCGTGCCGCTGGCGGCCAGTGTGCTGGTGGGCGGGCTGCCGGTGGCGGACGCGGTCGGGCTCGCCTTCGCCGTGTCCGCCTCCTCGTTCTGCCCCCTGCTGGTGCTCGGCATCTGGTGGCGCCGGCTCACCCCGCCCGGCGCGGCGGCCGGAATGCTCGGCGGCGGCGGCTCGGCCTTCGTCGCCGTCACCGCCACCATGGCCGGCTACCCGGGCGCGGGCACCGGCACCCTGCACGCGCTGCTCGCCTGGCCCGCGCTGTGGTCGGTGCCGCTCGGCTTCCTCACCATGATCTCGGTCTCGCTGGCCACCCCGGGCCGCGTCCCGCCCGGCACGGCCGCCATCCTCGCCCGCTTCCACCTGCCCGAGCAGCTCACCGGGGGCCGGGCGCGGACGGAGGCGCGGGCATGAGCGGATTCCTCGCCGGACTGTGCGTCGCCGTCCTGCCGCTGCTCGCCGCCGGGTTCTGGCTCGGTCGGCGCACCGCCCGCCCGCAGAACCTCGGCGACCTCGGCACCCCGGTCGAGCACGCCACCTTCGAGACCCTGCACAACGCCACCCTCGCCGCGCCCCCGCTGCGCGCCGGCCTCACCGAGGAGACCGCCCGCAAGTCCGCGCGGCGGCTGCGCACCCTGCTCGGCACCGACGCGCTCTGCCTCACCGACCGGGAGACGGTGCTCGCCTGGGAGGGGGTGGGGGAGCACCACCGCGAGGAGATCCTCCAGCGGCTCGGCGGTCCCCTGGAGACCGGCCGCGGCGAGGCCTTCCGGCTGCGCTGCGACGTCCCCGACTGCCCGCTGCGCTGGGCGGTGGTCGCCCCGCTCACCGTCGACGACCGGGTGCACGGCGCCCTGGTGGCCTGCGCGCCCCGCGAGTCCGCCGTCCTGGTCCGGGCCGCCGGCGAGGTCGCCCGCTGGGTCTCCGTCCAGCTCGAACTGGCCGACCTCGACCGCTCCCGCACCCGGCTCATCGAGGCCGAGATCAAGGCCCTGCGCGCCCAGATCTCCCCGCACTTCATCTTCAACTCGCTCGCGGTGATCGCGTCCTTCGTCCGCACCGACCCCGAACGCGCCCGCGAACTGCTGCTGGAATTCGCCGACTTCACCCGCTACTCGTTCCGCCGGCACGGCGAGTTCACCACCCTCGCCGACGAACTCCACGCCATCGACCACTACCTCGCCCTGGTCCGCGCCCGCTTCGGCGACCGGTTCTCCGTCACCCTGCAGATCGCGCCCGAGGTGCTGCCCGTCGCACTGCCGTTCCTGTGCCTGCAGCCACTGGTGGAGAACGCCGTCAAGCACGGCCTGGAGGGCGCCGCCGACAAACGGCACCTCAGCATCACCGCGCAGGACGCGGGGGCCGAGGCCCTCGTCGTCATAGAGGACGACGGCCCCGGCATGGACCCCGCGCTGCTGCGCCGCATCCTCGCCGGCGAGACGAGCCCGTCCGGCGGCATCGGCCTGTCCAACGTCGACGACCGGCTGCGCCAGGTCTACGGCGACGACCACGGCCTTGTCATCGAGACCGCGGCCGGCGCCGGCATGAAGATCACCGCACGGCTCCCGAAGTACCAGCCGGGCGTCCACTCGGGGACCCGGCTGCCCCGGGAACCGTAGGGCGTGGTGCGGCCTCAGGTGCCGTGGGACGCCACCATGCCGAGGGTGATCAGGACGAGGACGACCCAGCCGAACCACAGCCAGCCGTTGCTGCCGAGCGTCACTGTGTAGGCGGTGACGACCACCAGCCCGCCGACCGTGATCACCCCCATGGCCTTCGTGGAACCGGGCATCACACCCTCCTCACGGGTTCGTTCCCCTCATCATGCGCGCCTTCGGCGGGCGGGGGAACCGGGCGACCGGACCGGCCGCCCCGTCCCGTTCTGTCCCGTCACTGCCTCACGCGGACGGCTTGTAGAAGACGTAGGTGGCGGAGTAGGGGATGCTCACCTGGTCGCTGCCGGTACAGGCGGTGGTGGGGGCGAGTCCGCCCTCGGTGTCCAGGCGCTGCACGTAGGAGACGCCGGCGAACAACCCGGAGCCGCGGGTGGAGGTGGCCTGGAGCAGGAGTTCGGCGACAGCGCCGTCCTTCGGCGAGGAGGCGACCGAGGTGGCGTTGACGGCGCTGCCGTCCACCGTGGAGACCCAGGCCGGGCCGCGCGTGTGCAGGGCGACGGGGCGGTGGGACCCGTTGTGTGCGGCCCGCAGGGTGGCGGCGGGCTCCAGCGACTTCCAGGCGCCGTCGATGCATGTGTAGGTCTGCACGCCCTCGGCGGCGAAGACACCGGTGAGCCGGTTGCCGTCCGGGACCTTCAACGCGGCGGGCACGCGCGGGGCCGTGCCGTCGGAACCGGAACCGGTGGCCGCGGCCGTGCCGGTCGTCACCCCTAAGAAGGTGCCGACGGCCACGGCGGTGACGGCCGTGGTGGTGAGAGCGAGACGGGTGGCGAGTTTCATCGGTGTCTCTCCAGGGGGCAGAGGGAAGACGGAAGGGATCGCGTCCAGGGAAGGGGCGGACGCGGACATGAAATCCGCGCCCGCCCCCCGTCGAACGTATGACCGCAGAGCGTAGAGCGTGCCGCCGGGGCGCACCGGGACAATGGAGCTCTTGGCAGGAACCCGGCGCTCCGCCCCGGAAATGCCATGACTGATGCCACGAACCAATGCCACGACTGATGCCGCGATACTCAGCGATCCGCCGATCCGCCGATCCGCCGATCCGCCGATCCGCCGATCCGCCGATCCGCCGATCCGCCGATCCGCCGATCCGCCGATCCGCCGATCCGCCGATCCGCCGAGAAGCCCTTCAGTTGCCGCGCGCGTTGAGCGAGGCCAGGTACGCGTTGTACGCCGCCAGCTCCATGTCGCCGTCCCGGTCCGCCGCCCGGTCCTTGCGCCGGGCCTGCCGCTGCTCGGAGCGGTACCACTGGAACAGCAGCGCCAGCAGCACCAGCACCGACGGCACCTCGCTGAACGCCCAGGCGATGCCGCCCGCCGACGTCTGGTCCGCCAGCGCGTCGATGCCCAGTGAGGCCGGCGGGTTCTCGTACGTCCCGACCATCGGCGTCGAGCCCATCATCAGTGCGATGCCGAAGAACGCGTGGAACGGCATGCCCGCGAACAGTTCCAGCATCCGCATCAGATAGCCGGGCCGGTGCGGGCCCGGGTCCACGCCCATGATGGGCCAGAAGAACACCAGGCCGACGGCGAGGAAGTGCACCATCATCGCCGCGTGTCCGGTCCTGGACTCCATCAGGAAGTCGAAGAGCGGCGTGAAGTACAGCCCGTACAGGCTCGCGATGAAGAGCGGGATCGTGAACGCCGGATGCGTGACGATCCGCATGTAGTGGCTGTGCAGCAGCATCAGGAGCAGCTCGCGCGGGCCCTTGCGGCCGTGCCCCGCCGTCGGCAGCGCGCGCAGCGCCAGCGTGATGGGCGCGCCCATGAGGACCAGGATGGGGGAGAGCATGCTGATCACCATGTGCTGCACCATGTGCACGCTGAACATGACCATGCCGTAGTCGTTCAGCCGGGTGCACATCATCAGCATGACGGTCAGCACACCCACGGCGAAGGCGATGGTGCGGCCCACCGGCCATGCGTCGCCGCGCCGCAGCAGCCGGGCGACACCCCAGCCGTACAGGGCGAGTCCCAGCAGGCAGGCGACGAGGAAGAACGGGTCCGCCGACCAGTGAAGGCCCCGGCCCAGCGTGAACGGCGGCAGATCCATGACCATGCCGTGGCCGCTGTGCTCCATCCGCCGGCTCCTGATTCGTGGGGGTTGGGCGCTGTCTGTCCGAACCAAGAGTAGAACCGCCCCCGGCCGCGTCCGCGACCGGGGGCGAGGTCATGCCGGGCCGCCCGCTACAGCACGCACTCCGCTTCCGCGTACCGCTCGTCGGGCACCGTCTTGAGCGTCTCGACGGCCTCCGCGAGCGACACCATGTGGATGTCCGTGCCGCGCAGCGCGGTCATCATCCCGAACTCGCCCCGGTGCACCGCCTCCACCGCGTGCCAGCCGAAGCGGGTGGCCAGCACCCTGTCGTACGCCGTCGGCGTCCCGCCGCGCTGCACGTGGCCGAGGATGACGGGACGCGCCTCCTTGCCGAGGCGCTCCTCCAGTTCGAGGGCGAGCTGGCGGGCGATGCCGGCGAACCGCTCGTGCCCGTAGACGTCCTTGCCGCCCTCGTCGAAGTCCATGCCGCCTGCCTTGGGCTTGGCGCCCTCGGCGGCGACGACGATCGCGAACCGCTTGCCCGCGGAGAACCGCTCGCCGACCTTCGCGGTCAGCTCGTCGATGTCGAAGGGCCGCTCGGGGACGACGATGGCATGCGCGCCGGCCGCCATGCCGGAGTGCAGCGCGATCCAGCCGGTGTGCCGGCCCATGACCTCCACGATGAGCACCCGCTGGTGGGACTCGGCGGTGGTCTTCAGCCGGTCCAGCGCCTCCGTGGCGACGCCCACCGCGGTGTCGAAGCCGAAGGTGACGTCGGTGACCGCGATGTCGTTGTCGATGGTCTTCGGCACGCCGACGATCGGCAGGCCGGCGTCGGACAGCAGCCGGGCCGCCTTCAGGGTGCCCTCGCCGCCGATCGGGATGACCGCGTCGAGACCGAGCTCCTCGAGGTGGCCGCGGGCCCGCTCCACCCCGTCCCGCAGATGTTCGGGCCGGACCCGGGAGGAGCCGAGGATGGTGCCGCCGCGGGCGAGGATGCCGCCCACCGCGTCGAGGTCGAGCTTGAGGTAGTCGCACTCCAGGAGGCCCCGCCAACCGTCGCGGAAACCGATGACCTCGTCGCCGTGGTCGACGACGGCTCGGTGCACGACGGACCGGATGACGGCGTTCAGGCCGGGGCAGTCGCCGCCGGACGTGAGGACACCAATGCGCATCGCCCGAATTACCTTCTCCACTGGGCCCGGGGGCCGGGGACCGGACCACGTCGTCCGGTTCGATCCCCGCCACCCTAGCGGCACAGGGGGGCGGTGCCGCACCGTGCGTCCGCTTGCTGGACGCCCCCGCTCACCTGTGCGCGAGGCCCGTCAGACGGGCCTCGCCAAGGCCTTGTGCCGGGCGTCTACGCGGGCTGTTGCGCCGCCGTGATCCGCTCGCCGCGCAGCGCCTCGTACCAGCGGTCGTCCACCGGCGGCAGCGCGTTCACGTCGAGCGCCAGCTTCAGCAGCAGGTCCGCGATGAGCGGGTTGCGGGCGAGCACCGGCCCGTGCATGTACGTCCCGAACACGGTGTCGTTGTACGCGCCCTCCGTGCCGTCCCCGGAGCCGTTGCCCTTGCCCAGCTTGACCTGGGCGAAGGGGCGCGCACTGGGCCCGAGATGGGTGACGCCCTGATGGTTCTCGAAGCCGGTCAGCGGGGGCAGGCCGAGCCGGGGGTCGATGTCGCCCAGCACGTCGCCCACGCACCGCTCGCCCTCGCCGCGCACCGAGACCACGTCGAGCAGCCCGAGGCCCGCCTCGCGCTGTCCGAGGTCGTTGATGAACTCGTGGCCGAGGATCTGGTAGCCGGCGCACACGGAGAAGAGGATCGCGCCGTTGCCCGCCGCCCGGTGCAGCCCGCCGTCACGGCGCAGCCGCTCGGCGGCCAGCCGCTGCGGCCGGTCCTCGCCGCCGCCGATCAGGTAGATGTCGCCGGAGGTCGGGATCGGCTGGTCGCTGCGCACGTCGAGCCGGGCCACGTCGAGCCCGCGCTGGCGCGCCCGGCGCTCCACGACCAGCGCGTTGCCCTGGTCGCCGTAGGTGCTCAGCAGGTCGGGGTAGATCCACACCAGCCGCAGTTGGTTGTCGCTCATGCTCATCCTTGGAAGATCGCTCGAGGTCAGTTGCCGACGCGGCGGCGCAGGTCCTGGAAGGCGGTGTAGTTCGCGATGACCTCGATCCGGCCGGGCGGGGCGGCCCCCACCGCCTGGTCGAGGGTGTCGCACACCTGGAAGGACTGGTTCGCGACCTCCAGCCGGACGGCGAGGTCCAGCTTGCGGTCGCCCAGGACGAAGATCGGGTGGCCGGTGAGCCGGGTGTAGTCCACGTCCCACAGCCAGGAGGTGTCGGTGCCGTCGGCGCCGCGCGCGTTCACCGAGAGGATCACCGGGGTGGGCGGCGGGTCGATCAGCGAGAACGTCTCCAGCCAGCCGGCCGGGTTCTTCGCGAGGAGCAGCCGGAGGTCGCGGCCCTGGAACTGGACCACGTCGTAGCGGCCGGCCACCGCCTGCACCTGGTACATCCGCTCCAGCGCGACCTGCGGCGGCACCCCGAAGACGGCGGCGACGGCCGCGGAGGAGGCCGCGTTGGCCTTGTTGGCGCGGCCCGGGAGCTGGAGGTGGATGGGCCAGGCGGAGCCGTGCGGGTCCAGGACGTGGTCGCCGGAGAGCGCCCAGCTCGGCACGGGGCGGCGGAAGCCGCACTCGCCGCAGAACCAGTCGTCGCCCGGACGCTGCATCACACCGCCGCAGGACGGGCAGGACCAGGCGTCGTCCTTCCACATCTGGCCGGCCGCGACCCAGATCACGTTGGGGGAGGAGGATGCGGCCCACACCACCAGCGGGTCGTCGGCGTTGGCGACGACCACCGCCTTCGAACCGGCCAGCCCCTCACGCCAGTTCTCCGCCAGCATGCGGGTCTCGGCGGCGCGGTCGAGCTGGTCGCGGGAGAGGTTGAGCAGCGCGATGCACTTGGGGTCGGTGTCCCGGGCGACGCCGGCGAGGTACTTCTCGTCGACCTCGATGACGCCGTACTTCGACTCCGACCCGCCCGCCAGCGCCGAGGTGATGCCGGCCGGCATGTTGGCGCCCAGCGCGTTGGACACCACCGGGCCCGCGGCGCGCAGCGCCTCCGCGATCAGCCGGGTGGTGGTGGTCTTGCCGTTGGTCGCCGACACGAGGACGACGTCCAGGTTCTGGGCGAGCCGCGCCAGCAGGTCGGGGTCGAGCCTGAGCGCCACCTTGCCGCCGATCACCGAACCGCTGCCGCGCCCCGCGGCGCGCGAGGCCGCTGCGACCGCCTTGCCGGCGGTCACGGCCAGCTTGGCCCGCGGCGAGAGCGGGTCCGAGTTGCCTGCCATCAGTTCTCGATCCTCTCTGGTACGCGCCGCCCGGGAAGCCTGTCGGCAACGTGATGGACGTCAGCCTATCGAGATCCATTCGCACACCCGAATCCCGGACCGGTACGGCGGCCGCCCGCTCCCGCGGAACGGTGTCGGGGAAACCGTACGCTGACCGCCATGCGACACCGTTCCCTCCCGGGCGCCCGCGGGCGCGTGCGGCCCCTGACCCTGCTCGGCGACCCGGTGCTGCGTGCGCCCGGCGCGGAGGTGACCGCGTTCGGTCCCGAACTGGCCTCGCTGGTCGAGGACATGTTCGCCACCATGTACGCGGCCCGGGGGGTGGGCCTGGCCGCCCACCAGGTCGGCGAGCCGCTGCGGGTGTTCGTCTTCGACTGCGAGGACGACGAGGACGTGCGCCACGTGGGACACCTCGTCAACCCCCGGTCGGTGGCGGCGGACGGGGTGAGCGTGCGCGGCCCCGAGGGGTGCCTGTCCCTGCCCGGCCTGGAGGCGGCCACACCGCGGTACGACCGTACGGTGCTGGAGGGCCGCACGGTCACCGGCGAGCCGCTGCGGGTGGAGGGCACGGGCTGGTTCGCGCGGTGCCTGCAGCACGAGTACGACCATCTGGACGGCGGGCTGTACGTGGACCGTGTGACGGGATGGCGCCACCGCCGGGTGATGCGGCAGGCGGCACGGGCGGACTGGGCCCGGTAGCGGGGGCGGGGTGGGTCGCCGGGGCCGGAACCCGGGCCGAGCCCGGACTCCGGACCGGTCCGGAGCCCGCCGCTCCCGTACCGGGCCGGTGGCCGGGCGGTTGCGGTGACCCGGGTTCAGAATCCCGGTCCGCCCACCCGGTCGCCCGCCGCGGCCAGCCTGCCCCACAGCAGGTCGGCCAGGGCGTGCACCAACTCGGCGCGGGAGCAAGGGCGTTCGCCCAGCCACCAGTCGCCGGCCGCGTGCATCATGCCGACGATGCCGTGGCCCCACACCCGGGCGAGCTGCTGGGTGCCGGGGCCGAGGTCGAGCCGTTCCTCGATGACCTGGCCCAGCTCCTCGCCCATCCGCCGCAGCACCGGGATCGAGTTCCGGCCGGTGTCGAAGCCGGCCTCGCCCGTCTGCTGCGGGCCGCCCTCCGAGGGGTGCATCAGGAACCGGTACACCTGCGGACGGGCCTCGATCGCGGCGAGGTAGGTGTCGAGGGTGGCCTCCACCCGCTCCCGGCGCTCGGCGGGGGCGTCCAGCGCGGCCCGCAACGAGGCGAGCAGCGCGTCGGTGTGCCGCTTGGCCAGGGCGGCGTACAGCCCGCCCTTGTCGCCGAAGTGGCGGTAGAGGATCGGTTTGGTGATGCCGGCCTCGGCGGCGATGGCGTTCATCGAGGCGCCGGGGCCGTCGCGGAGCACCACTCGGTCGGCGGCCTCCAGCAACTCGCGCCGGCGGCGGTCGGCGGACGTCTGGTGAACGGTCCGCTGCGTGGTCTCCATGATCTCTCCCCACCCGTCGTGATTCGGTGACGCCTGCGCAAAGTAGCACTGCCCGGCAGGCCGACCTCGAACGGACTGCCGACGCGAGTGCAGGTCGCGGCCCGTTCGGGCACGGGAGTTGACTTTTGCTACTCATCGGTAACACACTCCGGAGTTACCGCTAGTAACATCGCTAGTGAGAGGTTACCGCAGCAGTGGAGGGGACATGGCCGAGTTCACCATGGAGCTGAGCGAGGAACAGCGGGAGGTCCGGGACTGGCTGCACGGCTTCGCCGCCGACGTGATCCGCCCCGCGGCCGCGGAGTGGGACGAGCGCGAGGAGACGCCCTGGCCTGTCATCCAGGAGGCCGCCAAGGTCGGCATCTACTCTCTCGACTTCTACGCCCAGCAGTACTTCGACCCCACCGGCCTCGGCATCCCCATGGCCATGGAGGAGCTGTTCTGGGGGGACGCGGGCATCGCCCTGTCCATCGTCGGCACCGGCCTCGCCGCCGTCGGCGTCCTCGCCAACGGCACCGAGGAGCAGATCGGCACCTGGATCCCCCAGATGTACGGCGACGCGGGCGACGTCAAGGTCGCCGCGTTCTGCTCCTCCGAGCCCGACGCCGGCTCCGACGTCGCCTCCCTGCGCACCCGCGCCGTCTACGACGAGGCCAAGGACGAGTGGGTGATCAACGGCACCAAGACGTGGGCCACCAACGGCGGCATCGCCAACGTCCACGTCGTCGTCGCGTCGGTCGACCCCGAGCTCGGTTCCAAGGGCCACGCCTCCTTCATCGTCCCGCCGGGCACACCGGGCTGCTCCCAGGGGCAGAAGTTCAAGAAGCACGGTATCCGCGCCTCGCACACCGCCGAGGTCGTCCTCGACAACGTGCGCGTCCCCGGCTCCTGCTTGCTCGGCGGCAAGGAGAAACTCGACGAGCGTCTCGCCCGGGCCCGCGAGAAGGCCAGGCAGGGCGGCGAGCGCCTGAAGAACGCGGCGATGGCCACGTTCGAGGCGTCCCGCCCGGCGGTCGGCGCGATGGCGGTCGGCACCGCCCGCGCCGCGTACGAGGTCGCCCTGGACTACGCCAAGACCCGCGAGCAGTTCGGCCGGCCCATCATCGACAACCAGGGCGTCGCCTTCCAGCTCGCCGACATGCGCACGTCCATCGACGCGGCCCGGCTGCTGGTGTGGCGGGCCTCCTGGATGGCCGTCAACGGCAGGCCGTTCACGGCGGCCGAGGGCTCGATGTCCAAGCTGTTCGCAAGTGAGACGGCGAAGAAAGTCACCGCGCAGGCCGTCCAGATCCTCGGCGGCAACGGCTACACCCGGGAGTACCCGGTGGAACGCATGCACCGTGACGCCGCGATCTACACCATTTTCGAAGGCACGAGCGAGATCCAGCGCTTGGTGATCGCGCGCACTCTGTCGGGCATGACGATCCGATAAGGGGCGCGGGGAACCGCGCGATCTTCTGGGGGGTCCGGGGGCGAAGCCCCCGGGGTCGGGACGGGAAGGGGCGGCGGGGGCGAGGAAAAAGGGGCCCCCACCCCCCACGCCCGCCTCAGGGAGCCGTACCGCTGCTGTGCGCGATGCACGCCACATCGATCCGGTCCGCCAACTTCGCCAGCTCGATGGTCAGCGCCGCCACCGTGTCCTCGTCGAGCCCGTCCTCACCGGCCTCCACCAGACGCAGCCACCGCCCGCCGACCGCACGCAGCAGCTTGCTGACATCGGCCGCCGCCACCTGCAACGTGCCGCGGTCGTCGACGATGAGAGGCAGGGTCACTTCGCGGTTCACAGCAGCGATCGTAGCCGCGGAACGCTCACGCCCCCTGCCACACCGTGGTGATGTTGCAGAACTCCCGGATTCCGTGCCCGGCCAGCTCGCGCCCGTACCCGGACCGCTTGATCCCGCCGAAGGGGAACGCCGGGTGCGAGGCCGTCATGCCGTTGACGTACACGGCACCGGCCTCCAGATCCCGCACGAAGCGGTCCACGTCCGCCTCGTCGCGCGTCCACACGTTCGAACTGAGCCCGAACGGGGAGTCGTTGGCGATCGCCACGGCCTCGTCGAGGTCCGCCGCCCGGTACAGCGTGGCGACGGGCCCGAACGTCTCCTCGTGGTGCACACGCATCTCGGGGGTGATACCGGCCAGCACGGTCGGCGGGTAGTACCAGCCCGGCCCGTCCGGACGTTCGCCACCGCACAGCACGGTGGCGCCGTGCTCGACGGCGTCCGCGACCAGCTCCTCCAGGTCCGCCCGGCCCCGCTCGGAGGCGACCGGCCCGACCTGGGTCTCCTCGTCCATCGGATCGCCCACCCTCAAAGCCTTCATCCCGGCCGTGAACCGCTCGGCGAACGCGTCGTGGACATCCGTGTGCACGATGAACCGCTTGGCCGCGATGCACGACTGCCCGTTGTTCTGCACCCGCGCGGTCACCGCCACCTTCGCCGCCCGGTCGAGGTCGGCGGACGGCATCACGACGAACGGGTCGCTGCCGCCCAGCTCCAGCACCGTCTTCTTGATCTCGTCCCCGGCCACCGCGGCCACGGACCGGCCCGCAGGCTCGCTCCCGGTCAGCGTCGCGGCGACGACGCGCGGGTCGCGCAGGACGCTCTCGACCTCCCCGGAGCCGATCAGCAACGTCTGGAAGCAGCCCTCCGGATACCCCGCCCGCCGGAACAGCTCCTCCAGATACAACGCGGTCTGCGGCACGTTCGAGGCGTGCTTGAGCAGGCCGACGTTGCCCGCCATCAACGCGGGCGCGGCGAACCGGATCACCTGCCACAGCGGGAAGTTCCACGGCATCACCGCCAGCACCGGGCCGAGCGGCCGGTAGCGCACGAACCCCCGCGAGGCGCCCGAGTCCTTGATGTCCGACTCGGCCGGCTCCTCGTCGGCGAGGAGTTCCTCGGCGTGGTCGGCGTACCAGCGCATCGCCTTCGCGCACTTGGCGGCCTCGGCGCGCGCCTGGGTGACCGGCTTGCCCATCTCGGTGGTCATCACCTCCGCGATCTCCCGCTCGTCCGCCTCCAGCAGATCGGCGGCGGCGTGCAGCAGCCGGGCCCGTTCGGCGAAGGACGTGGTGCGGTGGGTGCGGAACGCGGCCTCGGCGGCGGCGAGCCTGCGCTCGACCGCCCGCGCGTCCAGGGCGTCGAACGTCCTGAGCGTCTGGCCGGTCGCCGGATTCACGGTCGCGAGGGGCATGGCTGTGACCTCCTGGGCAGGCTGTGTCTCGACCTTCCCGCGCCCCGGTGGGCGCCGCAACGCGGGTACGGCTCTGCGTCGGGCGGACGCCGCAACACGGTCCCGGCGACTCACCCTCCGTCCGAGTGCTCCGCCAGCCGGTCGAGAAACGCGGCCTGCGCCTTCACGACCACCGCCCGCGCCTCGGCGAGCGGGAACCAGCGCACCCGGTCCAGCTCGGGGAACTCCTGCCGGCGGCCCGAACGCGGCGGCCACTCCATCGTGAACGTCCCCGGTACGACCGTCGCCGGGTCCAGGTCCGCCGCCACCGCCCACGCCGTGACGACCTTGCCGCCCGCCTGCCGCACCTCGCCCAGCGGCACCGCCTCGCCGTCCGGCGGCGCCAGCCCCAGCTCTTCCCGGAACTCCCGGCGGGCCGCCTCCCAGGCCGGCTCCTCGGGCGGGTGCTCGCCCTTCGGCACGGTCCACGCTCCGGCCTCCTTGCGGGCGTAGAAGGGGCCGCCCATGTGGCCGAGCAGCACCTCCAGGCCGCCGTCGCCGGCACGGCGGTACAGCAGCAGCCCGGCACTGCGCCGGCCGCGCGCCGCGCCGCCCCCGACCGCGCTCGTGGCTCCGCTCACGGCGCCACCCCCGGGTGCGCCGCCAGCAGTGTCGCCACGGTGTCCGCCTCCTCCGGCCGTTTGTCCTCCCGGTAGCGCAGCACGCGCGCGAACCGCAGGGTGACGCCGGCCGGGTAGCGGGTGGAGCGCTGCAGCCCGTCGTACGCGATCTCGACCACCAGGTCCGGCCGCACGGTGAAACCCCAGCGGTGCTCCTCGACGGCCAGCTCGCGCAGCCGCTCGGTCTGCCAGGCCAGCATCGCGTCCGTCAGACCCTTGAAGGTCTTGCCGAGCATCACCGGCGATCCGTCCTCGCCGCGGGCGCCCAGATGCAGGTTGGAGAGTCTGCCGCTGCGCCGGCCGTGTCCCCACTCGGCGGCCAGCACCATCAGGTCGAGGGTGTGCACCGGCTTCACCTTCAGCCAGGAGGCGCCGCGTCGGCCCGCGCTGTAGGGGGCGTCCAGCGACTTGACGACGACGCCCTCGTGCCCGCGCTCCAGCGTCGCCGCGAGGAACGCCTCGGCCCGTGCGCTCTCCTCCCGGCCCGTCACCACCGCCCGCCGCACCCGCAGGGGCTCCGGGACCAGCAGGGCGAGTTCGGCGTGCCGGTCGGCGAACGGCAGGTCGAGCAGGTCGCGGCCGTCCACCGCCAGTACGTCGAAGAAGACGGGGGAGACCGGCACGGCCGTCGCCGCCCGCGCCACGTCCACCCGGGAACCCACCCGGCCCGCGGTCTCCTGGAAGGAGCGGGGCCGCCCGTCCTCGGCCAGCGCCAGCACCTCGCCGTCCAGCACGAACCGGTCCTGCGCCAACCGCTCGGCCACGGAGACGACTTCGGGCAGCCGGTCGGTGATGTCGTCGAGCGTACGGGTGTACACGCGCACCGTGCCGCCGTCCCGGTGCACCTGGACCCGGATGCCGTCCAGTTTCTCCTCCACCGCGCAGGCGCCCAGCTTCTCCACCGCCGCGGTGACCGAGGAGGCGGTGTGTGCGAGCATCGGCAGCACCGGGCGGCCGACGGTGAGCCGGAACGCCTCCAGCGCCGCCGGTCCGTCCGCGAGCAGCGCCCGCGCCACCGGCTCCAGCGCACCGGCCAGCATCACCGCCCGCCGTACATCCGCCGGTGCCGCGCCGGTGGCACCGGCCAGCCCCTCCGCCGCGAGCGCGTCCAGCGCGCCCTGCCGCACCTCACCGGTGAGCAGGCCGACCAGGAACCGCTGCTCCTCCTCGGTGGCCGCTGCCATCAACGCGCCCAGCAGGCGGCCGCGCGCGGTCTGCGAACCGGTGCCGGTGACGGCGCCGATCGCGGTCAGCCGGGCGTCCACCTCGCGCACGGTCAGCGTGGGCTCGGCGGCCGGGGACACGGGGGTGCCGAGCAGCTTCCAGCCGATGCCGAGGCGCCCCTGTGGCAGCCGGCCCGCGAGGTAGGGGATGACGACAGGCACATCCTCGGGGTCGGCCGCCCGGAACAGCTCGGCGAGCAGGGCGGCCTTGCGGGAGCGCGACGAGGTGGCCGCGACCTCCCGGGACACACGGGCGAGCCGGTGCAGCAGCATGCAGCCATGGTGCACCGGGAGCAGGGGGTCCACACCTTCGCGCCGGTCCCGTCCGGATCGCCCGTCCCGGTCCGAGCCACCCCGGTCTACGCCGCCCCGTCCCGTGCCACCCCGACCCGGGCGTCGATGTCCTCGAAGACCAGCTCGCCGTTGACGGCGGCCGCCGCCGTGTACCCCGTGCTCGCCGCGTTGATCACCTGCTGCGCGACGAGGGTCGCGTTCCCCGCGGCCCACACCCCCGGCACCGTCGTACGCCCCGTCTCGTCCACCACCGGACAGGAGCCCATCGGGGTCTCCCGCAGCTCGGCGCCCAGCTTCTCCAGCAGCCCCGTGCGCGGCACCATGCGGGGCGCGACGAAGACCACGGAACGGGCGTGCACCGAGCCGTCCGCCAGCCGTACGCCGGTGATCCGGTCCTCCTCGACCACCAGCTCCGCGACCTCGCCCGGGACGACGTCCACGCCCGCCGCGGCGAGCCTGCGCAGCTCGTCGTCGGAGAGGTCCTCCTCGGCCACGGCGTTCAGGAAGAGCGTGGTGTCCTTGGACCAGTGGCTGACCAGCAGGGCCTGGTGGACGCTCATCGGGGAGGTGGCCAGCACTCCGAACGCCTCGTCGCGCACCTCCCAGCCGTGGCAGTACGGGCAGTGGATGACGTCCCGTGCCCAGCGCTCGGCGACACCGGGCACGGACGGCAGCTCGTCCTTCAGCCCCGTCGCCACGACGACCCGCCGAGCACGGACCGTCCGCCCGCCGGCCAGGGCGGCGGTGAAGCCGAGGGGGCTTGTCCCGTCCGCCCCGTCCCGGGTCAGGTCGACGACCCGGTCCTGGACCAGCTCGACCGTCCCGTACCGGGCGATCTCCTCGCGGCCCACGGCCAGGAGCTCGGCCGGCGGCATGCCGTCCCGGGACAGGTAGCCCTGCATGTGCGCGGCGGGCGCGTTGCGCGGTTCGCCCGCGTCCACGACGAGCGTCCTGCGCCGGGCCCGGCCGAGGACCAGCCCGGCGGAGAGCCCGGCCGCGCCGCCCCCGACGACGAGGACCTCGTAGCTGTCGGTGGGTCGGTCGATGTGGTTGTCGGTGTGCGTGTCGGTCATGGTGACCACCTCCACGGGCAGCCTCACCGAACCCCTCCGTATTGACAAACGAACTTGCCGAACCTGCAATGAAGCGATGAGCGACGATGCGCGGGACGAAACTCCCGCAAGCGGTGACGGCGACACGGACGAGGTCCTCGCCGAGGTGGGCCCCCGGTTGCGGCGGATCCGCAAGGAGCGCGGCGCCACGCTCGCCGCGCTGTCGGAGGCGACCGGCATCTCGGTGAGCACACTGTCCCGGCTGGAGTCCGGGCTCCGCAGGCCCTCCCTGGAACTGCTGCTGCCGATCGCCCGCGCGCACCAGGTGCCGCTGGACGAACTGGTGGGCGCCCCGAAGGTGGGGGACCCCCGGGTACGGTCGGAGCCGATCGCCCGGTTCGGCCGCACGTACTGGCCGCTCACCCGCCAGCCCGGCGGGCTGCAGGCGTTCAAGGTGCTGGAACCGCAGCGTGCCTGCGAACCCCACCCGCGCACCCACGAGGGTTACGAATGGCTGTACGTCATGTCGGGGAAGCTGCGGCTCGTGCTCGGCGACCACGACGTGGTGCTGGGCCCCGGTGAGGCGGCGGAGTTCGACACGCGCGTGCCGCACTGGTTCGGCTCGACGGGGGAGGGGCCGACAGAGTTCCTGAGCCTGTTCGGCCCCCAGGGCGAGCGGATGCACGTACGGGCCCGGCCGACGCGACGGGGCGGGGACGCCTGACGTCGCGCCGGTACGGGGCCTGTGCCGGGCCGAGATCCAGGTCGGTGCCGTGCCTGTGCCGGGTCCCGCGGGTCACCAGCCGGGGTAGCGGCCCCACCAGTGCGGGTCCCAGCCGCTGACGTACTCGCTCCCGCTGGGTGGATCGGTGAACTGGGCGACGAGGTCGTGGGCGAGGGTGTCGAGCACCCAGGCCAGCTCGTGCCGGCTCACCAGGCCGACGGGCAGCGCCTCCGCGCCGTGCGCCGCGCCGAGCAGCGCGCCGGTCACACAGGCGACCGAGTCGCCGTCCGGGGCCCCGGCGGCGAAGCACAGCGCGGCGTCCAACTGGTCCCGGCCGGGGAAGGACGCGGCGACGTACACCCCGCCGAGCAGTGCCGACGGCGCGGTGGCGTCGGGCGCGAGCTTCGCGAGCCGTGCCGCGTCCGCGGGATGCCCCTCGGCCTCCCCGAGCGCGGCGCAGAGCCGGTCGCGCTCGTCGGCCGTCAGATCCGGGTCGGCGTAGGGAAGGGCCCGCATGCCGTCCCGCAGGGCCTGCCGGACCCGCGACCGCCCGGCGGGCCCGGAGTCCCGGGCGTCGTCCTGCGCGGCGGTGAGGCAGTGGCCGGCCAGGACCACCGCATGGGCCGCCGCGGACTGCGCGGCCGGGTCGCCGTGGGTGAGGGCGGCGACGCCCCGTGCCAGCCCGGCTGCCTGTCCGTGGGTGTGGGCGGCGCCGACCACGGCGACGGGAAGGGTGCGGGTGAGCGCGTGGCAGCCGCGGCTGGCCGTCGGCTTCCCCGTGTCGCCCTGCTCGATCCGGGACAGGGCCGCCACGGTCGCCGGAGCCGAGCCGCGCCGTTCGGCGAGCACGGACACCTGGGCGAGCCAGCCGTCGGGCCAGACTCCGTCACCATGGGCCCAGCGTGCGCGCATCCGCTCGACCTCGATCCCTTGGAGGGCGGCCCAGCGGCAGTAGGCGTGCGCGATGCCCCCCGAAGGTGAGCAGATGCCTCTGTGATCGTCGCGCACGAGACCGCGGATGGTGCCCTCCGCGGTGAAGCAGGCCAGTTGGGTGCTGACACCGGCCCGCAGGGTTCCGGCGGCGGGCAGCTTGCCCTTCGCGGTGCCCAGCGTGTCCCCCAGCGCGAGCCCGAGCATCAGGCCGCGCACCCGGGAGGCAGCGCCCTTCCCATTCAGGAATTCCGCAGGCCGCTCCGCCTGCGCCGACCGCGCGGACTCGCTGGGCTCGGCGGACCCGGTCCCCCGGACGGGCCCGACGGCCCCGGCGGCCAACGCGTGGACCGCGTCCAGCAGTTCGGTGTGTGCCGAGAGCTGCCGGCCGTGCGGCAGCACCTCACGCAGACCGGAGAGCGCGGCCTCGGAGCCGATTCCGTGCGCGAGGTGGCTGTAGACCGCGGCGACGGCCGGCGTACGGCTCTGCCCGGCGACGCAGTGCAGCAGGACCCGCTTGCCCTCCTTCCGCAGCCGCAGCACCTCGCGGGCCGCCTGGTCCACGACGTAGTGGAGGTTGGCGTTCTGCTTGTCGCTGTCCACCAGCCAGACGCGCACGTGCTCGGCGTCGGTGCCCGGCAGGACCGGGTCCGTGCCCATGCGGCACAGCGACACCACCGCGTCGACGTCGACCGGCGCGCTTCCCTGGAGGAGGGCGAGGTTGCCCAGGACGACTCCGGGGTCGAGCGGGTGGGGGACGGCGAAGGCGCGGGGCGCGTCCGCCGGGACGGGCAGGCGGCCCGCGGAGGGCCAGCCGGCGGAGTCGTCCCGTCCGCCCCGGGCGGTGCGCACCGCCAGCCGGACGAGGTCGACGCCGGTGAGCGCGGGCCAGCCGTTCACGTCCTGCTGCCACCGCAGCGGGATGCCGGAACAACCCCAGCGCGCCCCGAGCAGGGCGCCCGCGATCGCCGCGACCGTGTCGGTGTCGTCGCCGGCCCGCACCGCCGCCTCGAGGGCGAGCCGCAGGTGCTGGGCGGGGAAGCTGCCCTCGCCGGGGTTCAGCACGGGCACGGGGGTGCGCGTGATCGCCGACCAGGCGGCCTGGAGCGCGGTGACGACCCAGCCGTTGGGGGAGAAGTGGTGCGGAGGGTGGGCCTCCGCCTCGTCCAGCCGCTCGGTCCACAGGGCCCGGCGCTCGGCGGGAAGCAGTTCCAGACCGGCCCGTACGCCGTCGAAGGTGCCCTTCAGCACGGCGGTGCGGATGCCGGAGCACCACAGTACGCAGGCATCGGCGCAGTCGGGGTCGGGGTGGGTGAGCCCGCTGACCGCGACGGCGGCCTCGGCCATCTCCGTCGCGTCACCGAGGTGGGCGAGGGCGACGATCCCGGTCCGCATGAGCGAGCCGTTGCCGGCGCTGTTCGCGCGGGCCGCGGTGAAGGCGGCCGCTGCCTCCCGCATCGCCGCTCCGGCCGCTCCGGCCGCGCGTCCGGCGGCGTTCAGCACGGCTCTGGTCTGGTTCCCGACGTCGCTCGCGCCCTCGCTCAGCCACCGCTGGAAATTCGCCGCGACCGCGTCGAGGGCCTCGGCACCCCGCAGATCGGCTCCGGTGGCCGCGACCTCGGCGATGCACACCTGCATCTGGGTGTCGTCGGAGTACTCGCCGGGCTTGTACGGCCCCAGACCACCGCCGATCATCCGCGGCTGCTCGTTCCCGGTCAGCGTGGCCTGGAACTCGTAGGGCACGCCCAGCGCGTCTCCCACGGCCGCGCCGAGCAGGACGCCCGCGGCGCGATCGGTGCACTGCGGGTCCAGGTGGGGCTGTGGGGCACGGGCGGCGGCGTGCGGCATGGAAACTCCGTGGGGACGAGACGAGACGGGATGTGACACAACGGCGATCGGAAGAGTGGTCGGACGGCCGACCGGAACGACGCGAACGCGGCGAAAGCCGAAATAGGCGCACCTTTCGGTGAATTGCCGCTGATCGGCGTGGATTGACGCCCCGCCAGCTTCGCACGCCGCCGCCCTTATCGTCAATGAGACCATATGGAAAAGCGGGAGTGCGGGGCGCCCCGGTGACGCCGTGGAGCGGAGCCTGTTCCCCTATGTGCAAGCGACCGCTTAGTATGTCGTCGGGGCGGAACCGCGGAACTGCGCAGACCGCTCGGCCGCGCAGACCGCGGAATCCCGGACCGACCGACGACCCAGTCTCTGGAGGCCGCGCATGCAGGCATGGCAGGTGCACGAGAACGGCGAACCCACTGAGGCCATGCGCCTCGTGGACGCCGAACCGCCCACCCCCGGCGACGGCCAGGTACGGCTCAGGGTGCGCGCCGCGAACATCAACTTCCCCGATGCCCTCCTCTGCCGCGGCCAGTACCAGGTCCGCCCGTCGCTGCCCTTCACCCCGGGCGTGGAGATCTGCGGCGAGACCGAGGACGGTCGTCGCGTCCTCGCCACCACCGCTCTCCCGTACGGCGGATTCGCCGAGTACGCCCTCGCGGACGCCGCCGCCCTCCTGCCCGCCCCGGACCCGCTCGACGACGCCGAGGCCGCCGCCCTGCACATCGGCTACCAGACCGGCTGGTTCGGCCTGCACCGCCGGGCCCGCCTGGAGGCCGGCGAGACGCTCCTCGTGCACGCCGCCGCCGGCGGGGTCGGCAGCGCCGCCGTCCAGCTCGGCAAGGCCGCCGGCGCCACGGTCATCGGCGTCGTCGGCGGTGCCGAGAAGGCCGCCGTCGCCCGCACCCTCGGCTGCGACCTGGTCGTCGACCGCCGCGCCGAGGACGTCGTGGCCACGGTCAAGGAAGCCACCGGGGGCCGGGGCGCCGACGTGATCTACGACCCCGTCGGCGGCACGGCCTACGAGCAGTCCGCCAAGCTCGCCGCCTTCGAGGGCCGCATCGTCGTCGTCGGTTTCGCCGGCGGCACGATCCCCAGCCCGGCGCTCAACCACGCCCTGGTCAAGAACTACTCCATCCTCGGCCTGCACTGGGGCCTGTACAACACCAAGAACCCCGAGCTGGTCCGGCACTGCCACGAGCAGCTCACCGAACTGGCCGCCCGGGGCGCGATCAAGCCGCTGGTGAGCGAGCGGGTCCCGCTGGAGGACGCGTCGGCCGCCGTGCAGCGGGTGGCCGACGGCGTCAGCACGGGCCGTATCGTCGTGCTGCCCGCAGCGAAGAACGGAGCTTCCGCATGACGGACCACGACGCGCCCGGCGAACCCGCGACCCACGTGCCCGAGAAGCTCGACGCCCCCGAACTGCGCCGACGCACCCGCGAGTTCCTCGCCGCCCACCCGCCCGCCGGTGCCGGCCGGCTCGACTTCCTCCGCGCCCGCTTCGACGCGGGCCTGGCCTGGGTGCACTACCCCGAGGGCCTCGGCGGCCTCGGCGCCCCCCGCTCGCTGCAGGCCGTCGTCGACACCGAACTGGAGTCCGCGGGCGCCCCCGACAACGACCCCCGGCGGATCGGCATCGGCCTCGGCATGGCCGCGCCGACGATTCTGCAGTACGGCACGCCCGAGCAGCAGCAGCGCTTCCTGCGCCCGTTGTGGACCGGCGAGGAGGTGTGGTGCCAGCTGTTCAGCGAACCCGGCGCCGGCTCCGACCTCGCCGCGCTCGGCACCCGCGCCGTGGCCGACGGCGAGGACTGGGTGGTCGACGGACAGAAGGTGTGGACGTCCAGCGCCCATGTCGCCCGCTGGGCCATCCTCATCGCCCGCACCGACCCCGGCGTCCCCAAGCACCGCGGCATCACCTACTTCGTGTGCGACATGACCGACCCCGGCGTCGAGGTCCGCCCGCTGCGGCAGATCACCGGCGAGGCCGAGTTCAACGAGGTCTTCCTCACCGACGTCCGCATCCCCGACTCCCGCCGGCTCGGCGCGGTCGGCGACGGCTGGCGGGTCGCCCAGACCACCCTCATGAACGAGCGCGTCTCCATCGGCGGCATGCGCCTGCCCCGCGAGGGCGGCATGATCGGCCCCGTCTCCCGCACCTGGCGCGAACGCCCCGAGCTGCGCACCCACGACCTGCACCAGCGGCTGCTGAAACTGTGGGTGGAGGCCGAGGTCTCCCGCCTCACCGCCGAACGCCTGCGCCAGCAGCTCGCCGCCGGACAGCCCGGCTACGAGGGCAGCGGCATGAAGCTCGCCTTCGCCCGCCTCAATCAGGAGATCAGCGGCCTGGAAGTCGAACTCCTCGGCGAGGAAGGCCTGTTGTACGACGACTGGACCATGCGCCGGCCCGAACTCGTCGACTTCACCGGCCGAGAGGCCGGCTACCGCTACCTCCGTTCCAAGGGCAACAGCATCGAGGGCGGCACCAGCGAGGTGCTGCTCAACATCGTCGCCGAGCGCGTCCTGGGCCTGCCCGCCGAACCGCGCACCGACAAGGACGTCGCCTGGAAGGACCTGGCCCGATGAGCACACAGCCCGACCTGCTCCACTCCGAGGAGGAAGAGGCGCTGCGCGCCGCGGTCCGCGACCTGCTCACGGACCACTGCGACCCGGCGGGCGTCCTGCGGCGCACCGAGTCGGACTCCCCGCACGACCTGAAGCTGTGGAAGTCGCTCACCGAGGGCATGGGCCTCGCCGGACTGCTCGTCCCCGAGGAACTCGGCGGACAGGGCGCCACGCACCGCGAGGCCGCCGTCGTCCTGGAGGAACTGGGGCGCGCGGTCGCCCCCGTGCCGTACCTGACCAGCGCCGTCGTCGCCACCGAGGCCCTGCTGGAGTGCGGACACGAGGGCACTTCCGGCGCACTGCTCGGCGAGCTGGCCTCGGGCGCGTCGGTCGGGGTGCTCGCCGTCGGACTGCACACCGCACCCGGCGCCCCCTTCCCGACCGCGCGCCTGGAGAACGGCACGCTGCGCGGCGAGCTGACCGCCGTCGCCGACGCCGGCGCCGCCGACGTACTCCTCGTCCCCGCCGACGACGGCGGCCTGTACGCGGTGGCCGCAGCCGACGCGACCGTCACCCCGCGGATCTCCCTGGACCTGACCCGCCCCGTGGCGCGGATCGTGCTCGACGCCGCGCCCGCCCGCCGCCTCGGCGACGCGGCACCCGCCGTGCGCCGCGCGCTGCGGGCCGGAGCCGGACTGCTCGCCTCCGAACAACTCGGCCTCGCCGACTGGTGCCTGACCGAAACCGTCCGCTACCTCAAGGACCGCAAGCAGTTCAACCGGCCGGTCGGCGGCTTCCAGGCGCTCAAGCACCGGCTGGCCGCGCTGTGGCTGGAGGTCGTCAACCTGCGCGCCGCCGCGCGCAACGCCGCCGACGCGCTCGCCACCGGCGGCGAGGAGCGCGACCTCGCGGTCGCCGTGGCCCAGGCATACGCCGCGGGTGTCGCCGTGCACGCCGCGGAGGAGGCCGTCCAACTGCACGGCGGGATCGGCATGACCTGGGAGCACCCGGCCCACCTCTACCTGAAGCGGGCCAAGGCCGACTCGCTCGCCTACGGCACAGCGGGCGCCCACCGCGAGCGGCTGGCCGCCATGGTGGACCTGCGCCCGCCCGCGTAGGCGGTCCCCGCTGTCCCCGCCGGTCGGTTCGCTGTCGTCGTCGGGCCGGCCGGGACACCACTCGTTCGGCGGACACGTCAGCTGCCCGGACGAACCCTCCACTGCGCCACACTTGCGGCCGAACGCCGCGAAGCGGACGTTGCGGAGGAGGGTGACCATGGCCATTTCCATCTCGCTGGTGCTGCTGCTGACGATCCTTGCGGTGATCTTCCTCCGCAACGGCGGCCTGAAGGTCTCGCACGCGCTGGTCTGTGCCCTGCTGGGCTTCCTCCTGGCGAGCTCCAGCATGGCGCCCACCATCCACAACGGCCTGCTGGCCACGGCGGACATCGTCAGCGGCTTGCGCCCCTGATCGAGAGGCGCGGGCCCGGGCCCGCGCCTTGGGCCTGGGCCCGCGCCCGGGCCCGGGGCTCACCCTCCGACGGCGAACACGCCCACCCCATTGGCGACCGCCCTCTCCGCACCCCCGGAGGGATGGTTCCGCACATCGACAGCCCCACTTCCCGCGCCCTTCGTCACGAGTGTCGTGGACCCCCCACCGTCCACCCCGAACGCGTCCGACGCACCCAACCGCCCCAACTCCGCGGCCACTTCGGTGACGGTCAGCCCGGACCGGTACGCCGCCCCGCCGTCCAGCGCGAGCAGCAGCAACCGCCTCCCGCCGTCCGCGATGCCCAGCGCCGTGCGGACCGCCGACACCGAGTCGTCCAGCCCCGGCGCCTCCCGGCCGTCCCGCCGCAGTACGGCACCGCCGACGGCGAACCGGTACGGCACGCCCGCCTTCGCAGCCACCAGCCACTGCCCCACAGTGACCTTCTCGCCCACGGACAGCTTGCGCAGCCACTGGGCGCCCGCCTCGCGGCCGACCAGCACGGTCGTGCCGCCGGCGATCGTCCCGGAACCGGGGGAGTCCGCGGCCGAGACGACCCGCCCGCCACGCACGGTGACCTCGTAGGTGTCCGTACCGCAGGGCGCCGCGCGCTCGGTGTCGGTACCGCACACCGCCCGCCGCCGCGAGACGCCGCCCCAGTCGGCGGTGTACGCCCCGACCGAACCCTCGGGCAGCGCGTACTGGTTGAGCCCGCGCAGCGGCAGCGCCCCGTCGGCCGCCGTCCGCACCGTTCCGGAGAGAGCCAGCCGGTCCAGCCGCGCCACCCCGTCGGTGCCGACGCCGAGTACGTCCTCGGTGCTGCCCCCGGCCGGCAGTGCCGGGCCGAAGCGCTGGCCGCGCGGCACCGCCGCCTTCAGCGCCCGGCCGCCCGCGACCGCCGGGCCGACCGGGGCGCCGGTCACCTCCACGCCGGGGTGCTGGGCCTCGCTGATGTCGAAGAAATCACCGTTGACACCGGCGACTGCCCCGGCGGACGCCGCCATCCGGGACACGGCGGCGCGGGCGGCGACGGCACCCGGATACAGCAGGTCGACACGTACATGCGGATCGCGCAGATCGACGGAGAGCAGATGGACGTGGGTCGTCCCGTGGGCCGCGGCGAGGTCGAAGTCCCGGTAGGTGACGCCGGGTGAGACGTCGACGGCGTGCTGTACGGCGCCGGCGGGCGCCGCGCCCGCGAGAGTGGCGCCGGCCAGCGCGCCGAGGACGGAGAGCTGGGCGAGGACGGTGGTGAGCCGGGCTCTGGGACGGAAGTGCCGGTAACGCGTCACAAGTACCCCCTGGGAACTGGTGGCTGTCGCATCATCGACTCACCCGCTCATCACCACATCACAGGAATGAGCCGGGAGTGCGAGGGGCAGTCCACCAGACGGCGGTGACGCGTCGGACGGCTATGCGTCGACGACGCGGGAACGGATCAGAAAACGCACTCCTTCGGGTGCTTCGAGCGAGAAACCGCTGCCGCGCCCCGGGACGACGTCCACGATCAGCCGGGTGTGCGCCCACGCCTCGTACTGGCTCCGCGACATCCAGAACCCGACGGGTTCGCCGACACCGTCGACCTCCAGCTCGGCGAGCAGCACGTCGGAGCCACCGGTGCGGAATTCCCCCTCGGGGTAGCACATGGGGGCGCTGCCGTCGCAGCAGCCGCCCGACTGGTGGAACATCAATGGCCCGTGCAACGCACGCAACCGCCGCACGAGGTCGGCGGCGGCCGCCGTCAACACCACACGCCCCACGACGACATCACCGGCGCCGGCTTCTTCCTCACCCATTCCACGCCTCCTGACTTCCGCCCCCGATTGAACGCCGCCCCGGGTTGCAGCGAGGTTGCAACGGGTTTTGGGGGAGCGGGGAACTGCGCGAAACGGGGCGAGGCCCCGTGCCGGGGTCGAAGGGGCAGAGCCCCTGAAGGTCGGGAAGGGAAGGAGCGGCGGGGGCGGAAAAACCCACCGCACCCACTCGGACGCGCACCGCCCCCCCCGAACGGGTGGGGCCGTCCGGCCCCGGAACGGGTGGGGCCGACCGGCCCTCGCGGGTACCCGGGAAACCCGACAAGGTGGAACCACCCGCCCCGACCCGGAGGCCCTCATGCCCGCCGACACCCCCACTCCCACTCCCACTCCCACTCCTCGAACCCCCACCCCCCTCACCTCCGAGGACCTCACCACCCTCGACGCCCACTGGCGCGCGGCCAACTACCTCTCCGTCGGCCAGATCTACCTCATGGCCAACCCGCTGCTCACCGAGCCGCTGCGTCCCGAACACGTCAAACCCCGACTCCTGGGGCACTGGGGCACCTCACCCGGCCTCAACCTCGTCCACACCCACCTCAACCGCGTCATCCGCACCCGCGACCTCGACGCCCTCTGCATCTGGGGCCCCGGCCACGGCGGCCCCGCCGTCGTCGCCAACAGCTGGCTGGAGGGCTCGTACACCGAGACCTACCCCGACGTCACCCGCGACGCCGCCGGCATGGCCCGCCTCTTCAAGCAGTTCTCCTTCCCCGGGGGCATCCCCAGCCACGTCGCCCCCGAGACCCCCGGCTCGATCCACGAGGGCGGCGAACTCGGCTACGCCCTCTCCCACGCCTACGGCGCCGCCTTCGACAACCCCGGCCTCCTCGTCACCTGTGTCATCGGCGACGGCGAGGCGGAGACCGGCCCGCTCGCCACGTCCTGGCACTCCAACAAATTCCTCGACCCCGTCCACGACGGCGCCGTCCTGCCGGTCCTCCACCTCAACGGCTACAAGATCGCCAACCCGGCCGTCCTCGCTCGCCTCCCCGAACACGAGCTCGACGAACTGCTGCGCGGTTACGGCCACGACCCCCTCCACGTCACCGGCGACGACCCCGCCGCCGTCCACCGCGCGATGGCCGGCGCCATGGACACCGCCCTCGACCGCATCGCCGCGATCCAGCGCGCCGCCCGCGAGGACGGCGCCACCGAGCGCCCCCGCTGGCCGATGATCGTGCTGCGCACCCCCAAGGGCTGGACCGGCCCCGCCGAGGTCGACGGCCTCCCGGTCGAGGGCACCTGGCGTGCCCACCAGGTTCCGCTGTCGGCCGTCCGCGACAACCCCGAGCACCTGAGCCAACTGGAGGCGTGGCTGCGCTCGTACCGTCCGGAGGAACTGTTCGACGAGCACGGCGCACCCCGCCCCGAGGTCCTGGCCTGCGTGCCGCAGGGAACGCGCCGGCTCGGCGCCACCCCACGCGCCAACGGCGGGCTGCTGTTGCGCCAACTGCCCCTGCCGCCACTGGAGAAGCACGCCGTCGCCGTCGACAAGCCCGGCACCACCCTGCACGAACCCACCCGCGTGCTCGGCGACATGCTCGAAGACGTCATGGCCGCCACCGCCGACCGCCGCGACTTTCGCCTCGTCGGCCCCGACGAGACCGCCTCCAACCGCCTTCAGGCCGTCTACGCCGCCAGCGGCAAGGCATGGCAGGCGGACACCCTCCCCGTGGACGAGGACCTCGACCGGCACGGCCGGGTGATGGAGATCCTTTCCGAACACACCTGCCAGGGCTGGCTGGAGGGCTACCTCCTCACCGGCCGGCACGGGCTGTTCTCCTGCTACGAGGCGTTCGTCCACATCGTCGACTCGATGGTCAACCAGCACGTCAAGTGGCTGCGCACCACCCGCCGCCTCAGCTGGCGCGCCCCCATCGCCTCGCTCAACTACCTGCTGACGTCACACGTCTGGCGCCAGGACCACAACGGCTTCTCCCACCAGGACCCCGGCTTCGTCGACCACATTCTCAACAAGAGCCCCGAGGCCGTACGGGTCTACTTCCCGCCGGACGCCAACACCCTCCTCTCAGTCGCCGACCACGCGCTGCGCAGCAAGAACTACGTCAACGTGATCGTCGCCGGCAAACAGCCCTGCTTCGACTGGCTCAGCATGGACGAGGCCCGGGTCCACTGCGCCCGCGGCCTCGGCGTCTGGGACTGGGCAGGCACCGAGGACGGCACCCGCGAACCCGACGTGGTGCTCGCCTGCGCCGGCGACGTCCCCACCCTGGAGACCCTCGCCGCCGCCCAGCTGCTCCGCACCCACCTGCCCGACCTCGCCGTCCGCGTGGTCAACGTCGTCGACATCGCCCGACTGCTGCCCGCCGAGGAACACCCGCACGGCATGAGCGACTTCGAGTACGACGGCGTCTTCACCGCCGACAAACCGGTGATCTTCGCCTACCACGGCTACCCGTGGCTCATCCACCGCCTCGCCTACCGCCGCGACGGCCACGAACACCTGCACGTGCGCGGCTACAAGGAACGCGGCACCACGACCACCCCGTTCGACATGGTCGTCCAGAACGACCTCGACCGCTACCGCCTGGTCATGGACGTCATCGACCGCGTCTCCGGCCTCGCCGTCCGCGCCGCCGCCGTCCGCCAGCACATGCAGGACGCCCGCCTGCGCCACCACGAGTGGATCCGCGAACACGGCATGGACCTCCCGGAGGTCGCCGACTGGACCTGGGACGCCTGACCCGGCGGGGGTCCGGTCAGGGGCGTCGCGGGGAACTGCGCAGCCCCGGGGGCCCGGGGAACTGCGCACAACGGGGCACAGCCCCGTGTCGGGGTCCGAAGGGGCAGAGCCCCTGAAGGTCGGGAAGGGAAGGGGCGGCGGTGGCGAGAACCCGCTGGGCGAACCCCCCATCTCCCTCGACGTGTCACGCGTGTCACGCGCGTCACGCGCGAAAGTAGTGCCCGGCCTCCAGGTCCTCCATGACGCCGGGCCCGCTCGGCGCCCAGCCGAGGAGTTCCCGCGTCAGAGTGCTCGACGCGGGGATGTCCGCGGCGAAGTAGCGGCCGATCCAGCCGAAATGCTCCTGGGCGTCCTCCGGTGCGATCGAGGCGACGGGAACGCCGATCCCCCGTCCGACGGCTTCCGCGATGTCCCGTGTGGGGACGCCCTCCTCGCCCACCGCGTGCAGCAGCGTCCCCGCCGGGGCCTTCTCCAGCCCCAGGCGGGTGATCCGCGCCGCGTCCGACCGGTGGACCGCCGACCAGCGGTTGGTGCCGTCGCCCGGGTAGCCCGCGACCCCCTTCTCACGGGCGAGGGCGGTCAGGACCGCGAGGAAACCGTGGTCGCCGTCGCCGTGCACGGTCGGGGCGTACCGCACGCTCACCGTGTGCACGCCGCGGTCGACGTATTCCAGGGCGAGGTTCTCGCTGCCGCCCCGGGGGGAGTCCGGGCCGTGGAACGTCGACGGGTCCTTCTCGGTGGCCGTGCGGCCGTTCGCCAGGCCGGCGACGCCGGAGGCCAGCAGGAACGGACGGCCCGATCCGGTCAGGGCGTCGCCGATCGTCCGCACGGCGTCCCGTTCGGCGCGGGCGGAGACGTCGGGGTGGGCGAAGTCGTGCTTGTTGGCGAGGTGGATGACGGCGTCGGAGGCGGCGGCGCCCTCCCGGATGCCGTCGAGGTCGTCGAGGTCGCCGCGGCGGACCCGGACACCCTTCGCGCCGAGCGCGGCGGCCGAGGCGTCGGAGCGCGCGAGCCCCTCCACCTCGTGGCCGGCGGCGAGCAACTCGTCGACCACGGCCGATCCGATCCATCCTGATGCTCCGGTGACGAAAACGTGCATGTGAAGGCTCTCCTTCGAGGCGCGGGCAGTGTGAGGGAACGACCGACGTCAGTGACTGACGTCGGTCACTGACATCACTGTAGCCGCCACGTCAGTCGATGTCATCACTAGACTGGTGCGCATGGTGCGATGGGAGCCCGGAACGCGGGAACGGCTGCAGGCGGCGGCGCTGGACCTCTTCGTCAGCCGCGGCTACGACAGGACGACCGCCGCCGACATCGCGCAGGCCGTCGGGCTCACCGAGCGGACGTTCTTCCGCCACTTCGCCGACAAGCGGGAGGTGCTGTTCGGCGGCCAGGAGCTGCTGGAGCAGGCAGTGCTCGACGGCATCGCCGCGGCCGCGCCGGACGCCTCACCGCTCGAAACGGTCCAAGCCGCCCTGGAGGCCTTGGCACCGCACTTCCCGGCCGAGCGCCGCCCCCTCTCCGGGCGACGGCAGACGATCGTCGCCGAGAACCCCGCGCTGCGGGAACGGGAGTTGCTGAAGTCGGCGGGGCTGGCCACGTCGATCGCCGCCGCCCTCCGGGCACGCGGGGTTCCCGAGGTGACGGCCCGGCTCGCCGCGGGCTCCGGGGTGGCCGTGTTCGGGGTGGCCATCGGCGTGTGGGTCGCCGAGGGCGAGGAGCGGTCGTTCCTGGACATCCAGCGCGAGGTGTGGGAGGAACTCGTCGCGATGACGGCCGTGTCGAGGTAAGGGGCCGGAGCGGCGTGACGCCCCTGCCGCGCCACCGCAGCCGCGGCCGTCGTACTCCCGGGCGACCGCGGCGGACAGATGCCCGGTGCCGCAGGCCGGATCGAGGACGGTGAGCTCCCCGGCCTTCTCGCCACCACCCCTGCTCACGCCCTCCTCACGGCTTCCGCCCAGACGGACGGCGAGGGCGATCCCCGGCATCTCAATGCCGCCGGCGCCGGCGCCGGCAGCGGGGGAGTGGAGCTGAGCTGCCGTACGTGCGTCTCCAGCCACCGCAGCGGCAGGAACTCGAAGGTCTTCACAAGGCCATCCCCGCCGCCCCAGCCTGGCCGTCACCGTCACCGTCACCGTCACGGACTCCCGTGCCTCGGGCGGCAGTCGCGGGTGATCGGAGCGCGTACGAGGGGAACGCATGCGCCGGGCCGGCCCGGCCCCGGCCGGCCCCGGACCGTCCCTGCTGCCGAGCGCCTCGAACCGGGCCAGAGCAGCTCACGTGCGTCGATGCCCGTGAGCTCGCCGTTCTTCCGCAGCCACTCCTCCACCTCGGCGAGGGAGAACTGCGGACTGACGTCGGTGCCACCGATCCGGGTCGGGAACGAGTCGTGGCGCAGGCGCCAGTTGCTGACGGCTGTGCCCCATACCGGCGATTTGGGCGATCTCGGCGAGGCTGACGGGCACCACCTCGCCTCGGGTGACGCGGATTAGCCTATTGTTCCGCCCGGGCATCCAGGTCGGCGCCGGCTGTTCCGCCGCGAGCGCGACGAACGCCGCCCGCTCCCCCCGGCCGACGCGCGGCACGGGCCCGCCGTCCGCGGCCCTGGAATCCCGCACGCACACGACGTCGAGACCGGCGGCCGCCTCCACGCAGTTGCCGCCGCCCGATCCGCTGTGGTTGCTCCGGAACCAGTGCGGTGCGGCCGCCTTCTCGGTCTTCTCGGTCTTCTCGGTCACCTGCTCCACGCGCCCGTCTCTCGTCGTCCGCTCGCCGAGTCGTGCAGAGTCCTCGACCTCCTCGCCGTTCAGCAGGGGATCACGGCATGCCGAGCAATGTCGCGACGGCTGCACGGGCATGTCGCGCCGGGGCCGGATCGCCGCTGATGCCGGCCGTCACGATGGCTCCCTCGGCGAGCAGGACGACGGGTTCGGCCACCGGCAGCCCGGTGGCACGGACCCACACCGCGACCTGGTCGTGGAAGGCCCGCTTGTGCGACCGGACCTCCGCCAGCACCGCCTCGGAGGAAGGGCCGAGTTCGCCGTGGGCGTTGATCCAGGCGCAGCCGCGGAAACCGGGTTCCGCGAACCACTCGGCCAGCCAGTCGAAGAGGGCGAGAACCCGCTCGCGGGGGTCCTGGACCTGCTCGACGTGGGCGGACAGGCTTCCGCGCCAGCGCTGATCGCGTCGCTTGAGCACCGCCACCACCAGGTCCTCCTTCCCCGCGAAGAACCGGTAGATCCGCTGCAGGGGCAGGCCCGATGCCGTACGGACCTCGTCCATGCCGACCGCCTGTATGCCGCGCTCGTAGTAGAGCCGCTCCGCCGCGTCGAGCAGTGCCTCGCGGTCCGAGCGGTTCTGCTCCTCGGTGATCGGGGCCGGCATCCCACACTCCTTGACATCGAGAACGGTCGTTCCCTACCTTAGTCCCGACCGGTAGGGAACGACCGTTCTCGACCGTTCTCGGCAAGAGGAGCAGCAGTGCCGGACAAACGACCGCCCTACCCGCCGTTCACGCGGGAGACCGCCCAGCAGAAGGTCCAGGCCGCCGAGGACGCATGGAACACCCGCGATCCCCACCGGGTGGCGTCGGCCTACACGCCCGACTCGACGTGGCGCAACCGGGACACGTTCATCAGCGGACGCGAGGAGATCGTCGCCTTCCTGACCCGGAAGTGGGAGCGGGAGCTCGACTACGCGCTGCGCAAGAACCTCTGGTCGTTCCACGAGGACCGGATCGCCGTCCGGTTCCAGTACGAGTGGCACGACGCGGAAGGCGCATGGTGGCGCAGTTACGGCAACGAACTGTGGGAATTCGACGAGCGCGGCCTCATGCGACGCCGCGAGGCGAGCATCAACGACGTCGCCATGGCCGAGGCCGACCGCCGCATTCACGGCCCCCGGCCCAGGGACGAATACGGAGTCGACCTCCCGCTCCTGTAGCGACGAACGGGCGCTCACGATCCGTCGTGGCCACGAAGGCGACCGGGGCCGACACCTCGCGGTCCCCAGGCCGACGACTGCGAGATCACGCCGACCGGAACGGCGCCCCACCGGCCGCCGGCCCTACGAACGCGGCCCACTCGCCCCGGCCGGCCCGCAGCACGGGGCCGCCGTCCATGACCTCGGAGTCCCGTACGTACACGGCGTCCAGGCCGGCGGCCACCTCCACGCGGTCGCCGCCTCCCGACCCGCTGTAGCTGCTCTTGGACCAGCGCGGCCCGTCCTGGCCCATCGCTCCGAAGCCGAACGGCAGCACCTCCTGGTCGAAGTCGACAGTCCGCTGCGGAATCACGTGCCGGTCCTCTCCGCGCTCCTGCGGGAGAACGGAAAGCCGCTGCCCTAAGGGCTGTCCCGCCTCGGCGTCCATTACTCGGGCACCTCGTCGCGCGTCGCGGAGTGAGCCGTCGTGGAGACGGAGCGCGCGTTCGCCGCCTACGCGATCCCCCCACGCACCGTGCGACCACGGCTCTCCCTCGCGCCGACGCAGCCCATCGTGCGCCGCCCGGCCGGTGTGCGCGAGGGGTGAGGCGTCGCCCGTGAGGTGCCCGCGGTCGACCGAGTACCCAGGGGGCCGAGCCGCGTCCGACGGGACCCGCTCGCCCGTGGCGATGTCAGTGGTCCCTCCTAGCATTCTCTTCGTCGAACACGGTGTGCACGGAGCGCCGGTTCATCTTGCCGAGGGGACTGCCATGTCATCCACCACCACGTATCTCGAGCTGTCCCAGCAGGGCGAGGGGGCACACAAGTTCTACGAGGTGACCGTGCGAGGGACAGTGGTCTCGGTGCGCTACGGACGCATCGGTGCCAGCGGCCAGTCGCAGACCTCGACCTTCCCCTCGGAGGCGAAGGCACAGGCCGCGGCAGCCAAGAAGATCGGCGAGAAGGTCCGCAAGGGCTACGCACCGGCGGTCCAGGGGCAGCGCGCGGCCCGAGCGGTGACGCGCCGCCAGGTCAGTTCCGCGCCCTCCACCGCCCGCGCCGTGGCGCCCGTGCTGTGGAGGTTCAGGACCGGTGCGGCGGCCTTCGGTATCCATGTCGACGAGGACCGCTGCTGGGTGGGGAATCAGGCGGGTGACGTCTACACCGTCAGCCACGGAGGTGAGGTCCTGGCCCGCTACCAGCTCCCCGACGGCGTCAAGTGCCTGGTGGCGGACGACTTCTGGATATACGCGGGGTGCGACGACGGCAAGGTCTACGACCTCTCCTCGAAGCTTCCGTTCGCGGCGTACGACATCGCGGCCGACGTGGACATCTTCTGGCTGGACATCCGCGAAGGCGTGCTGAACGTCTCCGCCGCCGACGGGGGTCTGACGGTCATCGACCACGAGGACGAGTACCAGTGGGCACGCAAGTCCACCGGAGCTCAGGGCTGGATGGTGCGCGCCGACGAACGGGGCGTCTACCACGGACACGCCAAGGGCGTCACGGCCTACGCACCGGACGGCTCGGGCGAGTTGTGGCACACCCCGGCCCAGGGCCAGGTGCTGTTCGGCTGGCAGGAGGACGACTCGGTGTACGCGGGCACCGCACGCCACGTCGTGCAGCGGATGTCCAAGGCGACGGGAGCGGTGGAGGCGACCTTCCGCTGCGACGCCAGCGTGTACTCGTGTGCGACAGCGCCCGGCGGCCGCTTCGTCTTCGCGGGCGACAGCTCCTCGTCGGTGTACTGCTTCGACGCGGACGGCACCCGGTTGTGGAAGCTCGGTACGGGCGGTGGTTCGGCGTTGTCCATGCAGTTCTTCGACGACAAGCTGTACATGGTCACCACGGACGGCTCACTGGTGTGCCTCGACGCGAGCCCCGCGGCCGTCGCGGCGGCCCAGCAGGGCACGGTCCCGGTCGCGGCGGACATCAAGTCCGCGGCGGCGCTGCCCACTTACACCCCGGCGGCCACGGTCACGACCGTCACCTCGGCCCCGGCCGGCGCGGTGGTCGTGGAGTGCGTCCAGGAGGCGGGCAGGCTGCGGGTCCATGTCCTCTCCGACGGCTTCGAGCCGTCGTGGAACGTGCAGTTCCCGCGCGGGATGCGCCAGCCGGGGGCCCGCTATGTGGTCGACGCCCTGCATCCCGCCCAGGCGGGTTTCTATCGGGTACGCGGTGAGATCAGGCGGCTGGTCTGACGCACGGATTCCGGCTCGTCGGTCCCCACAACCGGCCGGCCGGGGCCGGCGTGGTCATGCGGGTGTACGAGTGAAATAAGAGAGTGTCTGTGAACTGAGTACATGGCACGCATACTGGTGCCGGTCGTGCCGGCTGGGTGCCACCCTTGGCGGGTGGGAAGAAGCAGTCGGACAGGGCGACGGACCGGGAGCGCGGAAGAGCGCGCTGCAAGGGCGAGGCCGAGGTCGAACAGGCGCTGGGGATCGAGTCCTGGAGGAACCTCTCGAAGTCCGCCTTGCGGGCGCCGACGCCCACGCTCACCTTGCCCTCACTCACGGCATTGACAAGGCACTCCTCCCGCCCCCCGCCGTGCGACTGCGGCGCCTACCAGGACACACGAGCCATACCGGTGCACCGGGACATGGCTCAAGCCGTGCAGTACTTCTGACACAGCGCCCTTGCCTACAATCTCCTCGGCGGGGATACCGTGCGCCACTACGCACGCGCCGAACTGGACTGGTACCGCAAACGCGTCAAGGGCCTGGACCGCCACCGCGGAATCCGCTGAGCCCTTCCGTGCCGTCGGGAACGAAGGGGACCTCGGGGTCGTGTCGTGCGTCCATGGGCGGATGGCGCGACCGCCGTGGACAATCGTGGCTCAGCCTGTCCGCCACGGCTGACGTCGGCTCATCGATCCACCACGGTTGCCCACACCGGGCGTCTGCGTCCGATCGGCGTCTTTATCCGTGACAGGGTCCAGATCTGGTCCGGCCGGCCGTGTGCCACCGGTCCCCACACTGTGCAATCACCGCAGCCTCATGCCGCTCGCCCACGACGCGCGGAAACCCGTGTTCGACTGAAGGCGGCCGACGGCGAGCTTGGCGACGACCGTGGCCTCCACGTCTCCTGACGGCCGAGTCCGTTCAGTTGCCGTAACCGGTGAAACCCGTTGTGGCCCGGTCACGTCACAGGAGCAGAAACAGCCGGCTGCCGCTCCGCACCTCGGGAGAGAACGTGCCCATCAGGACATCGCGCTCGGTAGGCGTGCTTGCTGAGATCGCGTTGTCCGTCGTCGTCCTGGCGGCCGTCACCGGTTGTGCCAGCCGGAGCGCGCCGGCCGACAGTGACACGGACCGGCTCACAGGCCGCGCCCAGTTGGTCGCCGCGGCTTGGGACGGCTCGGCGGCTGCCGCAGCGTGGCGCGCCGGCTACTACCCCAGGGGAGAGCCGGTTCAGTTGCCGAAGGGCGGCCCGCACAGCGAGGCCGACAAGCTGGCCTTCAAGGAGAGGAAATTCGTTCTGAGGGGCGAACTGCCCGTCGATGAACCCCGGAACGGTCAGGTCATGTGGACCGGCGGTGGTTCCCTCGCCCGGCCGCTGGAGGGCGCAGTACGGTCGTACGAGGGCCTGGCCGACACCCACGTCGACGGCAGACCGCACCTTACGGTGACCGGGGCGAAACCGGGCAGGATGACGGTGATCACCAGCCGCGGGTCGGCGACAGTCCCGGCCTGGCTCTTCAGCCTGGACGGCTACACCACTCCCCTCAAGCGAGCTGCGGTCCTTCCATCGGAACTTCCTACGTCACCGATCAAGGCAGCTCGTGACATCCCCGGCCATCCACTCGACCGACTCGTAAAAATCACCGACCACGGGCGCTCGGTGACGGTGGTCGCCCTTCACGGGGTCTGCGACGACGAGGCCGAGGTGGACGTACTGGAGACACACGGAAGCGTCGTACTCTCGGCCGCGGTCAAGGGCCATGGGAGCGGCAGCACCTGCACCAAGCAGGCCAGTCTGCAGCAGGTGACGGTGGAACTGGAACGTCCCGTGGGCAATCGCGTCCTGCTCGACGCGCGCACCGGCCGACCGGTTCCCTACAAGGGGTTGGACGGGATCTCACCGCCGTGAACGGGAGCCGGTTCGTGGCGTGCAGGCCGAGCGCCGGGGTTGAACCGGTACTGCGGCGGGTGGTTGTGGACGAGGGGCCGCAGGGCCATCCCGCGTGCTCCGACCACAGGTACATCGCCGGGTCGCCGGGGTCGAAGCCCACCTTGGTCTCGTCGTTGCCGGCCGTCTGGTCGGTGCCGAGCGTTCGTCGGAGTGCGTTGGTTACGTTCATGACCTGTGTGGCCGCGCGGTCCGCGGCCCGGATGTCGTCGCCGTCGGTGTACACGGCTCCGCTCCGGTTCGGTCTGTCGTGATGACGGCACTTCGAAAGGCGCCCGGAAAAGGGCCGAAGGGAAGAAGGGGCATGCCCTCGAAGGGCGGTTCGCGCCGGTGTTCGGTGGTGGCGGGCCAGACTAGATCTGGCTCTGCCGCAGGATCTCCACCTGCTTCTTGTGGCTGGCGCCACCCTGGAATATGTGGCGCACATCCGGTGAGATCACCGGCCTGATATTGTTTTCGAGGAGCAGCTTCGGCAGGATCACGTGAACGTTGAGCCGGCGGTTCCCGTCCTGGAACGGATGTGTTATCTGCAGCTTGGTGATCGTCTTTGCTATTATTTCAAGCCTGGTTTCTTCGGTTTCTGCGGTGCTTATTTCGCTGTAGTAATCCTGGAATATCTGATCGACCAGCGTTGACCAGTCTGCAATATTATAATTGGTCGAGATCTCGGTATTGTTCTGCTTCTTCGCGGTGGGGACGCCGAGAACGGAGACGGCCCTGCCGAGATCCTTGTTCGGCTTGTCGAAGGAGAAGTGAGCGAAGTCCGCCAGGAGTTTTCGGTCGCCGACGTGCAGTTCATTGGTGTCCTCGCTCATGGCGTCGGCACGCAAGGGGAATATCGTCGGCTGGCCTCCCCTTCCTGTTTTTTCCGGCTTCTTCCCCAGGTTCGATGTGACTGTGGTGTGGAGATCGCTGTACGATTCGGAATCGAGGGTGTTTTCGGGATTCTCGAGTGTTTGGTGGTATGCCGCGACCATCCCCGCTCTGAATCCTGGGGATCGATCGTTGTCGTAATAGCTGCCCGGGTCCTCCGGGTGCTTCTTCTGTGCGTTCTGGTGGTCATTCGGGTCCATGAAGAGTTTCCACCATTCGCTCTCCGGGAGGACGTCGGAAAGCTTCTTGGCGACACGGACGCCAGAATTACCGGGTTTACGGGAAGCCCCGGGGTCGTCCCGGTCCCGGCTGTCGCTCGGCGTGCGGGAGTCGCTGCGACGGGGCGATTCGTGGGCCCGGGCCGAGAGGGTGGGGGGCTCGTAGGTCCGAGAGGAGAGGGTGAGGCCGGAGAGGTCGGGCGGATACCCGGGGCTCTTCCCCTCGTTGTCCTCCATGCGCTGAACCGGCGCGGTCGGCCTCTGCATGCGCTGAACCGGCGCGGTCGGCCTCTGCCGCATCGCGCGGTTGACGGCTGCGTTGCCTGCCGTGCGCTGAAGCTCCAGGATCTCCAGCTCCGCGGCGGACGCCGTCACGGAACGGGACGGGGTCCTGTCGGGGCCCGTGACGGACCCGCCGCGCCGTCGGTGTTCGTGCATGAGTCGCCTCTCACAGGGGTCAACAGCCATGTAACTGTGCCGGAGGTTTCAAGATCAAGGACCGGGCGGGCAAGATGGCGAGCATCGCCGGATGCCTTCGGGGCCCGCGGCACCGCCCGTCCCCACTCGGTCACGAAGTCCTTGGACACCCGGTCGATCTCGCCGGGCGGGCCGCTTCACAGCAGGCGGTCGACCTTGCCCGCCGTGATGTCGAGGAACATCCGCCGGAGGGCTTCGCGACGTCGAGCCCGGCGGGGCCGAGGTGCCGGATGGCGGGCCCGAGAAGCGCACCGGCCGGGCACGGCCGGAGCCCCGGGCGACCGCGTCCGCATCCGCGCCCCCGCTCAGCACGCGCCCCGGGCCGGACAGGGCACCCTTCCGTAAGGGAGGGTGCCCGCCGCTGCCTCCCAGCGTCTGGTGGGCGAGATGCAGGCGCTGTAGGCGGCCGGACACCCCCGACGAGACGCTCCGGTGCCCCCTCCGCCCCGGCCTCGGGTGAGGCCGGCAGCGCAGACCCGTGGACCCCTACGGGTCGGAGCGATCCGGAGAAGCGCTTCCTCCCGGGCGCGAACGCCCGGTTCCATGCGGTGTGTCCGCCGTGCGCCGCGGTCCCGGTGTCCCCGCCCTTGGAGGGGACACCGGTGGTCGCAGGCTTCAGTCCGCCACCGTGCGCCGGTAGACCACCGCCTGCCAGGGGGTGAGGGTGAGGGTGAGGTCGGGTGGCGGGGGTGTGGTGTTGGTCAGCAGCAGTTCGGCGGTGGACCAGGCGGCGGCGTCCGGAATCTCGGCCTTCACGGACTCGCCGGTGAAGTTGCCGATGACCAGGAGCTCGGTGGCGTCGAGCCGGCGCGTGAAGGCGTACAGCCGTTCGTCGTGCGGCAGGAGCATGCGGAAGTCGCCCTCGACCACGGCCGGTTCGGTGTGCCGGAGCTCGATCAGCCGGCGGTAGTAGTGGTAGACGGAGTCGGGGTCGTCGTGCTGTGCGGCGGCGTTGATGCGGTCGTGGTTGGGGTTGACGGCCAGCCACGGCCGGCCGGTGGTGAAGCCGGCGTGCGGTGAGGCGTCCCACTGCATCGGGGTGCGCGCGTTGTCACGCCCCCGGGCGCGCAGCACGGTGAGCACCTCTTCGGGTGCGCGACCCTCCTTCTCGGTCGCCTCCGCGTACTGCCCGAGGGCCTCGATGTCGCGGAAGTCGGCGATGGTCTCGAACGGGTAGTTCGTCATGCCGAGTTCCTCGCCCTGGTACACGTAGGGCGTGCCGCGGTGCAGGTGCAGAACGGTGCCGAGCATCTTGGCGGAGGCGACGCGGTGGGCGGGGCTGTCGTCGCCGTAGCGCGAGACCGCGCGGGGCTGGTCGTGGTTGTTCCAGTAGAGGCTGTTCCAGCCGCGCTCCGCCAGACCCGCCTGCCAGCGCCCGAGGATGGCCTTGAGACGGGTGAGTTCGAGCGGGACGAGCTGCCACGGGTCGTCACCGCGGTCCGCCCAGACGTGGTCGAACTGGAAGACCATGTCGAGTTCACGGCGTCGCGGGTCGGTGAAGAGAACGGCCTCGTCGATGGTCACGCCCGGCATCTCGCCGACGGTGAGCACCGCGTCCCGGCCGGCGAAGACCCGCTCGTGCATCTCCTGGAGGAACTCGTGGACGCGCGGGCCGTTGACGTACCCCGCCGCGCTGTCGGGGAAGACCCCGTGGTCCGACACCTGGCCGTCCGGGAGCGCGGTGTCCTTGGAGATCAGGTTGATGACGTCCATCCGGAAGCCGTCCACGCCGCGGTCCAGCCACCACCGCATCATCGTGTACACCGCCTCGCGGACCTCCTCGTTCTCCCAGTTCAGGTCGGGCTGCTTGCGGGAGAACAGGTGGAGGTAGTACTCGCCGGTCCGCTCGTCGAACTCCCACGCCGGTCCGCCGAAGGCCGCGCCCCAGTTGGTCGGTTCGGCGCCGGGCGACCCGGGTTCCATGCCCTCGCGGGCCGGGCGCCACCAGTACCAGTCGCGCTTGGGAGAGGCCTTGTCGCTGCGGCTCTGAAGGAACCACGGGTGTTCGTCCGAGCTGTGGTTGACCACCAGATCCATGATCAGCTTCATGCCGCGGGCGTGGACGCCGGCGAGCAGTTCGTCGAAGACGTCGAGGTCGCCGAAGAGGGGATCGATGTCCTGGTAGTCGCTGATGTCGTAGCCGTTGTCGTCCTGCGGGGAGGGATAGATGGGCGACAGCCAGACGACGTCCACGCCGAGGCCGGCGAGGTGGTCCAGGTGGTCGATGATTCCGCGCAGGTCCCCTACGCCGTCACCATCGGCGTCCGCGAAACTGCGGGGGTAGATCTGGTAGACGACAGCGCTTTTCCACCAGGGATCCATCGTGCTGCATCCTTCCCTTTGCGTCGCCGCCGCGGATTCGCCCGGCAGCCTGATTCGTTGTCGGCCGGAAGCGGCGCACACCGCCGAAGCGCGCGTCGGCGAGGTGCGCCCCGGCGAGGCGCGTACCGTCGACGCGCGCACGGCAGATGTGCTCATGCCGAGGTGCTCATCGCCGACGCGCACACCGGCGGTGTGCCGCCGCCCTCCGGCCTAACTGCCGGTGATGTAGTCGATGTTCGCGGCGGAGTCACCGGAGTCGAACTGGAGCTTGACCGTCGCCCCGTCGGGGACCGACACCGGGACGGATGTGTCGGTGAAGGTGGCGTTCCAGTTCCCCGTGTACGGGAAGTTGACCTTCCGCGCGAAGCGGCCATTGATGTACAGGCTGAGCTTCGCTCCCTTGTTGGCGCTGGCGGTCCTGAAGGTCAGCGACTTCGCCGCCGCCACGTTGTGGAACTCCACGCCCGCCCCGGCCTTGTCGATGCTCCCGACGAGCTGGCCGTTCGACGCCGACGAGGCCGACTCGTTGCGGCCCGTGCCGTAGTGCAGGCCGGTCTCCGCCTCGATCCTGCCCGTGCGCTTCTGCGCGGCCAGGGTGTACGTCATCGCCGCGAGACCGGAGGCCACGCCCGTCGAGCGCCCGTTGGTGAGGGTCTGGTCGAAGGTGGCCGAGGGGAGGTCGTCGGTGCGGTGGTCGTAGGACGACTGGGCGTTGTCACCGAGCCAGCCGAGGTACTGGTCCTGCCCGCCGAGCGTGATGAACTTGTACAGCCCGCGCAGGAAGATGCCCTTGAAGACGATCTCGTAGTTGCCCACCGGGTCGGGCCGGTACAGGCCGTTCCCGCCGACGTCGTCCTCGTCGACGATGATCTGCTTGCTCCCGGTGGTGAAGTGGGACCTGGCGAAGTCGGCGACCTTCCGCCCGTCGGCGAGATAGGTGTCGTCCTTCGTGAGGTCGTAGAGGTTGGCGCCCAGTTCCAGGAAGACACCGGCGTTGTAGGTGTAGAGGTTGTCGTCCCAGGAGCGTCCGGAGAAGGAGTTCTCGAAGCCGCCGTCCGGCCGCAGGAAGCTCTTCTTCAGCCAGTCGTAGGTGTCCTGCGCGATCTGCAGGTACGTCTTGTCGGTGTTCAACGGGTTGTTGTGCACCGTGGCGTCCGGGTAGTAGCGGGCCAGTTCGGAGGCCGCTATGGCGAAGCCGTTGGAGGGGACGTCCTTCTGGTCCTTGGTGCCGCGCTCCCGCCAGAAGCCGCCGCCGTGGACGTCGTCGTAGTAGTCGCGGTAGAAGAAGTCCGTGTGCCACTTGGCCTGGTCGCGCATGTGCCGGTCGCCCGTCGCCTCGTAGGCGTCGAGGGCGAACTGGACGGCCCAGGAGTAGTCGTCGTTCCAGTCCGTGTCGTTGCCGATCCAGCACTTCGGGTTCCCGAAGCGGTCGACCGAGTGCGTGTTCTCGTACCGGTAGTAGGCCTCGCTGATCTTGTCCTTCCACTGTCCGGTGAGCCGTGAGGCGTCGGTGAGCGTCTCGCGGTCGAAGGACGCCTCCCAGAAGTGGATGGCCGAGGTGTTGGACAGGTCGGTCTTGAAGTCCCCTCCGTTGACGGCGTAGTGGGAGAGGAAGGAGTTCGTCGTCCTGACGAGGTCGGCGCTGCTGAACGTGGCGGCGGCGTTCGCGGTCGTGGCGCCGGGGGTCCTGGCGCCGGCGGTCGTGGCGTTCGCGGTCGTGGCGCTCGCGAGAAGACCGCCGGTGAGCATCGCGGACGTCAGCACGATTCCTGTCGCCCTCAACGCATGGGTTCGGTACCTCATGGGGTGCGCTCCCTGTCTGTCGCTGAACGACTCGCCGCGCGGCGGATCGTTCCCTGTGGGGTGGTGCGGTACGAGGGGTGGTGCGTACGGGGGGTGGTGCGAATGGGGGGTGGTGCGAATGGGGGTGCGGTACTGGGCTGGGTGCGGTTCTGGGGGTGGGTGGTCCGGTCCGGGGGAGGTCAGCCCTTGATGCCGCCGGCGGTCAGGCCGCTCACGATGCGGCGCTGGAGCAGCAGTACGACGGCGATCAGGGGGACGGTGACGATGAGGCCGGCGGCCATCGTCTGGGTGTAGGGGACGATGTGCGGCCCCGCGGTGAAGTTGGCGATGGCCACCGTGGACGGTGCCACGTCGGTCGAGCCGTTGGACAGCACGCTGGACAGCAGGTATTCGTTCCACGACGCGAGGAAGACCAGGATCGCCGTGGTGAACATGGCCGGGGCGGCCAGCGGCAGGATGACCAGGCGGAACGCCTGCCGGGAGGTGGCGCCGTCCACCCGGGCGGCCTCCTCCAGGTTCCACGGCATGTCGGCGAAGAAGCTGGTCAGCGTGTAGACGGCGAGTGGCAGCGAGAAGGAGATCTGCGGCAGGGCCAGCGCCTGGTAGGAGCCGAGCCAGTGCCAGCTGCTGAACAACTGGAACAGCGGGGTCAGGATCGCGACGCCGGGGAACATGGAGGCGCCGAGGATCACCGTCAGGACGAGACCCTTGCCGCGGAAGGAGAGCCGGGCCAGCGCGTACGCGGCGAAGACGCCGATCACCATGGACACGACGGTCACCACCGTGCCGATGAGGAGGCTGTTCACCAGTGAGCGCGCGAAGGAGTTGTAGCGCGCGTCGAACGCGTACCGGAAGTTGTCCAGGGTGACGTGGCTGAACCACAGGTCCGTCGAGAAGGTGTAGTCGCTGTCCCGGAAGGCCAGCACGAGCATCCAGTAGAACGGCGCCAGACACCACACGACGATGATCGCCGTGGTGACGACGGTTCCGATCGCGCCCAGGTCGATGTTCCGGCGCCGGGGGGCGACGGGCGCGTCCGCGGTGGGGACGGGCGGTGCGGTGGTGGTGGGAGCCATCTCACCTCACCGCCTTCGCCTGCGCGCCGAAAAGATTGGCGTTGAGCAGGCGGACCAGCCCGAACGCGATCACGAAGATGAGCACGAAGGTGATCGTGGAGAGGGCGGACGCCGAGTTGGCGCCCCTGGTGAGCTGGTCGACCACGAGGATCGAGCTCGTCGTCGTCCCGTTGGAGCCACCGGTCAGGATCTTCGGCAGGTCGTACATGCGCAGCGTGTCCAGGGCGCGGAAGACGACGGCGACGGCCAGGGCGGGTTTCACCAAGGGCAGGGTCACGTTCGTGAAGCGTCGCCAGGCGCCCGCGCCGTCGATCTTCGCCGCCTCGTACGTCTCCGCGGGGATGTTCTGCAGGCCCGCCAGGATCAGCAGCGCGATGAAGGGCGTGGTCTTCCAGGTGTCCGCGATGACGATCGCGGACCGGGCCGGCCACAGCGAGGACGTCCACGCGTAGTGGGTGCCCAGCAGCTTGTTGACGCAGCCCTGCGGGTCGAACATGACCTGCCACAACTTGGACGTGACGGCGGTGGGGATCGCCCACGGGACGAGGATCGCCACGCGGACCATGGCGCGGCCGCGGAAGGCCCGGTGCATCGTCAGCGCGAACGCCATGCCGATGACGGTCTCCAGCGTGCAGGCGACGACGGTGAAACCGACCGTGACCCCGACCGAACTCCAGAACTGCGAGCCCAGGGCCCCGCTCGGGCAGGAGGTGTAGCCGCCCTCGGGGGTGGCGCACCGTTGCAGCAGCCAGTGCGTGTAGTTGTGCAGCCCGAACCAGTTGTTTCCCGCGTCGAACATCCCGGTGGCCTTGTTCAGACCCGGGTCGGTCAGGAACGACTGGTAGACGGCCTTGACGACCGGGTAGCCGACGACGAGTGCCAGCAGGAGGAGGGCGGGCGCGATCAGCAGAAACGCCGTGCGCGCCTCGCGGGGACGAAGGGCGCCCCGGCGGATTCTGGTCCGGCGCCGGTCGCCGCCGGGTTTCCCGGCGGTTCCTGGTTCCACGTGACCGGCTACGGTCATGACTGCTCCTTGCGGTGGGTGCACCGTCCGACGGCGTGACCTGGGGGAGAAGGGCGGCAGAGTGGAGGGGGGCCGTCGGCCCGGGCCCGCCGGCCCGCCGACCCCCCCTGCCGTACGGTCAGCCGCCGGCGGTGGCGGACTTGATCGCCGCCTGCATGTTCTTCAGCGCCTGCGCGGTGGTCGTCCGCCCCTGCAGCGCCGCGTAGGTGTTGGTCTCGATCGCCTCGGTGACGCCCGGGTAGAACGGGGTGATGGGGCGCGGCACCGCCGTCTCGATGCTCTTGAGCAGGTCGGGCAGGTAGGTGAACTTGCGTGTGAGCTTCGGGTCGCTGTACATCGAGGTGAGCACCGGCGCCAGCGTGCCGACCGTGAGGTTGTTGCGCTGGACCTTGTCGGACTCGATGAACTTCAGGAAGTCCAGGGCGGTCGCCTGGTGCCTGGAGTAGGCGCTGATGCCGAGGTTGTGGCCGCCGAGCGTGGAGGCGCCGTGCCCGGAGGGGCCCGGCAGCGGTGCGACGCCGAACTTGCCGGCCACCTTGGAGCCCTTGCCGTTCAGGATGGCGACCGCGTACGGCCAGTTGCGCATGAACATCAACTGGCCCGACTGGAACGCGTTCACGCTCTGCGTCTCCTGGAAGCCGAGCGCCTCCTTGGGGATGTAGCCGTCCTTGAAGCCGTTGACCAGGAAGTCCAGACCGGCCGCGGACTTCGGGGAGTCGACCGTCGTGCTCCGCCCGTCCGGGCCGACGATCGTGCCGCCGGTGGCGTTGATCGCCTCCGCGGCGTTCACCGTCAGGCCCTCGTACTTGGCGAACTGGCCCGCGTAGCAGGCGGGCCGGGCGCCGGTGATGGTTCCCTTGGTGGTCTTGCCCTTGCAGTCGCCGATCAGCTCGTTCCACGTGGTGGGCGCCGAGTCGACCAGGTCGGTGCGGTAGTAGAGCAGCCCGCCGTCGGAGCCGTACGGTGCCGCGTAGAGCTTGCCGTTGTAGGTGCCCGCCTTGACCGTCGCCGGGAGCAGCTTGTCGGTGTCCAGGGCGTGTCGGCCGGTGAGCGGGACGATCCAGCCGCGGGCCGCGAACTCGGCCGTCCACACCACGTCCACGGTGACCACGTCGTAGCCGGGGTCCTTCGCCTGGAAGTGCTGTTCGAAGTCGGAGAGTTGCTGGTCGGCCTGGTCGGACTGCTGCTTGATCGTCACCTTCTCGTCGGGGTGCGCCTTGTTCCACTCGTCGGCGATGAACGGAAGGACACCGCTGTTGTCCTTCTGCGTGACGAAGGTGATCGGCCCCCGGCCGTCCGCTCCCTGTGCCGCGCTGTCACCGTCGCCGCCCGAGCCGCAGCCGGCCAGGACCAGTGTCGCGCTGAGCACGCCTGCGACGCCCGCGACCCTCCTTGCTCGCATGAGCCGCTCTCCTTCGTCCGGGGGAATCGATACGATTCGACGATGTTGCGAGCACGTTAAAGTGAGGCGCGAAGGGGTGTCAACGGCCGGGAAGTCGGGCCGCGTTACGGGTGGATAACGGATCAGTGCGGTTCGGGGGCCGGTCCGGAACTCGCCCGCACCACCAACTGCCCGTCGAACAGCAGTTGCGAAGGCGCGCCGAGCCGCTGCCCCTCGATACGGCGGATCAGCATCTCGGCGGCCGCCTTGCCCATGTCGGCGGCGACCGGTCCCACCGTGGTCATCGTCGGCGTCGTCATCTGCGCCGCCTGGGCCGGCATGTCGATGGACACCACGGAGAAGTCCTCGGGGATACGGCGGCCCTGGGCCACCGCGGCGGCCATGAGCCCAGGTGTGGCCTGCTCGTTGAACGCGATCACCGCGGTCGTCCGCGGATCCGCCGCGAGCAGTTCGGCGAACGCCTTCCGGCCCCCGGCGGTGTGACTCCGGCACGTCAGCGCGGTCAGCGCGACGCCGGCCTCCCGCGCCGCCCGCAGCATGCCGTCGCGCAGCCGGATCGCGTTGCCGCGTCCAGAGGCGATCGTCGCGGCGTCCTGGTGCACGAAACCCAGATGACGGTGCCCGTGCCCGACGAGGTGTTCGACGGCCAGCCTGGCGCACTGGTCGAAGTCGGTGTCCACGTAGTCCAGGTCGCCCGGATCGGCGTTCTGCCCCAGCATGGTGAAGATCAGCTCGGAGTTCCGCAGCACCTCGATCCGCGGATCCTTCAGCCGGACCTCCATGAGCAGGACACCGTCCACCAACCCCTGCTGGGCGAGGCCGGCGAGGTCGTCCAGCGCATCGGCCCCGGAGGTCCACAGCAACAGGTGGTACCCGCGGTCCTGGGCATGGTCGGAGGCGCCGAAGATGTACTCCATCGAACCGAGGTTCATGCCCCGCTCGTGCTCGTTCTTGGGAAACAGCACCGCGATGATGTGGCTGCGCTTGCTCTTGAGCCCCCGCGCGAAGACATTGGGCCGATAGCCCAGATCGAGCATCGCCTGCTGGATCCGCAGGCGGGTGGCCTCGGAGATGGGCCGGCTGCCGGTCATGGCATAGGAGACCGTGCTGGGCGAGACGCCGGCGCGCCGCGCGACGTCCACCATGGTCGGTACCTTGTCGCCCGCACTACGGGACATGGTCCCCTCTCATCCCGGGCCCCGGCGGCCACCCGGCGTGGCCACTCGCGGGGCGTCCACGCCACACCGCCGGTGTTCCGCGGCGTCGGTGAGGCGCAGTCTATCCAGCGCCGACGCCGGGCAATCGTCCTCGTCGGGCGGTCGGCCCGGGCGGCTTCGGGACGGTCCTTGTCGTACGGACGACCCGCGTACCGTCGGGCGCCGCTCACGCCGCAGGACGCCGCTCACGCCGCAGGGCGCCGCTCACGCCGGAGGGTGCCGCTCACGCCGGAGGGCGCAGCGACTCCATCCGGCGGACGGCGTCGCCGAGGAGCGCGCGGGCCACCGGCTTCCCGACCGGGCGAGACGGCTGCAGCAGCGACGGCGGCACATCGACGTACGTCCGGTCGGCACGGCTGACCCGGACGGTCTCCGCACCGCGCACACCGGAGACGACACCGATGTGCGCGACCGACGGCCACGGCAGCCACTGCTCACGGCGCAGGAACCGGACGGCGATCCCCTCGTCGTCCACCACGAGATACATCCGCGAGGCCACCAGCGCCGCCCCCAGCGCGACGGCGCCCACCGCGAGGGTGACCAGACGCAGCGCCGCGGACGGCTGCCCGTAGATGTTCAGCGCGGCGCACGGGCAGGCGAGAAGGATCAGTACGGCGATCTGCACGGGCGGAATCCGCCACACCGCCGGTGAACTCCCTGCCGGTGAACTGCCCGCCGACGAACGCCCCGCCGGTGAACCTTCCGCCGGTGAACTCCCCGCCTCAACCATGTCGACCCCCGCAGACCGGCGTTTTGTCGCACACAGCCTAGAGCCTGTGGCTCCTGGCGAGACCTGCGGATCACTCCGGTCCGGTGAGGGAGGAGGGGCTCAGAGCGCCGCCGGGGCGTACTCCGGCAATGTCAGGGACGAGTGCGTCGCCCGTCCCGCCGCGGCGCCCGCCGTCGCGAGTTCCCTCGAGATCGCCGCCGGGTCGCCGAGCAGCGCGTTGCGGGCGTCCAACTGCGCGCGCGTCGTCGGAGTGACGATCGTGCCGCCCTCGGTGGCCAGCGCCTGGTTGCGCTCCGCGAAGGGGCGCATCCGGCGCTCGTACGCCGCGAAGGCCTCGGCGTGGTCCGCGTGCGAGGCGAGCTCGCCGGCCAGGATGTATGCGCCGACGAGCGCGATGCTGGACCCCTGCCCGGAGAGGAAGGACGTGGCGTGCGCCGCGTCGCCCGCCAGCGCGACGCGCCCGTGGGACCAGGCGGGCATGTGGATCTGGCTCACGATGTCGAAGAAGAGGTCGTCGGCCGCCCGCATCGCCGCCACCAGGCGCGGCACCTGCCAGACCTGCTCGGGGAAGAGCGAGGCGACCAGGTCGCGCTGGGCACGCGGGTCGCGGAACGCCTCGAAGGGCGGGGTGTCGCGGACGAAGGTGAGGAATCCCTGCACGGGCTCGGAGGAGTCGTAGGCGTACATGACGGCGCTGCGCCCCGGCTCGTTCCAGATGAACGCCTCGTGCGAGAGCCCGAGTTCGTTGGGCAGGGTGAAACCCGCGAAGACGTGTCCGAGGTAGCGGTGGAAGGGCTCCTCGGGGCCGAAGACCAGCCGACGCGTGTTCGAGTGCAGCCCGTCCGCGCCGATCACGAAGTCGAACGTGCGGTACGTGCCGCTGTCCAGGACGACGTGCACGGCGTCCCCGTCGTCGTCCAGCGTGGCGATCGAGTCGCCGAAGAGGAACTCGACGCGGTCCCGCAGTGGCGCGTAGAGGGCGTCGGCCAGGTCGCCGCGCCGGACCTCGAGGTCCTTCCCGCTCTCCCCGCCGGTCAACTGCTCGGGCTGCACCGTGCCCACCGTGTCCCCGGCGGCGTCGAGGAACGAGATCCGCCGGGTGTCCACGTGGGCCTCGCGCAGTCGGGGCAGCAGGCCCATGCGGTCCACGACCGCCCGGGCCGTGCCGCGAATGTCGATCGCGTAGCCGCCGCCGCGCACGGCGGCGGCCTTCTCGACGACGGTCACCTCGAAGCCGTACCGGTCGAGCCAGTACGCGAGCGTCGGACCGGCGATACTCGCTCCGGAGATCAGTACGCGACGAGGGGCGGACGTGGATGTCTGGCGTGTCATGGAAATGGCACCTTTCCGCCGGGCGGGCCCGGCACGGAGGCGGTACGCGGCTCGCGGCGGAGGGCGGCGTAGATACGTACCTTAGGTATCCTTTATGAAGTCGTACGGCACCCCTGGTGCCGTGACTCCGCTCCCCACGATATAGATACCTAACTCAGGTATGCAAATGGAGGTGTCATGATCCCCGAGTCCCCCGGGGAGCCCGAGCCCGCGCCGGAGTCCGCGCCGGAGTCCGCGCCGGAGTCCGCGCCCGCGGCCGAACCCGCGCCCGGCCTCTCGCCCGACGATCTGCTCGCCGTGCTGCCCCGGCTCACCCGGCTCAGTTCCGCGTTCAGCAAGGGCAGGCTCGTCGATCGCGCTGCGGAGGCGGCCGGCCCCTCCTTGGACCGCCCCGCCGTGGGCGTGCTGGTGGCCCTGCTCGCGGCCGGGGAACCCCTGCGCATCGGGGAGATCGCCGACCGCATGCAGGTCGTGGGCCCGCACGTCACCCGCCAGGTCCAGGCCCTGGAGAAGCGCCGCCTCGTGCGGCGCATCGCCGACCCCCACGACCGCCGCGCGAGCCTCATCGAGCCGACGGAGGCGGGCGACGAGGCCGCCCGCCGCTATGTCGCCTCCCTGCTCGGCTGGTTCGCCGACGTCCTCGGCCGATGGCCCCGGCAGGACCGCGACGATCTCCTCCGCCTCCTCGCCCGCTTCGCCGACGACGTCACGGACCGGCTGGCCCTGCCCGAGGCGGGGGACGAGGGGGAGGACGGGGAGGGGGCTTGAAGTGGTGAAGCGAGAGGGGCCGGCAGCGGTGAAGCGGGCTGGGCCCGAGGTGGTGAAGGGGGCGGGGCCCGAGGTGGTGAAGGGGGCGGGGCCCGAGGTGGTGAAGGGGGCGGGGCCTGCGCCCGCGGGGTCTCGCGGCACCGCGCACCCGTCGGGCATGACAAGCTTGTGCTGACTCACCCCCGAACCGCAGGAGGTCACCATGACCGCAGAGCCCGTGTCCCCGGAAGGTTCGGAGCCGGAGGCCGCCCCGGGGACTGCCCCCGAGGCCGCCCCGCTCGCGCCGGACAGCGACGGCAACTACGACCTCAAGCGCAAGTTCCGCGAAGCCCTGGACCGCAAGCGCGGTACGCAGGCGAACGCCGCCGAGGCCGGCGGCAGCCCGGACGCCGCCAAGGTGCGCGCGGCGCACGGCCCGGCGGCGAGCCAGCGCTCGTTCCGGCGCAAGAGCGGCGGCTGAGCCGTGAAGGGGCGCCCGAAGAGACGCCCGAAGAACGCCTGAAACGCGTCGTGGAAGGCGCCCGACGGGGGAGAACCCGGGGCGGGCGCCTTTCCGCGGGGCGGCGGGGGAGCGGCCCGCGATCGGGTCACCCGGCGTCGCCCGGTAGTCCGGGCGACCGGGCGATCTCCTGGTCGGCGGCCTCGATGATGGCCAGTACGGCGGCCGCCGCGGCCGCCGGATCGCGCGCCTCGACGGCCCGCACGACGGCCCGGTGGCCCGGCAGCGAGGCCTCCACCGCGCCGGGCGTCTGCGTGCTGACGAGGAAACTGTGCTCCAGCGCGATGTCGACGGCACGCCCCAGTGAGCCGAGCAGACGGTTGCCGCTGGCGTCCAGCAGGGCCCGGTGGAAGGCGATGTCCGCCTCGACATAGCCGCCGCGGCCCGGATCCGCCGCCGCGGCCTCCATGGCCGCCAGCGCCTCGTACAACCCGCGTACCTCCTCGGAGCCGGCCCGCTCGGCGGCCAGCCGCGCCGCCTCCGGCTCGACGATCCGGCGCAGCTCACCGGTGTCGCGCAGCAGGGCCGCGGCGTCCCCGGCCTGCTGCCAGCGCAGCACGTCACGGTCCAGATGGTTCCAGTGCTCCCGGGGCAGCACGCGCGTGCCGGTACGCGGACGCACGTGCAGCATCCCCTTGGCCACCAGTGCCTTGACCGCTTCTCGCACCACGCCCCGGCTGACGCCGATCTCGGCCGCGAGCGCGTCCTCGACCGGCAACGCGTCCCCCGGCGCCCACGCGCCGGCCGCGACGCGCCGCCCGAGCTCGTCGACCACGCGCTGGTGCATGGTCAGGAAACGCACCACGATCTTCGCTCGCCCCCTGGACGCCATTCATCGAATCATTTAATGATTGGCCCACAGGGTACGGCCTGCGGGACCGTCCCCCACAACGTCCCACCACCCCGACGCGCTACCGCCCCACCGCCCCACCGCGCAGCGGACGACGCCGGGGCCACGTCGCCAGAGCCACGGGAGTGTTCACATGACCGACGGTCGCAGGACGAGTCGCCGCAGCCAGGCCTGGTTCGGAGCCCAGGGCCGCGCCGGGATGCTGTACCGCTCCTGGATGCGCAACCAGGGCTTCGGCCACGAGGTGTTCGACGGGCGTCCCGTCATCGGCATCGCCACCAGCGCCTCCGAACTCGCCCCGTGCAACGCCCACCTGACGGACGTCGCCGAAGCGGTCAGGCGCGGCGTGTGGCAGGCGGGCGGTCTCCCGCTCGTGTTCCCCACCATGGCCACCGGCGAGACCCTGATGCGCCCCACCGCCATGCTGTACCGCAACCTCATGGCGATGGAGGTCGAGGAACTGATCCGGGCCAATCCGCTCGACGGCGTCGTGCTGCTGTCCGGCTGCGACAAGACCACCCCCGCCATGCTCATGGGCGCCGCCAGCGTGGACCTGCCCGCCGTCATGGTCACCGGCGGGCCCATGCTCAACGGCAAGTACCGGGGCCAGGACGTCGGATCCGGCACCCACGTCTGGAAGTTCGAGGAGGACCTGAAGACCGGCCGGATGACCGAGGAGGAGTGCTTCTTCGCGGAAGGGTGCATGGCCCGCTCCCGCGGCCACTGCATGACCATGGGAACCGCCTCGACGATGGCGTGCATGGCCGAGGCGCTCGGCATGCAACTGCCCGGCTCGGCGGCCTGGCCCGCGGTCGACTCCCGCCGCATGGAGACCGCGCAGGCGGCGGGGCAGCGCGTCGTGACCATGGTGGAGGAGGAACTGCGCCCCTCGCGCATCCTCACCCGGGAGGCGTTCGAGAACGCCGTCCGGGTCAACGCGGCCATCGGCGGCTCCACCAACGCCCTCATCCACCTCACCGCCCTCGCCGGACGCGTCGGTGTCGAACTGGACCTCGACGACTTCGACCGACTCGTCCGCGCGGTGCCGACCCTGGTCAACCTGATGCCCAGCGGTAAATACCTCATGGAGGACTTCTGCTATGCGGGCGGCCTGCCCGCCGTCCTCGCCGAGCTGCTCGCCGGCGGACTGCTGCACGGCGAACCGATCACGGTCACCGGCCGCACCGTCGCCGAGAACACCCGTGACACCGAACGCTTCGGCTCCGACGTCATCACCCCCCTCGACACCCCCTTCCAGCCGGCCGGCACCGGCATCGCCGTCCTGCGCGGCAACCTGTGCCCGGACGGCGCCGTCATCAAGCAGTCCGCCGCATCCCCGCACCTGCTCACCCACCGCGGTCCCGCCCGCGTGTTCGACTCCCCGGAGGCCTACCACGAGGTGGCCGACGACCCCGACCTCGACGTCGACGAGAACACCGTCCTCGTCATCCGCAACGCCGGCCCCAAGGGCTACCCCGGCATGCCCGAGGTCTCCAACGTCCCCCTGCCCGCCAAGCTGCTCAAGGCCGGCGTCACCGACATGGTGCGCGTCTGCGACGGCCGGATGAGCGGCACCGGATACGGCACGGTGGTCCTGCACGTGGCGCCGGAGGCCGCCGTCGGCGGCCCTCTCGCCCTGGTGCGCGACGGGGACCCCGTCGTCCTCGACGTCCCCCACCGCACCCTGCGCCTGGACGTCGACGATGCCGAACTCGACCGGCGCCGACAGGCCTGGCGCGCACCCGAGCAGCGGTACACCGGCGGCTACACCTGGCTCTACACCCAGCACGTCGAACAGGCGGACAAGGGCGCCGACTTCGGCTTCCTGCGCGGAAGCCGCGGACACGAGGTCCCCCGCGACTCCCACTGAACACCCTTGGGCCCTTGGGCGACCGCACCCTCCCACAGAACTCAGGAGAGCACCGATCGTGGAACCGGCAGCAGCACGCCCCCGTCCGCGCCTCGATCCCGGATCCGTCCTGCCCGAGGACGCCGACCGGGCCGCCCTCGTCGCCCGCGTGCACGACCCGGAGAGCGGCGGACCGTGCGTGGCCGCGGTCCGGGGCGAGCACGTCGTCGACCTGACGGCCCTCGCCCCGACCGTCGCCGACCTCATGGAACGCGACGACGCCGCGACGCTCGTCCGGCAGGCCGACGGCGCACGCGCCTGGCGCCTGGACGCCCTGCTCGCCGCGCCGGCCGACCGCCCCGACGTCCCCCACCTCCTCGCCCCCGTCGACCTCCAGGTGATCAAGGCCGCGGGCGTCACCTTCGCCCGCAGCCTGCTGGAACGCGTCATCGAGGAACGCACCGGCGGCGACCCGGCACAGGCCGCACGCGTACGGGAGCGCGTCGCCCGGGTGGTCGGCGGCGCGCTCGACGGCATCCGTCCCGGATCACCGGAGGCGGAGCGGGCCAAGGAGGCACTCGTCGCCGAAGGACTGTGGTCGCAGTACCTGGAGGTCGGCATCGGGCCGGACCCGGAGATCTTCACCAAGGCGCCCGTCCTGTCCGCGGTGGGCACCGGCGCCGACATCGGAGTGCTCGGCGCCTCGGTGTGGAACAACCCCGAACCCGAGGTCGTCCTCGTCGTCGACTCGCACGGCCGGGTCCGCGGCGCGACCCTCGGCAACGACGTCAACCTCCGCGACATCGAAGGACGCAGCGCCCTGCTGCTGTCCCGCGCGAAGGACAACAACGCCTCCTGCGCCATCGGCCCGTTCGTCCGCCTGCTCGACGACGGCTTCGGCCTCGACACCGTCCGCCATCTCGACGTCGACCTGCGGATCGACGGCACGGACGGCTACGTCCTGCACGGCAGCAGCTCCCTGCGCGAGATCAGCCGCGACGTGAGCGATCTGGTGGCCGCCACGCTCGGCCCGCACCACCAGTACCCGGACGGCTTCGTGCTGTTCACCGGAACCCTGTTCGCGCCCACCGAGGACCGGCACGCGCCCGGTGCCGGCTTCACCCACGAGTACGGCGACCTCGTACGGATCTCCAGTCCGAGGCTCGGCGCCCTGGTCAACACCGTCGTCACCAGCGAGCAGGCCGCGCCGTGGACGTTCGGGGCGGGCGCGCTGATGCGCAACCTCGCCCGGCGCGGCCTGCTCTGAGCGGGCGGGGACCGTCCGTGCCCCGCCCGCGTCCGTCCCGTGTCAGGCCCGGGTGACCGGCTCCTGTACGACCGTGGAGTGCAGGCGCCGCGTGTGGTCCACGTGGCGGGCGGCCCCGGTCAGCGTCACCTCGGCCGTCAGCCGCGGATCCGCGCTGGACGCGGCCAACCGCAGCTCCAGCGCGCCCGGTTCCACCACGCGCCGCCCGTCGCGCCCGGTGAAGGAGGCCAGGTCCGCCGGGACCGTGACCCGGACCCGCCGGGCCTCGCCCGGCTCCAGGCCGACGCGCGCGTAGGCGATGAGGCGCTGCACCGGCTGGACCACGGAGGCGACCGGGTCGTGCAGATAGAGCTGGACCACCTCGGTCCCCGCACGCCCGCCCGCGTTGCGCACGGTGAAGGCGAGGGCGAACTCACCGTCCGTGGGCGCCTGTCGGACCTCCACCGCCAGGTCCGTCCAGTCGAACCGTGTGTAGGACAGCCCGTGGCCGAACGCGAACGCCGGCGTCGGGTCGATGCTGGACACCCCGCTGACGTGGGCGAGCCGCGCCCCCAGGTACGTCGACGGCTGCGAGCCCGGATCGCGCGGCACACCGACCGGGAGACGTCCGGAGGGATTGACGCGGCCGCTGAGCACCCCGGCGATCGCGTGCGTGCCCTCCTCGCCCGGGAAGAAGGACTGCACGATCGCGGCGGACTCCGCCACGGCACGGCCGAGGGCGTACGGCCGCCCCGCGAGGAGCACCGTGACCACCGGCGTCTCCCCGTCGAGCAGCGCGTCGAGCAACTGCTGCTGCGCGCCGGGCAGGGCCAGCGTCCCCACGTCGCACCCCTCACCGCTGGTGCCCCGCCCGAACAGCCCGGCCCGGTCACCGAGCACCACCAGCGCGACGTCGGCCTCCCGCGCCGCCCGCACGGCCTCGGGGACGCCGGAGAGATCCCCGTCGTCGATACCGGTGCCGCGGACGACGGTGATCTCGGTGTCGGGGAACTCGGCGGCCAGCGTGTCGCGCAGCGTGGGCAGTTCGATGCCGAGCGGGGTTCCGGGGTGGCGGACGCCGATGTGCTGGGGGAAGGAGTAGCAGCCCAGCACGGCGACGGGCTCGTCGGCGTTGGGACCGACCAGGGCGATCCGGCGCGGCCGTTCCAGCGGCAGGGTGCCGTCGTTGCTCAACAGTACGACCGCCTTCTCGGCGAGCGTCCGGGCCAGCGCGCGGTTCTGCGGACCGTCCAGGTCGATCCGCCCGCGCAGCGCGGCGGGATCGTCCGCGTCCACCCCGTCGAGCGCCGCCGGAACGGGGTCCCAGTCCGGGTCGAGCAGACCGAGCACCGCCTTCTGGGCGAGGACCCGGCGCACGGCACGGTCGACCAACGCCTCCGGCACCCGGCCGTCGGTCACGGCCTCCACCAGGGGCGCGCCGTACGTCTTGACGGTGGGCAGTTCGACGTCGACGCCGGCCCGCAGCGCCGCGCCGGCGGCCTCCGCCCAGTCGCCCGCGACCCCGTGCAGGGTCTTCAGGAAGGCGATGGCGAAGTAGTCGGCGACGACGGTGCCGTCGAAGCCCCAGGTGTCCCGCAACAGCCCGGTGAGCAACTCCTCGTCGGCGGCGGAGGGGAGGCCGTCGGTGTCGGTGTAGGCGTTCATCACCGACCGGACGCCGCCCTCACGGACCGCCATCTCGAACGGCGGCAGCAGCACGTCGGCGCGCTCCCGCGGCCCCACGGAGGACGGGGCGAGGTTGCGTCCGGCGCGGGAGGCGGAGTAGCCGACGAAGTGCTTGAGGGTGGCGACGACGCCCGCGGACTGAAGGCCCTGGACGTAGGCGGTGGCGACGGTGCCGACGAGGTAGGGGTCCTCGCCGATGGTCTCCTCCACCCGGCCCCAGCGGGCGTCGCGCACCACGTCCAGGACGGGCGCCAGCCCCTGGTGGACGCCGACGGCGGCCATGTCGCGGCCGATGGCGGCGGCCATCCGCCGCACCGTGTCCGGATCGAAGGCGGCACCCCACGACAGCGGGACCGGGTAGGCCGTCGCCCCCCAGGCGGCGAAGCCCGCCAGGCACTCGTCGTGGGCGAGCGCCGGGATGCCGAAACGGTTCGTCGCGGCGATACGGGCCTGGGTGCGGGCGAGGGACAGCGCGCCCAGCGCGGGATCGACCGGAAGCGTGCCGAACGGCCGGGTCAACTGGCCCAGGCCGGTGGGCAGCAGCGCGTCGAGATCGACGGGCTCCTCCATGTCGTGCTGATGGGGAGCCACCTCACCGCCCTGGTCGGAGGCGCCCACCCACACTCCGTAGAGCTGGGCGATCTTCTCCTCGAGCGTCATGGCCCCGATCAGGGCGTCGACCCTCGCGGCTATGGGGACGGCGGGATCGTTCCAGAGGGAGAGGTCGGGGGTGTTCTGCACAGCCATGTCGGCGTTCACTTTCCTCCCACGCCCGTCGACCCTCGGCGGACGCGGGCACGACGGGGCATTGACGGGGCAACGACGGGTCGCTACGGGGTGCTACGGGGCTGGCCGGTTCGGCGGACGGTGCGACGGGTCGACGGACGGCACGTGACGGGTCGACGCCGGGCACATGACGGGTCAACGACTGAATCCGGCCGTCAGACCGCTCAGCAACTGGCGGCGGCCGAACACGTAGAGGATCAGTACGGGCAGTGTGGTGAGGACGACGGCGGCGAGAACGGCCGGAACGTTGACCCCGTACTGGCCCTGGAAGGTCCACAGCGCGAGTGGCAGCGTCCGGCGCTCCGGGCTCTGGGTGAGGATCAGCGGCAGCAGAAACCCGTTCCAGATCGTCAGCGCGTTGAAGATGGACACGGTGACGATCGCCGGCCGGGTCAGCGGCGCCGCCAGCCGCCACAGGGTCGTCCACTCGGTGGCACCGTCGACCCGCATCGAGTCGAACAGTTCCTTGGGCACGTCACGGATGAAGTTGGCGAGCACCAGCACGGACAACGGGATGGCGAAGGCGATCGACGGAAGGATCAGCGCCAGCAGGTTGTCGTACAGGTGCATCTTGATGATGATCAGATAGATCGGGATCACCGTCGCCTGCAGCGGAATCGCCAGGCCCATGAGGAAGAGTCCGTTGACCGCCCGCAGGAACCGCATGCGCCACCCGCGCACGATCGCGTAGGCGGCCATGAAGGACACCACCACCGCGGGCACCACGGCACCGACGGTGACCACGACGCTGTTCAGGAAATAGCTGAGGAAGTCCGACTCGATGACCAGCCGGTAGTTGTCCAGGGTCGGATCCCCCGAGGGCACCAGCGGATTGCTCGCGTAATAGTTGCTCTGCTCCTTGAAACTGGTGATGAAGGACCAGTACAGGGGCACGGCGACGACGACCAGCCAGAGCCATCCGGCCAGCCCGCCGAACCAGTTGCGCCGACGGCGCGGCCGGGAGGAGACGGGGCGCCGCTCGCGGGGAGCGGACTTCTGCGGGCGGCGCTGCCCGGGCAGCGTGGTGGTCACGTCAGACTCCCTCGAGTTGGCTCGCCCCGGCGTCCCGGCCGCCGAGCCGGCGCAGCAGCAGGGCCAGCGCCAGACCCACCAGGACCAGGATGACCGCGATGACGCTGGCCGGGCCCATCAGGCTGGCCTGGAACCCCCGCTTGTACATGTCCAGTGCCAGAACCCGGGTGGCATCGCCGGGGCCGCCCTCCGTGAGGATGAAGATGAGGTCGAAGAAGGTCAGCGACCCGACCACCATCAGCGTCGACGAGGTGATGATCGTGTACTTCAGCTGGGGCAACGTGATGCTGAAGAACTGCCGGACCCGTCCCGCCCCGTCCAACTGCGCCGCCTCGTACAGTGACTTCGGGATCTGCTGCACACCCCCCTGGTAGATCAGGGAATGGAACGGGACGAACTGCCACGACACGACGAAGACGACCACCCCGAACGCCAACCCCGGCCGTCCCAGCCAGTCCTGGCTCAGCAGATCGATGCCCAGCCCGGCACCGAGGCCGAAGTTCGGGTTCAACAGCGCCTTGTAGGCGATCGCGATCGCCGCGGAGCTGAGCATCAGGGGCACGAAGTACACCACGCCCAGCACCGCTCGGTAACGCTGGTCGCCCGCCAGGAAGACACCGATCAGGATGCTCGCCGGCGTCTGGAACGCCCAGGACACGGCCATCACCAGGAACGTCACCCAGAGCGCGTGCGGCAGCCCCGGATGGGTGAGCACCGCACGCCAACTGGTCAGTCCCGAAGGGTGGATGGCGCCGATCCCGTCCCACGTGGTGAAGCTCAGCGCGAAGACCCCGAAAAGCGGGATCACGGCGAATCCGACGAAGATCAACAGTGCCGGAGCCACCAGCCACGGCAGGACATCGCGCTGCTGACGGCGCGGCGGAGGACGATGGCTGACCGCGCTCATTTGCCGGTGACCGCGTTGAGGTTGTCGGCGAACTGCTTCGGCGAGATCGACAGCTGGAACAACTTCACGATGTTGTCCAGCAGGGTCTCGGCGGCCGTCGGACTCAGCGCCTGGTCCCAGGACTGCCCGAACACCTTCGCCTTGCTGGCGATGTCATAGGTGAACTTCAGGAAGTCGGCACTGTCCGAGGCGGCCAGCAGTTTCTCCGTGCCCAGCCGGATCGGCACCGACCCGTTGTCGATCCACTTCTTCACCTCCTCGTCCTGCAGGACACCCGTGGCGAAGAAGTCCCTGGCCACCTTCTTCTGCTCGGCACTCGCCTTCGAGGAGATCGACAGGTACTGCGCGGGGTTGCCGACCGTGTCGCTCGGATCGCCCTTGCCACCCTCCACCGGCGGGAAGGTCATGTAACCCAGCGCGCCACTGGAGACGAATTTCTTGCCGTCGTTCTTCTGGATGCCGTACGACCAGGCGCCGTGCAGCATCATCGCGGCCCTGTCCGTGTACAGCAGCGCCTGGTCGGCGTTGGAGTCCGCGGTGATCGACGAGAAGCCCTTGACGAACCCGTGCGCCTTGGCCAGGTCCTGCACCTTGGTCAGCGCGTCGATGGCGTCCGGCTGGGACCAGGCGTTCTTCTCGCCCTCGGCGATCGACTGGAACAGCTGCGCACCGCCGATGCGGTCGAACAGGAACTCCAGCCACATCATGTTCGTCCAGCGGGACTGACCGCCGAGGGAGAACGGCGCTATGCCCTTCGCGTTGAACCTGGGGACCAGCGCCATGATGTCGTCCCACGACTTCGGCGGTTCCGCGCCGATCCTCTCGAAGACCCTCCTGTTGTAGTAGAGGATGATCGGCTGCACCGTTTCGCACGGCATCGCGTAGATCTTGCCGTCGACGGTCGCCGCGCCGAACGAGGAGGGGAACAGCCGCTTCTTGATGTCGGAGTGGGAGTCGAACCACGACGTGAGGTCCTCGACCTGCCCCGCCGCCACGTAGGTGCGCAGCGTCCCGCCGCCCCAGCCCCAGATGATGGTGGGCGCCTTCCCGGCACCGATGGCGGTCTTGATCTTCGTCTTGTACGCGTCGTTCTGGTAGGTCGTGTCCTTGATCTGCGTCTTGGAATGGGCCTTGTTGAACGCGTCCACCGCCCCGGCCCTGACGCCTTCCTGCGGTTGGCCGTTCAGGTACCAGTACGTGGCCCCTTTGCCGGAGCCGGGTCCGGAAGAGCCGCAGGCCGCCAGGGCCGCGGAGGCCGGTACGCCGGCGGCCAGGCCGAGAAGGGTACGTCGGGAGAGCGCCATGTCTTTTCTCCGCACTCGAGAGCCAGCGGCTTCTCGTGAGTCATGTGAGTCATGGTCAGTCACGATGAGTCATGGTCGGTCGTGTCCAGTCGTGGCCAGCCGTGGCCAGTCATGGTGAAAGGTTTTCGAAACAGCCTTGCCCGAAGCTCTGTGCGTGCAAATTAGGTTTCGGGCTGAAGCCCTGTCAAGACGTGTGCAGTAGCGTTATTCCCTTGTGTCAAATGGTTTTTATCGTCAGGAAACACCCTCCGGAAAGCCTTGTCGAAATCCGAAACTTTTCGAAACCTGCTGGTGGAGGGTGGGATACGATGCCATGGCCTCTGTGGACCGGCCCGGTGACGGGGTGCCGTACGGTTGATCGGTTCCACCCTCGCCGCCGGCCCGTCCGGCGGAGCACCGCGCGGGTGGACGTACAGACGTACAGCGGAGAGGAACCGATGCGACCGAACGCCAGGCGCACCACTTTGGCGGACATCGCCCAGGCGGCCGGAGTCTCCGTCGCTACCGTGTCGAAAGTGGTCAACGGCCGCGGTGACGTGGCGCCGCACACCCGCACGCGAGTGCAGGAACTGCTGCACCAGCACCACTACCTCGCGCCCGTGTTCCGTCACACCGAGGCAGCCGACATCCCCACCATCGAGGTGCAGTTCCAGGGCGGCCTCAGGTCGTACGTGGCCGAGACCCTCGAAGGCATCATCGACTCCGCGGCCGAACTGGGCGCCTCGGTGGTGGTCAGCAAGGCCACCAGCGCTCCGCACTGGGCCCGGGACCTGGTCTCCGCCGGACGCCGCGCCGTCATCGCGGTCACCAGCGTGTACACCGCGGCACACCTGAACGAACTGGCCAGGTCCGGACTGCCGTTGGTCGTCCTCGACCCCCTGCACCTGCCGGACAGCCGAGTGCACAGCGTCGGCGCGACCAACTTCGCCGGCGGCCTGACCGCGACCCAGCACCTGCTCTCCCTGGGCCACCGCCGCATCGCCTATCTCGGCGGACCCACCATGGCCGTCTGCAACCAGGCACGTATGCACGGCTACCGCGCGGCCATGGAGGCGGAGGGGGCGAAGGTGCCCGACGTCTACATCCGGCCCGGCGAATTCACGTATGCGACCGGGCTGAACGGTGCCGCCGCCCTCCTGGATCTCCCGGAGCCTCCGACGGCGATCTTCGCGGGCAACGACGACATCGCCGTCGGCGCCATCGAGGCCGCCCGCGTCCGAGGCATGCGCGTGCCCGAGGACGTCAGCGTGGTCGGATTCGACGACACCAGCCTGGCCCGGATGGCGTCACCGCCACTGACCACCGTGCGTCAGCCGCTGCGGGAGATGGGCGGCGCGGCCCTGCGCACCGCCCTCCGGCTGGCCAACGGCGACACGATCGAGTCCCACCACATCGAACTCGCCACCGCACTCGTCGTACGCGCCTCCACGGCACCGCCCCGCACGGACCCGTCGGCGTGATGATCTGGGCCGGCCGGGGTACAGCCGGCCGGCACGGTGACTCGGGCCCGCCGCCGGCACGGTGACTCCGGCCCGCCGGCGGAGTGCCCGCCGTGCGTACCGCGGAAGCCCGGGCGACGTGCCACGTGCTAACGTCGTTCATTTGCAGTCGCTGTCCTGGGGTCCCGAGGGGCGCCCCGACCGGTGACGCGTCCCCGCCGCGCCTTCCCCGGTACGGTCCCTTCGGAGGAAGGCTCTCAGTGAGCGAATCAACACGTGCCGACGTTCGGCCCCAGGACGAAGCGCCCGAGGTGTCGGAGGCGTCCGCGTCCGAGGCGCCGGAAGCGGCGGAGGCCGCTTCCACGGTGCCCGCCGTGGCGTCCTTCGCGGGGCTGGGGCTGCCGCCCGAGGTCCTGCGGGTGCTCGACGACCACGGTATGACCGTCCCCTTCCCCATCCAGGCCGCGGCACTGCCGGACGCGCTCGCGGGACGGGACGTCCTGGGCCGCGGCCGCACCGGATCCGGCAAGACGCTCGCCTTCGGCCTGGGGATGCTCGCCCGGACGGCCGGGCGGCGCGCACAGCCCAAGGAGGCGCTGGGGCTCGTGCTGGTGCCCACCAGAGAACTCGCGCAGCAGGTCGGCGAGGCACTCACCCCGTATGCCGAGGCGCTGCGGCTGCGGCTCGTGACCGTCGTCGGGGGAGTCTCCGTCGGACGGCAGGCCGCCGCACTGCGGGACGGCGCCGAGATCGTCGTCGCCACCCCCGGCCGGCTGCACGACCTCGTCGAGCGCAAGGGCTGCCGACTGGGACGCGTGGGCATCGCGGTCGTGGACGAGGCCGACCGGATGTGCGACCTGGGATTCCTGCCCCAGGTCACCGGCATCCTGGACCAGGTGCGCACCGACGGGCAGCGGATGCTGTTCTCCGCGACCCTCGACCGTGACGTCGACCAACTGGTGCGGGCCTATCTGCGCGACCCCGCCGTCCACTCCGTCGACCCCTCGTCGAGCGCGGTCGCCGCGATCGAGCACCACGTCTTCGTCGTGCACGGCCCGGACCGATACGCCGTGACCACGGAGATCGCCGCCCGCGACGGCCGCGTCCTGCTGTTCCTCGACACCAAGCACGGCGTCGACCAGCTCACACGGCACCTACGGGCCAACGGCGTGGCCGCCGCCGCACTGCACAGCGGGAAATCCCAGCCACAGCGCACCGCGACCCTGGCCCGCTTCAAGAACGGGCAGATCACCTCCCTCGTCGCGACGAACGTCGCCGCCCGCGGCCTGCACGTCGAGGACCTCGACCTCGTGGTCAACGTCGACCCGGCCACCGACCCGAAGGACTACCTGCACCGCGCGGGCCGCACGGCACGGGCCGGCCGCTCCGGCACCGTCGTGACCCTCGTCCTTCCGGGGCAGCGCCGCGAGGCGAGCCAGGTCATGGCGGACGCCGATGTCACCCCCAAGGTCACCAAGGTGCGCTCCGGTGAAGCGGAGCTGAGCCGGATCACCGGCGCCAGGACCCCCTCCGGGAAACCTCTCGACCGCGCGGCGGCCGCGTCGAGTCCCAAGAACCACAACATCCCCTTCCGCGGCCTGGGCAGCGCCAAGGGCCCCGAGAACGGCTCGGCCGGCGGCAGGCCGTCCCGCAAGAACGACGAGGCCCGCAAACTCGCTGAGGCCCGCAAGGCGGCTCGGGTGCGACGCGGCGGCTGACTCCGGCTCCCTGAGTCGAGTCACCGGGCGGAGGGGCTGCCGGGCGGAGGGGCCGACCGGGTCGCACCAAGGCTGGACTGGGTCGCGGAACCACGGTTCGAAGGGGCGGCGCCGGCGCACCACGGCTGTGAGTGCGCTCCGCTGCTTCACGCCATTCGTCGGCAGAGCTCCGCCGGGCGTGACCGGGGCTGTTTCCGCAGGTGAGGGACGGACGGTCACGCTCCCCGCGTGCGCGCCTGCGGCAAGGGCCGTGGTGAACCGCGCGGGAGCCGATAAGGGCATTCGCCCAGCTGAGCTGCCTCGGGCTCGCCGCCCCGTGAATCGGCCCGACGGTATGGGCTCTCCTGGCTTGATGGTGACTCGACCGGGGGGTCGCGCCGTGATGGCCCGTCAGCTGCTGTCAGTGCCCACTGCTACACCCTTTTGTTGGGATGAGCCGTGCTTCGCGGCTTACCCGACGGGAGGGGAAACATGTCGAAGGTGCCGGACGGGTTCCACCGGGTACGGGGACACATCCGTCGCAATCCGAAGCCCAGGAGCGCCAAGCGCATGAGCGGTTGGATGCTTGCCGGACTACTGGCCGGCGTGTGGCTGTGGGGGCAGGTGTTCGGGTTCAGTGAGTCCACCGCCACGACACCGCCGGCGGATCCGAAGCCGACGGCCGGCGCGACGGCCGACCGCTGATGGGAGGCATGCGTCTGAGGTGCCCTCGCGGAGCCGCGGAACTGGTCGCAGCGGCTGTGGTCGCCCTGGCTGTGCTCGTCCTGCTGGCGCGGACGGCGGCCATGGCGGTCGGCACACTGAAGGCGGCCTGGCCTGTTCTGCCGGCTCTCGCCCTGCTCACGGGAGCCGTCGCCGCGTGGCGGATCAGGCAGGCGACCACGATGCGGCGTCGGAAGAGGGAACGGCTGGCCACTCTGCGGATCACGCTTGCGGAGTTCGACACCATGGACGACCGCCGCTTCGAGTACGCCCTGCGGGATCTGCTGGTCCGCGACGGCTGGCCGGCCCGCAGAGTGGGTGGCGCCGGCGACCAGGCCGCCGACGTCATCGGTGACCGTCCGCAGCGCGGCCGGATCGTGGTGCAGGCCAAGCACACCCGCGTGGGCGGGAAAGTGGGCTCAGCTGTGATGTACGCGGTGAAGGGGACGGCCGGGCCGGTCCACAGAGCCGATCACGCTGTCGTCGTCACCAACGGGGCGTTCACCCGCGATGCCATGGCATGGGGTGACCGGCACGGCGTCCACTGGATCGACCGGGAAAAGCTTCGGCGCTGGGCCGAGGACGGTGCCGCTCTGCACGAACTCCTCGGACTGGCGGCGCGCTCCCGCCCGAGCCGATTCAGGCGTGCGGCATGACCGGCAGAGAGCGTGATCGCTGCACAAGACGTCTGGAGGTGTGGTGTTCGACGAGGACGGGTCGCTCGACCCGCTGCTGAAGTTCCTGCTCTACGTGGTCCTCGCGCTGGCCGTCGGCAAGATGCTCTGGGAGTGGCTCACCGAGGACGTCGGTCAGTGGATCACCGTGGATGTGTGGGGGCTGATAGACGATCACCCGTGGTGGACCGGGCTCTTCGTGGTCGGCGGACTGTTCATGCTGCTCCTGCTCGGCGGAATCCTGTCTTTCCTGTTCGGTGCCTACGCCCGCACCTGCGCGGACGACAGGTTCGCCGCTCCCGCTCCCGCTCCCGCTGGCGATGCGATCGAAGCGGATGCGCTGACCTTCAGGATGAAGCAGCTTGCGGCGATGAGCGCGACGGGTTTCGAGCAGGCGTGCACTGATCTCCTGGCCCGTGACGGATTCCGGCGTCCCGAGCGGGTCGGCGGCGCCGGTGACCTCGGAGCGGACGTCACTGCCCGCGATGACGATGACCGCCTCCTGATCGTGCAGTGCAAGCAGTATCGGAGCCCAGTCGGATCAGGTCACGTGCAGAAGTTCAACGGGACAGCCCGCCCGCACCACGGAGCCGACCTCCCGATCATGATCGCGCTCAACGGTTTCACACAGCCGGCGATCGACTTCGCCCGGCATCACCAGCTCATCCTCATGGGCCGCCCGGAACTGAAACGATGGGCCCACGGAGAGCACCTCTACGACGTCCTCGGCATCCGGAGCGCGACACACTGACGCCGGCGCACACGGAGCCGAGTCCGTCCCGGGAGCTCCCGCCCAGTGGCCGGTGGCCCCGTTCCGGGCTCCCTCCGGTGCGGCGCGTTGTCATGGAGACCGGCCCGGGCCCCTCCCGGCGAGGAGCCCCCCACAGCGAGGCGACCTCGGGCCGAGAGATCGTGAGGCGACACCCCTGTGACGACGCCACGGTCTCCGGCATGCCGTTCCTCCCCAATGGCCCTCTGCCTCAGCCGCTCACCGTCCGGGCAGGTCGAGTACGGCAGGACAGATGACCGACGAGGCCCCCGAGCGGCGTGGATGAGACGTCGGACACCGGACCGCCGGACGCGGGGAATGCCGCCCCACACGCTGACCACAGGACAGGTCCGCAGACGCTGCTGACGGCACATGCTGCACACGCGACCCCGCTGGAGAGGAACGAGCACCGATGGCGACGTACGAGGTCGAATCGAGCGCAACGGTGGTCGGGGGCCACACCCGCGTTCAGGACGATCACCAGGGCGGGGTCGAGTCGGTCATCCGTCTCAACGAGGCGTAACCCCTTGAGACGCTGCAGGGAATCGAAGGGTTCTCCCACCTGACGGTGACCTGGGTCTTCCATCTGGCGCGACCGGAGGACGTTCAGCTCCACGCACGCAGCCCCCGCGGTAATCCGGACCGGCCGCCGACCGGTACCTTCGTCCACCGCAACCATCGGCGGCCCAATCAACTGGCGATCAGCCACCCGCGGCTGCTCAAGGCCGAGGGACGAAACCTCTGGGTCACCGATTTCGACGCTGTAGACGGAACGCCCGTGATCGACGTGGCACCGTACTGCGACCAGATGGGGCCTCGTGGCCCGGTCCGTCAGCCCGCCTGGCCCGGCGAGATGCTCGAACCCAATTACTGGGCGAAGGCAAGGCGAACGGCCCTCGGAGCGCCCTGTATGACAGAAGCGACTGAGCCGCCCGGCTTGCCGTCCACATCGTCGGAATCAACTGGAGGTCAGGCTCGCGCTGCAGCTCTCGCGCCTCGGGACTCAGCCACGTCTCCTCGTCGCTGCTCTCCCATGCGTGTGAGATCGCACCGACCAGCAGGATCCCTCGCGCCCCGATCCACCGTCAGGTCCGGCCCCCTTGGGCACAGCGGGCGCCCGGTCGCGGTCGGATACAGGGACACGTCCGACGTCGACGCCCGCCGTGACGCGAAGCACGACTTCGTCCTCACCGTGACCAGGGCGTTGGTGACCAGCTCCGAAGCGGCCGGCACGACGAGCCCCGCGACCGGCTCCGGAACACGGCAGCGCCGCAGGCACACCCCGGCTACCCGTCGCATCTCCCCGACCTTCGCGAGGTCGGGGAGAAAGGCCGCCCGACAGGCAGAGGATGCCGCCGGTACCTCTGCCCCGCCCGTGCTCCGGGCCCGTTCGAGAGCGGGCCGAGCGAAGGGCGCACGACGGGTCGAACATCTGGGCAGGCGCCTTTTCGTAGGTGTCAGAAGAAGCCCAGCCTCTTCGGCGAGTACGACACGAGGAGGTTCTTCGTCTGCTGGTAGTGCTCCAGCATCATCTTGTGCGTCTCGCGACCGATGCCGGAACCCTTGTAGCCGCCGAACGCCGCGTGCGCCGGATACGTGTGGTAGCAGTTGGTCCACACACGTCCCGCCTGGATCGCGCGACCCGCCCGGTATGCCGTGTTGACGTCCCGGGTCCACACGCCCGCGCCCAGCCCGTACAGGGTGTCGTTGGCGATCTTGACAGCGTCGTCGAAGTCGTCGAACGACGTCACCGACACCACCGGTCCGAAGATCTCCTCCTGGAAGATCCGCATCCGATTGTCGCCCTCGAAGATCGTCGGCTGGACGTAGTAGCCGCCCTTCAACTCGCCCTCATACTGAATGCGTTCGCCCCCGGTCAGGACGCGGGCCCCCTCCTGACGGCCGATGTCCAGGTAGGAGAGGATCTTCTCCAACTGATCGTTGGACGCCTGTGCTCCGATCATGGTGTCGGTGTCCAGCGGATGCCCCGTGGTGATCCGCTCGGTACGCGCCACCGCCGCCTCCATGAACTCGGCGTAGTGGCCCCGCTGCACCAGCGCGCGCGAGGGGCACGTACACACCTCGCCCTGATTGAGAGCGAACATGGTGAAGCCCTCGAGCGCCTTGTCGAGGAAGTCGTCACGCGCGGACGACACGTCGTCGAAGAAGACGTTCGGCGACTTGCCGCCCAGTTCGAGCGTGACGGGTGTGATGTTCTCCGACGCGTACTGCATGATCAGCCGGCCAGTGGTCGTCTCCCCCGTGAACGCCACCTTCGCCACCCGCGGACTGGACGCCAGCGGCTTGCCCGCCTCGACCCCGAAACCGTTCACGACGTTCACCACACCCGGCGGCAGCAGGTCGGAGACCAGACTCAGCCAGTAGTGGATCGACGCCGGGGTCTGCTCCGCGGGTTTCAGCACCACCGTGTTGCCCGCGGCCAGCGCCGGGGCGAGCTTCCAGGTCGCCATCAGGATCGGGAAGTTCCACGGGATGATCTGAGCGACCACGCCCAGCGGCTCGTGGAAGTGGTACGCCACCGTGTCGTCGTCGATCTCCCCGAGCGAACCCTCCTGCGCCCGGATCGCGCCCGCGAAGTAGCGGAAGTGGTCGATGGCCAGCGGAATGTCCGCGGCCAGCGTCTCCCGCACCGGCTTGCCGTTCTCCCAGCTCTCCGCGACCGCCAACCGCTCCAGGTTCGCCTCCATCCGGTCGGCGATGCGCAGGAGAACATCGGAGCGATCGGTCACCGACGTGCGACCCCAGGCGGGGGCCGCGGCATGCGCGGCGTCCAGCGCGCGCTCGACGTCCTCGGCGGTGCCCCTTGCGATCTCCGTGAACGGCTGCCCGTTCACCGGGCTCGGGTTCTCGAAATACTGCCCCCGGGCGGGCGGCACGTACTCACCGCCGATGAAGTGGTCGTAGCGCCCCTGGTAGGAGACAACCGCGCCCTCGGTCCCCGGCGCTGAATAACGGGTCATACCGCTCTACCTCCCGAACGAAGCACCGCCCACCACCGGGCAGCTCCCGAACTGACGCTATGGAGGCAGAGGTTGCAGGGAGGTTGCGTAGGGGAGGGGGCGGGGAGTGGGGGGCGGGGAATGGAGTGGGGGTGGGGCCCCTCCCCCTCCCCGCCCCCTCCCACCCCTCACCCCACCCTCACGTCGCCCCCACCCCCCGGTGCCGCCAGTTCCGTCTCCAACCGGTGGAGATGGACGCGGACCGTCGGCGTAGGGCGCAGCGTCGCCAGCGCGCGCCACACCTCCAGGTCGTCCTCGCCCCACGCGGCGTGTGCCCAGCCGGCGAGCAGGTCCGGATCGCGTCGGGCCAGCAGTGCCGCACGCAGCCCGTCGGCAAGCAGCCGCCGCAGCCGTACCACCGCCGGTGCCTGCGAGGCGGGCAGCAGTGGACCGACGTAGGCGAGGACCGCGCCGGCCACCGCACCGGTCTCCAGCCGACGTTCCACGACGGTGACGTCGGACTCGATCGCCGCCGTCAGCCGGTACGGCCGTGAGGCCAGCAGGTCCGGCCCGAGGATCCGGCGCAGCCGGGCCAGTTCGGCACGCAGCGTCACCGGGGTCACCGACTCGTCCTCGTACAGGGCGCACAGCAACTCGTCCCCGCTCAGCCCCTCCGGATGACGGGCCAGCAGGACGACGATCTCGCTGTGCCGACGACTGAGCCGCAGCGTCCGTCCGCGTATCCGCAACCGCGCCTCGTCCCGGCCCAGCGCCGACAGCTCGACCGTGTCCGCGGCGGGTCCCGGCGGTCGGAGCAGCGACAGTTGCGACTCAGCGGCCCGGGCCACGGCCTGTACGAAGCCCAGACTGTGCGGATGCGCCAGTCCGTTTCCGCCGGTGATGTCGACGGCGCCGAGCACCCGTCCCGTCCGTGGATCGTGCACCGGCGCCGCCGCGCACGTCCACGGCTGCACCCGACGGCTGAAGTGCTCGGCCGCGAAGACCTGCACCGGCCGGTCGACGGCCACCGCCGTTCCCGGCGCGTTGGTGCCGACGGCGCTTTCCGCCCAGCGGGCGCCCGGGACGAAGTTCATCCGGTCCGCCTGCCGCCGGGTCGCCGGATGCCCTTCCACCCACAGCAGTCTGCCCTGCGCGTCGCACACCGCCAGGAGGTGTTCGCCGTCCGCCGCGAACGAACCCAGCAGTTCCCGGAAGAGGGGCATCACCGTTGCCAGTGGATGTTCCGCCCGGTAGGCGCCGAGGTCCGTCCCGGACAGTTCCACGTCCGCTGTGCCGTCCGGCCCCACCCCGGCCCGTGCCGAGCGCCGCCACGAGTCGGCGACCACGGACCGCACCGGCCGCGGCACCGTGCCGGCCCGCGTGAACGTGTCATGGGCCTGCCGCAGGGCCCGGACCCGCGCGACGGGGTCGGCACCCGGTTCCAGGGCCACCCAGGGATCGGTCAAGTCGGCCTCCCGGAAGGTGGTGCGGCGCGATGCTGTGTGGAGGGATGCGAGGCAGTGCGAGCGGTGCGCGGCGTGGGGCTGCGCACATCGTCACTCATTGGGCACATCGTCACTCCGCAATCGGACGCCGACAACCGTTTCGACGGGTATCCGTGCGAAGGGACGCGGACCGGCACCGTCGAGCGGACGGCGGCGGGTCAGGCGTTGTTGACGAGTCTTATGTAGCGCGTCCAGTCCCAGTGGGATCCGGGATCGGTGTGGTCCGTGCCCGGCACCTCGGCATGCCCGAGGATGTGGGAACGGTCCTTGGGGATGTCGTAGGTGTCGCACAGCGCGGCCGTGAGTCCGGCAGACTCCTCGTACAGTGCGTCGGTGAAGTACGCCGGCTGGTCCACCCAGCCTTCGTGCTCGATGCCGATGCTGCGGGTGTTGTAGTCCCAGTTCCCCGCGTGCCAGGCGATGTCGTGCTCCCTTACGCACTGCGCCACGTGCCCGTCGGCCGACCGCACGACGTAGTGCGCGGAGACCTGCTTCTTCGGATCCTGAAAGATCTTCAGGGTGTCGGCGTAGGTCTCCTGGGTGACATGGATGACGACGTGATCGACCGGGTAGCTCGCCGGGCGGCTGGAAGCGGTGTAGTTGGAGCTGCTCGCGGCCGCCCATTCGGCGTTCGGGTAGTCGACCGTGCGGGTTCGCGCGCCCGCCGACGACGTGGGGAGCAGCGGGTGGGTGACGGCGGCGAGCACGGCGCTCTTCAGTAACAGTCGCCTGTGGAGGGGGGAGAAGCCTCGTTCCATGATCGAGTCCCTGTTCCGTGAGGGGTGAGGGGTGAAGGCGAGCCGCGCGAGGGGTGGTGCGGTGCGCGGCGGCACGAGGCTCGCCGGGAGGTGCCTCGTCGAGCCTGCGTGCCTCGCGGGAATCACGGTACGGCGCTCGTCGGGAGGACAGGGGAACGGCACGGGAATCGGTGGACAACCCTCGAATTGTGGATATCTCCCTCACTCACACGAGTGAGTGGGGGCTCCTCCGGCTCGCGTAGGTCACCCGCGTTCCGCCACGGCCGCCGGATCGTCGAGGACCGCCCGGGCCACCGAGTGCGCTGCCCCGAGCAGAGGCCCCTGCGGACCGAGCCGGGACACGGTCACGGGGCAGGCGGACCCGGCCGTGCGGCGGTCCAGTTCCCGTTCCAGCGCCGGCAGCAGCCAGGGCGCGAGACCGGACAGCGCCCCGCCCAGCACGACCGCCTGGGGGTCGAGAAGGTTGACCGCGCCGGTCAGCGCGATGCCGAGCGCCGTGCCCGCCCCGCGCAGCGCCCGCCGTACGTCGGCGTCGCCCGCGGCGGCTCGCTCGCCCAGCAGCCCGACCCGGTCCTCCCGCGGCTCCAGTCCGGCCGCGCGCAGTACCGCCTCCTCACCGGCGTACTGCTCCAGACAACCGCGCCCACCGCAGACACAGGCCGGCCCCTCGGGGCGGACCGGGACATGCCCCAGCTCCCCCGCGAACCCCCGCGTCCCTCGTAGCAGCCGCCCGTCCACGACGACGGCGCCACCGATGCCGATCTCGGCGGACACGTGCAGGAAGTCGCGGGGCGTGCCCTCACCGAGCCAGAGCTCCGCCAGACTGCCGAAGTTGGCCTCGTTGTCGACGGTCAGTGGTAGCCCGGCGGGAAGCAGCGGGGCGAGATCGAGCTCTCTCCAGCCCAGGTTGGGGGCCCGGACGACGGTACGGGCGTCGGGGGCGACCAGGCCCGGCACGGCGACCGCGAGGCCCGCCGCCCACAGGCCCTCCCGCTCGACGTCGGCGACGACCTGGCGTACCAGCGCGGTCAGTTCACCGAGCACGGGCTCGGCGGGACGGCCGCGGTTGGTGCCGTGCCGTATCGCCCGGGCCCGCACCTCGCCGCGCAGGTCGACCGCGCACACGGCGAGGTGGTCGACGCCGATCTCCGCGCCGATGCCCGCCGGACCGTGTCCGCTCACCGTCAGCGCCGAGCCCGGCCGCCCCACCCTGCCGGGCCGTTCCGGACCCAGTTCCTCCAGGAGCCCGGACCGGATGAGCTCGTCGACCAGGGTGGACACGGCCGCGCGGGTCAGACCGATGCGCGAGGCGACAGCGGCGCGCGACAGCGGTCCGTCCGCGCCGACGGTGTGCATCACGCGCGCCAGATTGCGCCGACGCATGCCCGCCTGGGTGTCCGGCAGCCGACGGCCGGGGCTGGTCGGATGGGCCTCGTGCAGCGGTGTGGTCATGCCTCCCCCGTCATCTCGTCGGTCCACCGGTCACACCCGGCGCCCGCTTGCACGGACGGGGTGGAACCGCGCCTCCGGTCACTCAGCGCGACTCCTTCTCCAGCAACGCGGCCGCGTCGGAGAGTACCCCGGTGATCCGTTCCATCGTCGCCTCGTCCCGTTCCACGGACTCCAGCACGGGCCCCCGGGCGGTGTCCCAGCGTCGCGCGACGGCCGCCGGGTCCTCGCCCGTCAGCAGCCCGGCGGCCTGGGCGGCGGCGCCGAGCGCGACCAGTTCCTTCGCCTCGGGCACCTGCACCGGGCGGCCCGACAGCCGGCGCACCGTCTGCTGCCACGCCGCGCCCCGGGCGCCGCCGCCGATGAGGAGCAAGGGGGTGTCCCGGTCCGCGTCCTCGTCCAGAACCAGGTCCAGGGCGCCCAGCAGTGCGTGGACGGCGCCGTCGTACGCCGCCTGGAGCAGCTGCCCGGGGGTCGTGTCGTGCCGCAGGCCGTGCAGCAGTCCGGAGGCGTGGGGGAGTGCGGGGGTGCGCTCGCCGTCCAGGTAGGGCAGCAGGGTGACGCCGGTGCCCGGTTCGACGGCCTCGCGGTCCAGGCCGAGCAGGGCCGCGATCCGGTCCACGGCGAGGGTGCAGTTCAGCGTGCACGCCAGCGGCAGCCAGTCACCGCGGGCATCGGCGAAGCCCGCCACCGTGCCGGTCGGATCGGCCGGGCGGCGTGTCGAGACGGCGTACACCGTGCCCGAGGTGCCCAGGCTCAGGACGGGGGTGCCGGGGCGCAGGCCGAGGCCCAGTGCGGCCGCCGCGTTGTCGCCGGTGCCGCAAGCTACCAGAGTGCCCTTGGCGAACGGCAGGTCGTGGCCGTCGCGCACGGTGCCGGCCACCTCGCCGGGCCGGACCACGCGGGGCAGCAGCGTCCGATCGAGCCCCACGCGGGCGAGGATCTCCGCGTCGTAGTCCTCCGTCGAGGACGCCCACCAGCCCGTGCCCGAGGCGTCACCACGGTCGGTGGTGCCCTCGCCCGTGAGGCGTTCGGTGAGGTAGTCGTGCGGCAGGCGCACCGCCGCGGTCGCGGCCGCCGCCTCCGGCTCGTGCTCCGCGAGCCAGGCCCACTTGGTGACCGTGAACGAGGCGCCCGGAACGCTTCCGGTGCGCTCCGCCCACGCCTTGGGACCGCCGAGCTCGTCCACCAGGCGGCGTGCCTGGGCGGCCGAGCGGACGTCGTTCCACAGCATCGCCGGACGCACCGGCTCGCCCCGGGCGTCGAGCGTCACCAGGCCGTGCTGCTGGCCGCCGATCGACACCGCGGCCGCCTCGCGCGCCGTGTCACCGCACTGGCGCAGCGCCTCGCCCAGCGCGTCCCACCACTGGCGCGGGTCGCTCTCGCGGCCCGCCCCGGACGAGACGGTGTGCGGCGCCTGACCGCTCGCGATCACCCGCCCGGTCGACGCGTCGACGACCAGCGCCTTGGTGGACTGGGTGGATGTGTCCACACCGACGACGAGCGGACCCTCGGCTGCTGACATCGGGCTCTCCCTCTTCCCGCGGCTCGCGGGAGCCGACCTGACCTGGTTGTTCGCGTGTCCCGGACCGCTCGCGGCCCAGGCGTGTCCCGCGCCTTCGGACCCCTGCGCCGGAGACGGCACCCCCGGGTGTCTTCCCAGAGCTGCGATCGCATACTAATTTGTAAAGCGCCATGACGAATAGTCCCCAGCATGCAAGGAGCCGTGGCATGAACTACCAGCCCACCCCCGAGGACAGGTTCACCTTCGGCCTGTGGACCGTCGGCTGGCAGGGTCGGGACCCCTTCGGGGACGCGACCCGCCGCGCCCTGGACCCGGTCGAGTCCGTGCAGCGCCTCGCCGAGCTCGGTGCCCACGGAGTCACCTTCCACGACGACGACCTGATCCCCTTCGGGTCGAGCGACACCGAGCGCGAGTCCCACATCAAGCGCTTCCGGCAGGCCCTGGACGCCACCGGCATGAAGGTGCCGATGGCCACCACCAACCTCTTCACGCACCCCGTCTTCAAGGACGGCGCGTTCACCGCGAACGACCGGGATGTGCGCCGCTACGCGCTGCGCAAGACGATCCGCAACATCGACCTGGCGGCCGAGCTGGGTGCGAAGACCTACGTGGCATGGGGCGGCCGTGAGGGCGCCGAGTCGGGCGCCGCCAAGGACGTGCGTGTCGCACTCGACCGCATGAAGGAGGCGTTCGACCTCCTCGGCGAGTACGTCGTCTCCCAGGGCTACGACCTCCGCTTCGCCATCGAGCCCAAGCCCAACGAGCCCCGCGGCGACATCCTGCTGCCCACGGTCGGTCACGCCCTCGCGTTCATCGAGCGCCTGGAGCGCCCGGAGATGTACGGCGTCAACCCTGAGGTCGGTCACGAGCAGATGGCCGGCCTGAACTTCCCGCACGGCATCGCCCAGGCGCTGTGGGCGGGCAAGCTGTTCCACATCGACCTCAACGGTCAGTCCGGCATCAAGTACGACCAGGACCTGCGTTTCGGCGCCGGTGACCTGCGTGCCGCCTTCTGGCTGGTCGACCTCCTGGAGAGCGCCGGTTACGACGGCCCGCGGCACTTCGACTTCAAGCCGCCGCGGACCGAGGACCTCGACGGCGTGTGGGCGTCCGCCGCCGGCTGCATGCGCAACTACCTCATCCTCAAGGAGCGCGCGGCCGCCTTCCGCGCGGATCCGGAGGTCCAGGAGGCCCTGCGTGCCTCGCGGCTGGACGAGCTGACGCAGCAGACCGCGGCCGACGGTCTCCAGGCGCTGCTCGCCGACCGGACCGCCTTCGAGGAGTTCGACGTGGACACGGCCGCCGCCCGCGGCATGGCCTTCGAGCGGCTGGACCAGCTGGCCATGGACCACCTGCTGGGTGCGCGCGGCTGACCGCACGCCCCGCACACGGGGGAGTGGGGAACGGGGGAGGGGAAAAGGGCGGTCCGACACGTGGGTGTGTCAGACCGCCCCGACCCGCGTTCGGACGCCGCTACGCCGCAAGCGCTTCCCGCGCTCGAGGTGCCCGGCTCCGCCGATGAGAGGACGGTGTTCCCGCGGATTCCGCCGGAGGTGAAGGACGCGCGTATGGGGGGAGACTGGGGGGTGTGGCTCAGGGTCGGCTCAGGGGTGCGATCAGGGATGTGTCAGGGTCGCGGAAGGAACCGCACAAGGCCCGCACCCGTTCTTTGCACAGAGGGCCGGAGCAGACTCCGCACCAGGGGCCGGCGCAGACGGCCGAGGGCAGTTCTGGAAAGGGTCCGGGCGGAGTCCGGACAAGGAGCGGCAGCTGCCGCGCAGGAGGCGACACATGTCGAGGAACGCGAAGATCGCCGTGGGCGGAGTGCTCGTCGGCCTCATCCTGTGGATCTGGCTGCCCTGGTGGGCGGCTCTGCTGATCGTCCTGGGGATACCGGCGGCCGCGTACCTGGCCCTGGACCCCTCGCAGCGTCGTCGGCTGCGGCGTGTGTCGCGCAAGGAACTCGGGCGCTGACCGAAACCCCGGGCATGGTCGGGGAGTCCTGACCCCCACATCACCGAGGCGCGCCCGAGCCGACGGGAGTGCCCGTGAGGCGGACCGGGTCGCCGGTCAGGCGGGTCGGGGGGCGGTCGTGCGGCTCGTCGGCCCGGAACCACTACGTAGTGTTCGCCGGTTCACGCTCAGGCCGGGCGGACCGCCATCCTGTCCAGAGCCTCCAGCAGGCCCGGCAGCTCGGGGCCGCGCCCCACAGGGAGGATTTCCCCGGGCTCGTCGTCCAGCAGAAGGAACGCCATGTCGTCGGTCCGGGCGACCAAGGACCAGCCCGGACCGTCGGCCCGCAACGTACGCGCGTTGTCGGACGCGAAGGAGGAACGGACCCGGCCCAGCGGCGGAGGATTGTCCGCATAGGCCCGCGCCTCGGCGAGGACGCGGCGGATTTCACGGGACTTGCTTCCCGGCGCCCCCTGCCCGCCGTTTCCGGCAGGTGCGCCCGCACCCGCGTCACCCTGCCCGGCTCCGCTGCTCCCGGCGCCCACTTCGGAGGGTGAGGCGTCCCCGGTCGTGCCGGAGCTGTCGGCTGTGGTGTTTCCTCCCGCTTGAGCGGAGACGTCGTCGTCGATCTGCGACCGCCAGGCCGCCCACTGCAGTGCGATCTCGTCGGCACCGAGCCGACGTTGAGCCGGACCCCAGACGGTGGTGTCCGGTGGGGCCAGCGGAGGCCGGTCCGTGAGCTCGGGCGGCGGATCATGTGGTGCGGGCACCCCGGGCGCCGCTACGGCGACCGCGAGGGGCCAGCCGGGCAGTGCGGCGACGACCGACCGCTCGTCGGGCGACAGGTCGTACTCCATCCCGCAGTCCCAGGAGGCGATGGCGACGGCGACCAGTGACACGTCGTCGACGACGACCGTCCACCGTGCGCCCTCACTGTCCTGACCGATCACAAGGCCGTACCCGTCCGCGAGAGGCGCCAGTCCCAGAGCCGCGCAGGCCGCCGGATAGTCGTCGCCCAGCACACTGGGGAAGTTCGCAGGCGTCAACAGGATTGCCGTCAGCACATACAGCGCATCGTCCTCGACAGTCACGACGTCCTCATCCGTCCCGGCCATTGCCCTCCTCCTCTCTGCTCGCCCCTCGGCGCTCCGCGCACCCTAATGCGCTCACGCACCAGTTGTCACGAGTGCGAAGCACACGCGGACCTGCGCGTGTGCCGCTCGCCCGGTCCTGCTCAGGGCTCACGCACGGCCAGTGCCAGGAACCGCGTGTCCTCGTCGACGTACGACGTCATGCGCCAGTCGGAACGCGCGAGCAGCGGTCCCAGATTCGCTTCGGCGCGCAGATCCCCAGAAGTGAGAGGGCGGCCCTGGCGCGCGGCGAGGGCCGCCCGGCCGATCGGATGGAACAGCGCGAGGACGCCACCAGAGCGCACGACACGCGCCAACTCCCGTAGATTTCCAGCCGGATCGGGCAGATGCGAGACAAGGCCTGCGGCGAACACGGCGTCGAACGACGCGTCGCGCATCGGCAGCCGTGCCACGTCGGCGAGCAGCAGTCGACCGGCCCGCTCCCGCCCGGCCCGTACGGCGGCCGCCAGCATCGCCGGGGTCAGATCGACGCCCACCACCGTCCCCGCGTCACCCACCACCGACCTCAGTGCCGGCAGGGCCCGCCCCGTGCCGCATCCCGCGTCCAGGACCCGGTCACCGGTCCGCAGCCCGAGGCCGGCGACGGCGGCGGCGTACGCGGGACCGTCGTCCGGGAACCTCCGGTCCCAGTCGGCGGCCCGAGCGGTGAAGAACTCCTGTACGCGTGCGTGGTCATCACTCATGCACGGCATGATCCCGCACCGCGGGGGAGACGCGCCGGTCGTCCCGCACCCGGTCCCGGCGCTCCCACTGTGCCGGGACCGGTAATCGGCCGCCGTCGGTCCTCGGTCAACTTCCGTGCCGCACCCCGGTCCTGCTTGCCCGTGCGCCGCCCGTGGTGAAGGCTGGCCGGGCGGACCCCGGAGAGGGGGAGCCGGACGGGGGGAGACGGACCATGGCACACAACAAGGGGCTCGGCTGGCTGCTCGACGACCTGACCCAACGCGTCGAGCACGTGAGGCACGCGCTGGTGCTGTCCAACGACGGGCTGGTGACCAGCACAAGCACGGGTTTACGCAGGGAGGACGCCGAGCATCTGGCGGCCGTCTCCTCAGGACTGCACAGCCTGGCCAAGGGATCGGGGCGGTACTTCGGTGCCGGTGGCGTCCGGCAGACCGTGATCGAGTTCGACGACGCCGTCCTCTTCGTGACCGCCGCCGGCGAGAGCAGCTGCCTGTGCGTCCTGAGTGCCGCCGAGGCCGACGTGGGCCGGCTCGCCTACGAGATGGCACTGCTCGTCAACCGAGTCGGTGAACACCTCGATGTGGACACACGAGGACCGGAGCGGCCACCCACCACCGGGTTCTGAGCCGGCCGCCGGCAGCCGCGCGTTGCCGGTCGCCGGTACTGGGTACTGCCCCGCCACCGGGCCCGCCGCCCACGGCCTCCGCCGGGTCCCGCATGCCCGTGCGCATGCGGTGCGTCCGGAACTCACTTCCGACCCTCGCCCCGACTCCTCCGTCCTGCGTGAACGATGCGCGCCGGTGAGTTATCCACAGGCTCACCCGGTGCTGCGCGAATGTGGCTACGTTTTTCCGAGGCGAGCGCACACCGGCGCGAGCACCGCTCCACGGGGGAGAACCACCATGTCCGGCAAGACCAAGTTCCTGAACGTCATGCACACGTCGGCCCCACCGCAGCACTCGCAACGGGCGCCGTACTCCGCACCCTCGGGCGCCACCGTCACGTTCGCCCGGGCCGCGCGTGAACTGCAACTGCGACGAGCCGAGTTCGACCTCGCCGTGCATCTCGGGCGCATCCGTACGGTGCCCGACGAGGGAGGCGGGGGCGAGAGCCACCGGGTGGCGCAGGAGGAGATCGAGCGGCTGCGCGACGATCCGGGATTCCCCGAGAGTCTGCGGGAACGCGTGCGCACCGTCGGCACCCAGGAGGGCGCGGAGCTGATGGGAGTGACGACAGCGCGGTTCACCCGGTTCGCCCGGCTGGGCCTGGTCGTGCCGGTCACGTTCTACCTCAACCGCTACCGGGCCGTGGTCTGGCTGTACCTGGCGGAGGAGACGCAGCGGTTCGCCGCCGACAGGAACAACGCCCCGTTGCTGACCGGCCGCACCCCGCAGGGACTGCGCGACCAACTGGAGGCCGGCCTGGACCTGCGGCCCCGCAACTGGCGCGGCAGGCATCTGCGCTTCCTGTTGCGCCGGACCGAGGACCCATGGGCACGGGCGGGCGCGACGGCCTCCCTGCTCGATCCCCTTCTCGTGGCGGAGCTGGTGCCCGACCCCTACGAGCGGGCACACCTCAACCGCCACCGGCCCGACCGGCCCGCCCTCTTCGTCGCGGAGTCACCAGCCGCCCGGATCACCGCACACGTCATGAAGGCCGACGACCCGGACGAGATCGACTGGCTCCAGGCCGGCCTGGAGCAGGAGCTCGCCGCGGCGCGGCGACACCGGCCCGCCCCACGCCCCACCCGGTCGCTGTCGCTCGTACAGCAGCCCGAGGCAGCCCAGGTGACCGGGCCAGGGCCGAGCCCGGCCGACCCGGAACGGGTCCGACGGCGACAACCGCTGCGATGGCTGGGCCGCGGCCGACTCCGTCCCCACAGGCGGGCGTACCGGGGGCCGGAAAGCCGGGGGCCGGTGTCTCGGGAGTCGGTGCCTCGGGGGAGGCACCGGAGCGACGCCTCCGCTACAACGCCCTGAACAGCCCCTCCTGGACCACTGACACCAGCATCCGCCCCTGACGGTCGTAGATGCGCCCGCGGGCCAGACCACGGCCGCCCACCGCGATCGGTGACTCCTGGTCGTAGAGGAACCATTCGTCCGCGCGGAAGGGGCGGTGGAACCACATGGCGTGGTCCAGCGAGGCCATGTCGAAGCCGCGCGGCCCCCACAGCGGCTCGACGGGCAGGCGCACGGCGTCCAGGAGCGTCATGTCGCTCGCATAGGTCAGCGCGCAGGTGTGCACGAGGGGGTCGTCGCCCAGCGCCCCGACGGCCCGCATCCACACGGCGCTGCGCGGTTCGGCGTTCCCGACATCCTCGGACGTCCAGCGCAGCCGATCCACATAGCGGATGTCGAAAGGCTGCCGCCGGGCCATCCGCTCCAGTACCTCCGGGACCGCGCCGAGATGCTCCCGCACCTCCTGCGACACCGTCGGCAGCGACTCAGGATCCGGCACCTCCCGCGCCGGAGGCAGCTGGTGTGTGAAACCCCCCTGTTCCGGCTTGTGGAAGGAGGCGGTCAAGGTGAAGATCGTGCGGCCCTGCTGCACGGCGGTGACGCGGCGGGTCGTGAAGGACCGCCCGTCACGCACCCGTTCGACCTGATACACGATGGGCACACCCGGGATGCCCGGGCGCAGGAAGTACGCGTGCAGCGAGTGCACCGGGCGTTCACCGTCGGTGGTACGGCCCGCCGCGACCAGTGCCTGGCCGGCGACCTGGCCGCCGAAGACCCGCTGCAGGGACTCCTGGGGGCTGCGGCCGCGGAAGATGTTGACCTCGATCTGCTCCAGATCGAGCAGGTCGACGAGTCTCTCCGCCGGATTCGGAGTCATGGAACGCGCCTTCCCGTGCTCAGAGCTGGCCGACGTCGGTGACTCGGATGACGGCGCGGCCCTCGGCGTCCGAGGCCGTCAGATCGACCTCGGCGCTGATGCCCCAGTCGTGGTCGCCGTTCGGGTCCGCGAAGGCCTGGCGGACCCGCCACACCCCGGCGCCCGCATCCTCCTCGATCATCAGCAGTCGGGGGCCGCGCGCGTCCGGACCGGTGCCGAGCTCCTCGTACTCGTCCCAGTACTTGTCCATCGCCTCGCCCCAGGCGTCCGCGTCCCAGCCGGCCTCCCCGTCCAGCTCGCCGAGTTCCTCGACATGATCCAACGCGGCCAGCTCGACCCGCCGGAACATGGCGTTGCGCACCAGCACCCGGAAGGCGCGGGAGTTGGCGGTGACCGGCTTGACCTGGTCGGCCTTCTCCTGGGCCTGCTCGGCGGTCATCACCTCCGGGTTGGCGAGCTGTTCCCACTCGTCCAGCAGGCTGGAATCGACCTGACGGACCATCTCGCCCAGCCAGGCGATGAGGTCCTCGAGGTCGTCGGACTTCAGGTCGTCGGGGACGGTGTGGTCGAGGGCCTTGTAGGCGCTGGCCAGGTAGCGCAGCACGATGCCCTCGGTGCGGGCGAGCTCGTACAACGACACGAACTCGGTGAAGGAAAGCGCCCGTTCGTACATGTCGCGGATGACGGACTTCGGCGACAGCGGATGGTCGCCGACCCACGGGTGGCTCTTGCGGTACGTGTGGTACGCGTGGAAGAGCAGTTCCTCCAGCGGTTTGGGGTACGTCACGTCCTGGAGCCGTTCCATCCGCTCCTCGTACTCGACGCCGTCCGCCTTCATCGCCGCCACGGCCTCACCACGCGCCTTGTTCTGCTGGGCGGCGAGGATCTGCCGGGGATCGTCCAGGGTGGACTCCACGACGGAGACCATGTCGAGCGCGTAGGACGGCGACTCGGGGTCCAGCAGTTCGAACGCGGCCAGCGCGAAGGTCGACAGCGGCTGGTTGAGCGCGAAGTCCTGCTGGAGGTCGACGGTGAGGCGCACGATCCGGCCGGTGGAGTCCGGAGTGTCGAGCTTCTCCACGACCCCGCCGTCAAGCAGCGAGCGATAGATGGCGATGGCCCGCCGGATGTGCCGCAACTGCTGCCTGCGCGGCTCGTGATTGTCCTCCAGCAGATGTCGCATCGCCTCGAAGGCGTTGCCCGGGCGGGCGATCACCGACAGCAGCATCGTGTGGGTCACGCGGAAACGGGAGGTGAGCGGCTCGGGCTGCGAGTCGATCAGCTTTTCGAAGGTGTTCTCGGTCCAGCTGACGAAACCCTCGGGCGCCTTCTTGCGTACCACCTTGCGGCGCTTCTTCGCATCGTCACCGGCCTTGGCGAGCGCCTTCTCGTTCTCGATGACATGCTCGGGCGCCTGGGCGACGACGAAACCGGCGGTGTCATAACCCGCCCGTCCCGCGCGGCCCGCGATCTGGTGGAACTCCCGCGCGCGCAGAGTGCGCACCCGATTGCCGTCGTACTTCGTCAGCGCGGTGAACAGCACGGTCCGGATGGGCACGTTCACCCCCACACCCAAGGTGTCGGTGCCGCAGATGACCTTCAGCAGACCGGCCTGTGCGAGCTTCTCCACCAACCGCCGGTACTTGGGCAGCATGCCGGCGTGGTGCACACCGATGCCATGGCGTACGTAGCGGGAGAGGTTGCTGCCGAACTTGGTGGTGAAGCGGAAGCTGCCGATCAGCTCCGCGATCTGCTCCTTCTCCTCCCTGGTGCACATGTTGATGCTCATCAGCGCCTGCGCCCGCTCCACGGCCTGCGCCTGGGTGAAGTGCACGATGTACACCGGCGCCTGCCGGTTGGCCAGCAGTTCGGTGAGCGTCTCGGTCATCGGGGTGTAGCGGTACTCGTACGACAGCGGCACCGGGCGGGTTGCCGAACGCACCACCGCGGTGGGGCGGCCGGTGCGGCGCGTGAGGTCGCTCTCGAAGAAGGAAACGTCGCCGAGCGTCGCCGACATCAGGACGAACTGGGCTTGCGGCAGCTCCAGGATCGGGATCTGCCAGGCCCAGCCGCGGTCGCCCTCGGCGTAGAAGTGGAACTCGTCCATCACGACCTGGCCGACGTCGGCCTGCCGACCGTCGCGCAGCGCGATGGACGCCAGCACCTCGGCCGTGCAGCAGATGACAGGGGCGTCGGCGTTGACGGAGGCGTCACCGGTGAGCATGCCGACGTTCTCGGTGCCGAACACCTTGCACAGCTCGAAGAACTTCTCCGAGACCAGCGCCTTGATCGGCGCGGTGTAGAACGTGACCTCGTCCCGGGCGAGCGCCGCGAAGTGCGCGGCGGCGGCGATCATGCTCTTGCCCGAACCCGTCGGGGTGGAGACGATCACATTCGCGCCGGAGACCACCTCGATCAGCGCCTCCTCCTGGTGCGGGTAGAGGGTCAGCCCCCGTTCCCCGACCCACGACTCGAAGGCTTCGTACAGGGCGTCGGGGTCGGGGGTCTGTGGGAGCTGATCGATAAGGGTCACCCTCCCATCTTGCCTGCCGACGGCACCGGAGGGGGAATCGGCTGCGGGCGCGAAGATCGCGAACGCTAGGCTGTGGCGCCGGTGCGGCGTCGGCTCACGCGCACAACTCGGCAGAGCGAACGAGGAATGGGGCGGGACACGGCCATGATGGGACCAGCGCACTCACTGTCGGGAGCGGCGGCCTGGCTCGGCGTCGGAGCGGCGACGGCCGCGGCCGGGCACCCGATGCCCTGGCCGGTGCTGCTGGTCGGCGCCCTGATCTGCGCGGGGGCCGCGCTGGCTCCCGACCTGGACCACAAGGCGGCCACCATCTCGAGGGCCTTCGGACCCTTGTCCCGCTGGCTGTGCGAAATTGTCGACAAACTGTCCTACGCCGCCTACAAGAGCACGAGGAAACAGGGCGACCCCCGACGCTCGGGCGGTCACCGCACGTTGACGCATACGTGGCTGTGGGCCGTACTGATCGGCGCCGGCACCTCCGTCCTCGCCATCACGGGCGGACGCTGGGCGGTGCTGGCGATCCTCTTCGTGCACATGGTGCTGGCCATTGAAGGCCTGCTGTGGCGCGCGGCGCGCGGGTCCAGTAGCGACGTCCTGGTGTGGTTGCTGGCCGCGACGAGCGCCTGGATCCTCGCGGGCATCCTCGACAAGCCGGGCAACGGGGCGGACTGGCTGTTCACGGCGCCGGGCCAGGAGTACCTGTGGCTGGGACTGCCGATCGTGCTGGGCGCGCTGGTGCATGACATCGGGGACGCGCTGACGGTCTCCGGCTGCCCGGTCCTGTGGCCGATACCGGTGGGCCGCAAGCGGTGGTATCCGATCGGCCCGCCGAAGGCGATGCGGTTCAGGGCGGGCAGCTGGGTCGAACTGAAAGTGCTCATGCCGGCGTTCATGGTGCTCGGCGGGGTCGGCGGCGCGGCGGCGCTCAACTACATCTGAGCCACGGCCCACCCGCCGGCCGTCAGGCGTACGGGGCGGTGTCCTCGTCGACGATGTGCACGGCCGCCTCCTCGGCGGACGCCGCGGCACCGTCGATGCCGACATCCGTGGCCAGGAGCCTGCTTTCCTCGTCCTCGTGAGCGCCTTCGTCGGGAGCCACCAGGCGACCGGAACGGGCGGCGCCCACCTCGTTGTCGACGGGCTCCCCGTCACCGTCCGGCGTGTCGCCGATGCCGTCGCCGTCCACGGCTGTCGGGTCGGGCAGCTCCTCCGCCAGACGTTGGTCCAGAGACTCGCCCCGCCTGCGCTCCGCCGCGGTCACCCCCGTGTGCTCCACCGCCCAGGGCCGCTCCGGGGGCGACCAGCCCCGATCGAGTGGATCGGCCACTCCGTCGCTCTCCAGGGTGTCCTCGACGTCGAGAAGTCCCGAGTCCTCCTGGATCTCGGATCCGTCGGGCTGGTAGACGTCGTCCCCCCATCCGTCGGCGCTGGACACGAGTACCTCCAAGGAAGGGGACGCGCGCCCGGGCCGCCTGGTGCGGCCGGAGGAGCGCACGTACCCGGCACGGACCGGGATGCCGTGAGCCGTACGGGCTACGGCGGTCTCCGCGACCGGTGACACCTCAAGCGTTCCACCTTGTCCGGACCCTTCGCAAACGGCCCGCTCGGGGGCGGGATTTCCGCAGGGCCCCTCGCGTGCTCGCACCGCCTGGAAGGCGCCGAGTGGCGCACGAGTGGCGCCATCGGGCGCAACGTGGTGCCAAGTGGCGCCATTTAGTGCCAAGCTCTTGCCTTGCGCGGCCTGTGCAGCCGGTGTGCCATGTGAACTCGTCGGATCGGGCTGCCAGGTGTCGTTGCAGCTCGGGCGCGTTTTCGGCGATCAGCGCCCCATGTCGGTCGCCGTGAGGGGTTGCAGGTGGCGCCACTGTGGTGCCATGATGGCGCCATGGACCTCACCCCGTACGTCGAGACCCTCCGCCGCGAACTCGCGGTGGCCGCCGAGGCCGGCGGCGAGGACGCCCGCGAGCTGGCCGAACGGCTCACCGCCCCCCTGGAGTCGGCGACCCGTCTGACCATGCTGAACGTGCTCTCGGCCGCGATGGACGAGATCACGCGGGAGCTCGCCCCGGGGTCCGTCGATCTACGGCTGCGCGGGCTGGACCCCGACTTCGTGGTGACACCACCGCCCGTCGACATCGTCGCCGCGGAAACGGCCGTCACCCACCACGTCCAGCCACTCAAGGCGTCGGCGTCCGTCGGAGGTGACGAGGGCGGCACCGCACGGGTGAACCTGCGCCTGCCTGCCCACCTCAAGGTGCGCGCGGAGGAGGCCGCGAGTCGCGAGGGGCTGTCGGTCAACGCCTGGCTGGTCCGGGCCGTGTCGGCCGCCGTCGAGGGCGGCACGCCGTCACGTACGGCGGAGCGGACCACCATCGGACAGAGCTTCAAGGGCTGGGTGCGCTAGGGCCTGTCTCTCAATTCCCGCCTGCCGGGCGACGCCATGCACGCACTCTCGCCGCACCGGCCCCTGACCCGAGTACATCCAGTACGAGGGCCAGGGGCCGGCACGCCGAGAGCACGCACTTGACGCCGCCCGGCCCGCCCTCCAGGCGGACGACGGGAATTGAGAGACAGGCCCTAGCCGCGCCCACGCCCACGCCCCCGCACCAGGAAAAGCGCGCTCACACGAGACCACGTCCCACCAGTGGGGACGACCACACGAGCCAAGAGGACGGGACAGCCATGCCTTCTTTCGACACTTCCGAGCCCATCGCGGTCACCGCCCACGTGGGCGCCGGCTCCCTCCGCCTCGCCGCGGGCGACCGCTCCGAGACGGTCGTCGAGGTGCGGCCCCGCGACCCGAAGCGGGACAAGGACGTACGGGCCGCCGAGCAGACCGAGATCGCGTACGCGGGCGGTGAGCTGACCATCAGGACGAAGGAGCGTCGCATGCTCGGGCCCTCCGGTCTTGTCGACGTGACGGTGGCACTGCCCGCGGACTCGCGCGTCGACGCCACCGGTTCCTGGACCCAGGTGATCGGCGTGGGCCGGCTCGGCGAGGTCCGGGTCAAGACTTCGGGGGGTGATGTCCGCCTCGACACGACAGGGCCACTGGCACTGACCGTCTCCCACGGGTCGATCACAGTGGAACGGGTCGAGGGCGCGGCCGAGGTCACCGCCAGCTTCGGCAGTTTGCGCTTCGGTACTCTCAGCGGTTCCGCGGTCCTGAAGAACTCGCACGGCACCACGGTCGTCGGCGCCGTCATCGGTGACCTGCGAGTGAGCGGGGCCAACGGCGACATCGACATCGCGCGGGCCGAAGGCTCCGTCACCGCCACCACCGCTCACGGCGCCCTGCGGATCGCCGATGTCGCCCGCGGCACCGTGCAGATGGAAACCTCCTACGGCGCCATAGAGGTGGGAATCCGCGAGGGCACGGCCGCCTGGATCGATGCGAGCTCCGGTTCCGGGCAGGTGCGCAACACCCTTTCGGTTTCCGACGCCCCGGCGACCACCGAGGAGACCGTCGAGGTCCGTGCCCGGACCCGGCACGGCAACATCGACGTGCTGCGCGCCCGGGCCTGAACGCCCTGTACGGCGCCCATGCTTGAACCCTCGCATCGCGCCCGGCCCTGAACACCCGTACCGCGCACCCGGCCACCCGCCGACCAGCCGTCACCGTCTGGTCGCCCGGGCCCCTCCCCTCGCGTCACCCTCCAGCCGCACCTTCCAGAAGGAGAACTCCATGGCTTCCTCTGTCATGCCCACATCCAAAAAGGAGGGCGGCTCACGCTCGGAGGCCGTCTCCACCGTCGGCCTGCGCAAGTCCTATGGCGACACGACCGTGCTCGACGGGATCGATCTGCGTGTCCCGGCCGGATCCGTCTTCGCGCTGCTCGGCCCCAACGGCGCCGGCAAGACCACCACCGTACAGATCCTGTCCACGCTGACCGCCGCCGACGGAGGGCAGGCCCAGGTCGCCGGTCACGATGTCGCCACGTCAGCGGACGGGGTGCGTGCCGCGATCGGGGTCACCGGACAGTTCGCCGCGCTCGACGACCTGCTCACCGCCGAGGAGAACCTGCTCCTGATGGCCGATCTACTGCGCCTCGGCAAGAGGGAAGGGCGCGACCGCGTGAAGGAGTTGCTCCAGCGGTTCAGCATCGCGGACATCGCGCACAAGCGGGCCGCGACCTTCTCCGGCGGCTTGCGGCGTCGTCTCGATCTCGCCATGACGCTGGTGGGCGACCCGCAGGTGATCTTCCTGGACGAGCCGACGACCGGGCTCGACCCACGTAGCCGACGCACCATGTGGGACACGGTGCGCTCGCTGGTCGCGGGCGGCACCACGATCTTCCTCACCACTCAATACCTTGAGGAGGCCGACCAGTTGGCCGACCGGATCGCCGTGCTCGACGGCGGCCGGATAGTCGCCGAGGGCACCGCCGACGAACTCAAGGCACAGATCCCGGGCAGTCATGTACGACTGCGGCTCACCGACTCGGACGAGTACGAGCGTGCGATCGCTGTCTTCCCCGGCGCGGTCCGCGACGACGAGAACCTCACCCTGCGCGTGGCGGGCGACAGCGGGCTCGACGCGCTGCGCGCCCTTCTCGACCGGCTCGATGCCGCCGGTGTCCGTGCCGCCGACTTCTCCGTGCACACCCCCGACCTCGACGACGTGTTCCTCGCCCTCACCGGCGACGGCACCACCGGTGCGGGCCCCGACATCGACACCAGCACCCCGACTCCCGCCAAGGAGACCTCGCGATGAGCACTGTCACCTACGCCGTGCACGACTCGATGACGATGCTGCGGCGCAACCTGAAACACGCGATTCGCTACCCGGCCGTCGGTTTCGGCAGCGCGTTGACGCCCATCCTGATGCTGCTGCTTTTCGTGTATGCCTTCGGTGACTCCATCGGCGCGGGGATGGGCGGAGGGCGGGACGCGTATCTCGACTACCTGACGCCCGGCATCATCATCATGGGTGTGGCCGCCGGCTCGATGTCCACCTCGATCGCGGTGTGCTCCGACATGACCGAGGGCATCATCAACCGCTTCCGCACCATGAACATCACACGCTCGTCGTTCATGACGGGACACGTCCTCGGCAGCGTGCTGCAGACGATGATGTGCCTCGTCCCGGTCGTGGGGATCGCGTTCGCCGTCGGTTTCCGGTCGGACGCGAGCCCTCTCGAATGGCTCGCCGCCACCGGCCTCCTCGCGGCCATCGCGTTCGCGGTGACCTGGTTGTCGGCCGCGCTCGGACTGATCTCGAAGACCGTCGAGTCGGCGAGCAACAAGCCCCTGCTGGTCCAGTTCCTCCCGTTCCTCGGCTCGGCGTTCGTACCGGCGGACTCGATGTCGCCGGGGCTGCGCTGGTTCGCCGAGAACCAGCCCTTCACACCGATGACCGAGACGCTGCGCGGGCTGCTCTCCGGTTCGGCGATCGGCACCAACGGCTGGATATCCCTCGCCTGGTGCGCCGGCATCGCCACGGTCGGCTACGTGTGGTGCCGCTCGTTGTTCAACAGCACCACCACGCGCTGAGGGGCGTGCCACGCCCGGCCTTCCCTCCGATCCCCTCCATCGACGAAGGCGGCCCCGTGCCATCGTGTCACCCGTGCCAGGAACGCCACAGGGCCGCGTACGCCCCGTCGGCGGCCACCAGGTCCACATGGCTGCCGAGCTCACTGATCCGGCCCTCCTCGACCACGGCGATGATGTCCGCGTCGTGCGCCGTGTGCAGCCGGTGGGCGATGGCGACGACGGTGCGGCCATCCAGCACTCGGGCGAGCGAACGCTCCAGATGGCGGGCGGCACGCGGGTCGAGCAGCGAGGTCGCCTCGTCCAGGACCAGGGTGTGCGGATCGGCGAGGACCAGCCTGGCCAGCGCGATCTGCTGGGCCTGGGCGGGGGTGAGGGCGAAGCCGCCGGAACCCACCTCGGTGTCCAGTCCCTCGGCCAGCGCCCGCGCCCAGTCGTCCGCGTCGACCGCACCCAGCGCCGCCCACAGTTCCGCGTCCTGCGCGCCGGTGCGGGCGAGCAGCAGGTTGTCGCGCAGGGAACCCACGAAGACGTGGTGCTCCTGGTTGACGAGGGCGACATGGGAGCGGACCCGCTCGGCGGGCATCCGGGACAGCTCGGCGCCGCCCAGGGTGATCGCTCCTTCACGAGGGGCGTAGATACCGGCGAGCAGCCGGCCCAGTGTGGACTTCCCCGCCCCGGACGGCCCGACCAGCGCGACCCGGGTTCCGGGCGCGACCGACAGCGACACCTGGTGCAGTACGTCGATGCCTTCCCGGTAGCCGAAGCGCACACGGTCGGCCCGGATGTCGCGGCCCTCGGGCGTCAGCGCACCGTCGCCCGCGTCGGGCTCGATGTCCCGGACGCCGACCAGCCGTGCCAGGGACACCTGGGCCACCTGCAACTCGTCGTACCAGCGCAGGATCATGCCCACCGGTTCGACCAGCATCTGCGCGATGAGGGCGCCCGTGGTGAGCTGTCCGACGTCGATCCAGCCGTTGAGGACGAAGACGCCGCCGACCATCAGCACCGAGCAGAGAACGGTGGTGTGCGTGAGGTTGACGACCGGGAACAGCACCGACCGCAGCCAGAGCGTGTACCGCTCCCACGCGGTCCACTGCCGCACACGCAGCTCCGACAGTGCGATCCGGCGTCCACCGAGACGGTGCGCCTCGACGGTGCGGCCGGAGTCCACGGTCTCGGCGAGGGCCGCGGCGACGGCGGCGTAGCCCGCGGCCTCGGAGCGGTAGGCGGACGGCGCCCGCCGGAAGTACCAGCGGCAGCCGACCACCAGCAGCGGCACGGCGAGCAGCACGGCCGGCGCGAGCGGCGGTGCGGTCACGGCGAGGCCGCCGATCAGCAGCGCCGCCCACACCACGCCGATGGCGAGCTGGGGGACGGCCTCGCGCATCGCGTTGGCCAGCCGGTCGATGTCGGTGGTGATCCGGGAGAGCAGGTCGCCGGTCCCGGCCCGCTCCAGGACCCCGGGCGGCAGTCCCACCGACCGTACAAGGAAGTCCTCACGCAGATCGGCGAGCATCCGCTCGCCGAGCACCGCGCCGCGCAGACGGAGTTCCCGCACGAACACGGCCTGGACCACGAGCGCCACCACGAACAGCGCGATGACGCGCTCCAGATGAATGTCGCGGGCGTGCTCGGAGACCCGCTCCACCAGGCCGCCCAGCAGGTACGGGCCCACCATCGAGGCGACCACGGCGATCGTGTTCACCGTGATGAGGAGGAGGAAGGCCCGGCGGTGCCGCCGGAACAGTTCGACGACGTACGCGCGCACGGTGGCCGGGGCGCCGACGGGGAGCGTGTGCGCCGTCGTCGGGGCCGCCGGGTCGTAGGCCGGGGGCGTCACGCCGATCATGCGTTCTCCTCGATCTCTTCGCGTACACCGTCCGCCGACGGTGACGCGTCCTCCGCGTCCGGGGTCGGTTCGGTTCCGGCCGGCGCACGGGCGTCCCCTCGGGCCGAGGCGGTCTCCTCGTCGGTCTCGCGCGTCACGACCGCCCGGTACCGAGGGTCGGTGTGCACCAGCTCGCGGTGCTCACCGACCGCCGCGACCGCACCGTGGTGCACCAGGACCACCCGGTCCGCCAGATCCAGCAGCAACGGCGAGGAGGTGAACACGACGGTGGTACGGCCGGCGCGCAGGGAGCGCAGACCCTCGGCGACACGCGCCTCGGTGTGCGCGTCGACGGCGGAGGTCGGCTCGTCCAGCACCAGCACCTCCGGATCGGTGAGCAGCGACCGGGCCAGGGCCAGCCGCTGGCGCTGCCCGCCCGACAGCGAACGCCCGCGCTCGGTGATCCGGGTCTCCAGCGGTTCCCGCGCGGACGGCGAGGCCTGCGCCAGGGCGTCCAGCACGTCACCGCACTGGGCGGCGGCGAGCGCCTCCTCGCTGCCGACGAGACCCGAGGTGGGCACGTCCAGCAGATCGCGCAGCGTGCCGGAGAGCAGCACCGGATCCTTGTCCTGCACCAGGACGGCGGTGCGGGCCACGTCGAGCGGCAGTTCGTCCAGCGCCACCCCGCCCAGCAGCACGGAGGTACTCCTCTCGGCGGGATGTCCGCCAAGCCGTTCGGCCAGCAGACCCGCCGCGTCGGGGTCCCCGCAGACCACCGCGGTCAGCCGCCCGGCGGGGGCGAGCAGCCCGGTCGCGGGGTCGTACAGGTCACCGGAGGGCACCGCGGCCTCTCCCGTTCCCCCGGCGTCGGTGGCGCGCTCCAGGGACAGCACCCGGGCCGCCCGCCGCGCGGAGGGCCGCGAGAAGGAGTACGCCATCGCGAACTCCTCGAAGTGCTGCAACGGATAGGTCAGCAGCAGCACCGAGCTGTAGACGGTGACCAGTTCACCGACGTCGATCCGGCCGTCCCGCGCCAGGGCCACGCCCCGCCAGACCACCGCGATCAGCAGCAGACCGGGCAGCAGCACCTGGACGGCGGAGATCAGCGACCACATCCGGGCGTTGTGCACCGCCGCCTTGCGTACCTCCTGGGAGGCCCGGCGGTAGCGGTCGAGGAAGAGCGCCTCACCACCGATGCCGCGCAGTACCCGCAACCCGGCGACGGTGTCCGAGGCCAGCTCGGTGGCACGGCCCGCCTTCTCGCGCTGGACGTCGGCGCGCCGGGTGGCGCGCGGCAGCAGCGGCAGCACGGCGAGCGCCAGCACGGGAACGCCGACGGCGACGAGCACGCCGAGCGCCGGCTGATAGACGACGAGGGCCACGCAGACCACGATGACGGTCACCGCCGCGGCGGTGAACCGGGACACGGCCTCGACCAGCCAGCCGATCTTCTCGACGTCACCGGTGGACACGGAGACGATCTCTCCGGCGGCCACCCGCCGGGTCAGCGCCGCGCCGACCAGTGCGGCCTTGCGGGCCAGCAACTGCTGGACGCGGGCGGCAGCGGTGATCCAGTTGGTCACCGCGGTGCGGTGCAGCATCGTGTCGCCCAGGGCGATGGCGGCCCCGCACAGGGCCAGCAGCCCGCCCGTCCAGGCCAGCCGGGTCGCGGAACCGTCGACGACGGACTGCACCGCCAGGCCGACGCAGAAGGACAGCCCGGAGACGGAGAGGAAGTGCAGCAGGCCCCACAGCAGGCTCCGCAACTGCCCCCCGAGCTGATTGCGGAAGAGCCACCACAGGAAGCGGGGACCCGAACGTGCGTCCGGCACGCCCGGATCGGGATACGGAAGGTCTTGGATCTGCATGACGTCCCAGCAGTTCGGGTGTGCTCGGGTGGGGCGGACGGTGCTCGGGGTGCGGTTCCGGTGCCGGTCCGTCCCGGTCGACGGGCCGGGGGAGCCGGCGGGCGGGTGCACAGCAAACCGTGTCAGGTTCGCCGCGCGGAGTACGTGGAGGCAACCGATTTTCCACCCGCTGCGTGCCCGTGTGCCCATCGGGACTCCGTCGTGTCTCAACCCGCCCACAAACGAGGGGCCGTGCGTGGTTGCCGAGGAAACGATGGGACGATGGACGGCATGCGAATAGGCGGTGTGAAGGATGCTGTACGCGCCGGAGCCGCGGCCGCGGCCTGTGGTGTCCTGCTGATGTCCCTGTCGGCATGCGGCGGTTCGGACGGCGGTGGCGGGGCGAAGGCCGACGGCGCGGCGGCCGTCCGCACCGGTCAGGCCAAGGCGCGGACGACCGGTCTGAAGGCGATCCCGGATGTCGGCGACCGGCTGCGGAGTCAGATCCCCTCCGCCTCCCGCCAGGTCGTGGCGGTCTACGGCGACGGCCGGAACTCCACCGGCTCCACGGTCGCCCTGTACACCCGGCACGGCTCCACCTGGGACCGCACCCGCGTCTGGCAGGGGCACAACGGCAAGAAGGGCTGGACCACCGATCATCACGAGGGCGACAACCGCAGCCCCGTGGGAGTGTTCACGCTCAGCGACGCCGGCGGTGTCCTCGCAGACCCCGGCGCCAAGCTGCCGTACACCCGGTCCGCGTCCTTCCAGGCGCCGCACTACTGGTCCAAGTCGCACTGGCACGACTTCGACTACGTCATCGCCATCGACTACAACCGCGTCAAGGGCACCTCGCCCAACGACCCGACCCGGCCCGAGGGACAGACCAAGGGTGGCAGCATCTGGCTGCACATGGACCACGGCAGCGGGACCTCCGCGTGCGTCAGCCTGTCCAAGTCCGGGATGGAGTACCTGCTGCGCACGCTCGACCCGAACCAGCACCCGGTGGTGGTCATGGGGGACAAGGCCGATCTGAAGGTCTAGCGGGCGCGTTCGGCGGTGGTGCGGTCCGCGTGCCGCCGCCGTGCGGTCCCTCCACCAGCGCGTCCAGCAGGTCCTCGAGCGCCGTGCGCTGATCGACCGACAGGGGCGCGAGGATCTCCTCCACCGCCGACCGGCGTGCCGCGTGCAGTTCGCGCAGTGACGCCAATCCGTCGTCCGTGAGTTCGATCCGGGTGACCCGGCGGTTCGTGGGATCGGGCACCCGGCGCACCTTGCCGCTCGCCTCCAATCCGTCGACCAGCGTCGTCACGGCCCGGGGAACGACCTCGAGCCGGGCGGCGAGATCCGCCATGCGCGGCGGCTCCCCGTAGTGCGCCAGAGTGCGCAGCAGCCGGGACTGGGCAGGGGTGACGCCCAGGTTGCGCTCCTGCAGATGATGCTTCTGAATGCGGTGCACCCGACGGGTGAGCCGCATCAACTGCTCGGCGAGCAGCCCTTCCGCGTCAAAACGGTCGGACGGGCCCTGAGGGTGGTGGGACGGGCCGTCGTGGTCGGCGGAGCCGGACATGGTCATGACGGAACAATATCAGGATGCAGTTCATTGTGAGTATAGGTAACAATGAGCTATGCTCCGTCCGTCATCGACGCCTCACCACCCGTAGGAGCCATGCCCCGCGACGACATCAACTGGACCCCGTCCCCCGGCACCTCGCCCGACCAGCCCCGGCAGGTGCGCCGCATCCTGAGACTCTTCAAGCCCTACCGCGGCCGGCTCACGGTCGTCGGCCTCCTGGTCGGCGCCTCCTCGCTGGTCGCCGTCGCGACACCCTTCCTGCTCAGGGAGATTCTCGACGTCGCGATCCCCCAGGGCCGCACCGGGCTGCTGAGCCTGCTGGCGCTCGGCATGATCCTCAGCGCCGTCGTCACCAGCGTCTTCGGTGTCCTGCAGACCCTGGTCTCCACGACCGTCGGCCAGCGCGTCATGCACGACCTGCGCACCCAGGTCTACGGTCGGCTGCAGCGCATGTCGCTCGCGTTCTTCACCCGCACCCGCACCGGCGAGGTGCAGTCCCGCATCGCCAACGACATCGGCGGCATGCAGGCGACCGTCACCTCCACCGCGACCTCCCTGGTCTCCAACGTCACCAGTGTCGTCGCCACCGTCGTGGCCATGATCGCCCTCGACTGGCGGCTCACCGTCGCCTCGCTGCTCCTGCTGCCGGTCTTCGTCTGGATCAGCCGCCGGGTGGGCAGGGAGCGCAAGAAGATCGCCACCCAGCGCCAGAAACAGATGGCCGTCATGGCGGCGACGGTCACCGAGTCGCTCTCGGTGAGCGGCATCCTGCTCGGCCGCACCATGGGCCGTGCCGATTCCCTCACCCACTCCTTCGCCGCCGAGTCCGAGAGCCTCGTCGACCTCGAAGTCCGGTCGAACATGGCCGGGCGCTGGCGCATGGCCGTCATCAGCGTCGTCATGGCCGCCATGCCCGCCTTCATCTACTGGGTGGCGGGCATCGCCCTCCAGGTCGGCGGACCGTCGATCTCCCTGGGCACGCTGGTCGCGTTCGTCTCCCTGCAACAGGGCCTGTTCCGGCCGACCGTCAGCCTGCTGGCCACGGGAGTACAGATCCAGACCTCCCTGGCACTGTTCCAGCGCATCTTCGAATACCTCGACCTTCCCATCGACATCACCGAGCGGGAGAACCCCGTCCACCTGGACAAGGTCAGGGGCGAGATCCGTTTCGAGAAGGTCGCCTTCGCCTACGACGACAAGAGCGGTCCCATCCTGCGGGACATCGACCTCTCGATCCCGGCCGGCGGCAGCCTCGCCGTCGTCGGCCCCACCGGCTCCGGCAAGTCCACGCTCAGCCATCTGGTGCCCAGGCTGTACGACGTCACGGGCGGCCGGGTCACCCTCGACGGCACCGACGTGCGCGACCTGGACTTCGACACGCTGGCCCGCGCGGTCGGCGTCGTCTCCCAGGAGACATACCTCTTCCACGCTTCGGTCGCCGAGAACCTCAGATTCGCCAAGCCCGAGGCCACCGACGAGGAGCTGTACGCGGCGGCCACGGCGGCGCAGATCCACGACCACATCGCGTCCCTGCCCGACGGCTACGACACGGTGGTGGGCGAGCGCGGCCACCGATTCTCGGGCGGGGAGAAACAACGCCTCGCCATCGCCCGCACCATCCTCCGGGACCCGCCCGTGCTCATCCTCGACGAGGCGACCAGCGCCCTGGACACCCGCACCGAGCACGCCGTGCAGGAGGCAATCGACGCGCTGTCGGCCAACCGCACCACCCTGACCATCGCCCACCGGCTCTCCACCATCCGCGGCGCCGATCAGATCGTGGTCCTGGACTCCGGGCGCACGGTCGAACGAGGGACGCACGACGAACTGCTGGCCCGGGGGGGCCGGTACGCGGCGCTCGTCAACCGGGACGCCCAGCTGGAGCCGACGGGATGAAGGTATGTCAGGTTCGTCAAAATATGCGGGTTGCGGTGCCGCATGCGGACGCACGCCCCAGCGAGGGCACACGAGGAGTTCGGTCCGTCTGACCCCTCGCGGCCGCGCCGCCCTCCTCACGGCCGGAGCCGTCCTCGCGGCCGCGCCGTGTCGGTGCCGCCGGCCACTGTGGGCGGCGGGAACCGGGAGCACCGGCCCCGGACACTCGTGATCCCGGAGGAGTGGCGGGCCGACCAGGTCCACGCGGCCGCCGACGAGGCCCTCGGACCGCCCGCGAGCACCACCGTGAAGTCCCTGCCGAAGGCGGACCTGAAGCTGCCGGCGCAGGCTCACGGCGACCCGGCGGGCTACCGTTTCCCGGCGACGTACCCGGTCGACGAGAAGACGACGCCGGGGCCCCTGCTGCGGTTGCTGGTCGACACCGTCAGGAAGAAGTGATCTCCAACCCCGGCGAGGACGTGCTGTGCGCCGCACTGAAACCGACCCCGGAACCGGCTGTGCTTCGTCACCGTCGAGCCGGGCGACCCCCGCTTCACCGCGGCGTACGAGGAACACCGGCGCAACATGGCCGCACTCGACCGGCTCCGGGCGAGCGGGACGCGTTCCGGCGTCGCGCTGACGCGAACGCCGCGTGCCGACACAAAAGCCACATGCCCGGCGCCGGAGCTGAACAACCGGCCCAAGGCCCCCGGCCTTTGGCTCCCGGCCCCGGCCCCCGGACGAGCGACTCAGGCGACCGCTGCCGGTTCCGCGGTCGGCAGACGGAGGATGTCCCGTACCGCCGCCCGGCCCGCCCGGTTGGCACCGATGGTGCTGGCCGAGGGACCGTAGCCGACGAGGTGGACGCGGGGGTCGGCCACCGCGCGGGTGCCCTCGACGCGGATGCCACCGCCCGGCTCACGCAGCCGCAGTGGGGCGAGGTGCCCGATGGCGGCCCGAAAACCGGTCGCCCACAGGACGACGTCGGCGTCCACCCGCTGCCCGTCGTCCCACTCCACGCCGTTCTCCGTCATCCGGTCGAACATCGGCCTGCGGTCCAGGACGCCGTCGGCGAGCGCCTGCCGGATCGCGTCGTTCAGCGGCAGCCCGGTCACCGAGACGACGCTCTGGGGCGGCAGCCCCCGGCGCACCCGTTCCTCGACCAGCGCCACGGCGGCCCGCCCCACGTCCTCGGTGAACGGAACGTCGCGGAAGACCGGCGGGCGCCGGGTGACCCACGTGGTCTCGGCGGCGTACGGGGCGATCTCCATCAGGTGCTGGGTCCCGGACGCGCCACCGCCCACCACGATCACCCGCTGCCCGGCGAACTCCTCGGGGCCGGGGTACTGGGCGGTGTGCAACTGCCGTCCGCGGAAGGTGTCCCGGCCCGGGTAGCGGGGCCAGAACGGGCGGTCCCAGGTGCCGGTCGCGTTGATCAGCGCCCGTGCCGACCAGACACCGGCGGAGGACTCCACACGTAGCCGGCCGCCCACGCCCTCCCGCACGGCGGAGACGTCCACCGGACGCCGCACCCGTAGGTCGAAGGCGCTCTCGTACGCGGCGAAATACGCGGCGATCACCTCGGAGGAGGGGCGCTCCGGGTCCGCGTCCGTCAGCTCCATGCCCGGCAGCGAGTGCATCCCGTGCACCTTGCCGTACGTCAGCGACGGCCAGCGGAACTGCCAGGCGCCACCCGGGCGCGGGGCGTGGTCCAGGACCACGAAACCGGTCTCCGGCTCGGAGCCTGTGCGCCGCAGATGGTACGCGGCGGACAGCCCCGCCTGCCCGGCACCGATGACCACGACGTCGACCTCACGCGCCCCACTGTCGTTCATGTTTCTACCAACCCCGGTGCAAGCGTCGGTCTTCCCGGTCCGCCCCGGCGGCGGGCGAGCCGAGGAGTGTGAAACAGCGCACCCGGGTGAGGATGGGGGCATGCCCGAAGCCTTCACCACTCGTGTCCTGAACGTGTCCTCCGGCAGCTCGGAGAGGGTCGTCGACCTCACCCGCGACTGCGAGGCCTTCCTGCGCGACGCCGCGGCGGGCCGTGACGGCCTGCTGAACGTCTTCGTCCCGCACGCCACCGCGGGCGTCGCGGTCATCGAGACCGGCGCCGGCAGCGACGACGACCTGCTCGCGGCCCTGCACACCCTGCTGCCCGCCGACGACCGCTGGCAGCACCGCCACGGCAGCCCCGGCCACGGCCGCGACCACGTCCTGCCGGCCCTCGTCCCGCCCCACGCCACCCTCCCGGTGGTCGACGGCACGCTCCAGCTCGGCACATGGCAGTCCGTGTGCCTGGTCGACACGAACGTGGACAATGCCGACCGCACGGTCCGGTTGAGCTTTTTGGGATGAATCGGGCGGTACGTCGTCGCCGAGGCTATGCCGCCGTGTGGAAGGGGGTGCGCAGCGCGAGCATGGCGACGTCGTCGTCGTTGTCGTCGGGGCGTACCCGTTCCAGCAGGGCGTCGCAGAAGGAGTCCAGGTTGCGGTGGGCGAGGGAGGCCGCGTGACGGTACAGGCGGCTGAGCCCGTGGTCGATGGAGTGATGGGGTGATTCGACCAGCCCGTCGGTGTAGAACAGCAGCGTGGACCGGGGCGGCAGGACGGTGACGGAGTCGGGGCGGGGTCTGACGACCTCTGTCCCGAGCAGCATGCCGTGGGCGCCGTCGAGGTACTCGGCCTGACCGTCGTGGGTGATGAGCAGGGGCGGCGGGTGGCCGGCGTTCGTCCAGTGCAGGCGCCACAGCGCGTCGTCACCGCGGGTGAGCCTGGCGAGGATCATGGTCACCATGGGGACCTCGGCTATGTGCATCACGGCCTCGTCGAGCTGGGTGACGACGGCGCTGGGTGCGGCCGCCGGCCGGGACCAGACGAAGGCGCGCAGCATGTTGCGGACCTGCGCCATGCCGGCCGCGGCGTCGAGGTCGTGGCCGACGACGTCGCCGATGGCCAGTGCGTGGGTGCCGTCGCCGAGTGTGAAGGCGTCGTACCAGTCGCCGCCCACGGACGAGGCATCCGGGGACGGCAGGTACCGCGCGGTCATCTCCAGTCCGCGCACGGTGGGGAGCTGGGGCAGCAGATGGCGCTGCATGGTCTCGGCGACCTTGCGCTGACGCTGGTACAGGCGCGCGTTGTCCAGGGCCAGGCCGGTGCGGCGGGTGAGATCTTCCAGCAACGGCAGGTCCGCGAGGGTGAAGGGCTCACGGTGCCGCGCGCGGCCCAGGGTGAGGGCGCCGAGCACGTCGCGCAGACCCCGGATCGGTGCGATGGCGGCGGAGTGCATGCCCGTCGCGGTGAACAGGCGCTGCTGTTCGACCGCGATGCCGGAATCGGGCGCGCCCTGGTAGGTGGAGGGGCCGGCCAGCGAGGAGGCGGTGCCGCGCAGCGCACGCGACAGCGGCATCGGGGACTCCTCCGGCACGGGAGGCATGGGGCCCTGCAGGTCGTCCCGTTCGACGAGGACCCCGTCCTTGTGCTCCACGACCAGGGCCCGTCGCACCTCGTCGCGTTCGGTGAGCAGGTCGAAGACCGCCCAGTCCGCCAGCCGGGGGATGGTGAGGGCCGCCAGCCGGTGCAGCGCCTCGTCCACGTCCAGGGTCGAGGTGAGCTGCGTGGTCGTCTCCGCGAGCAGGGCCAGCCGGTCGAGTTCGGTCAGTCGTGTGGAGTGGACGTCCTCGCCGGGGAGGGATTCGCCCGGCTGCGGCGGCTCGTACAGCAGTACGAGGGCGCCGGCCGTCTCCGGGGCCGACGTGTAGGGCGTGACCAGCCAGCACGACTGGAACAGGGTGCCGTCCCCCCGGGCGAACCACTCGGCGTCGCCGTGCCGGGTGTCCTTGCCGAGGACCGCGTTCCTCAGCCGGCAGCGGAGGCGGGGTACGGCGTTGCCGTGCTCGTCACGGTGCAGCAGGTCGTGGAAGTCCTTCCCGACGAGCTCCTCCAGCCGCCGGTCCAGCGTCCTGAGAGCCGGCTCGTTGGCCGCGACGACGAGGCCTGCCTGATCGAGGACGAGGGCAGCCGTGCCCACCCCCTCCAGCGTCGCGTCGAGAGGCGCACCGAGCCGTGCCCGTTGCCCGGGAGGGTTCCCCGAGCCGGCAGCGGCGGTGTCGTTCATGTCTCTCCTCGGTCCGAAACGCAAGTCCAGCTACCCCGCCTGGAGCATTCCATGGCAGACGGCCCGCGGTCACGCACACGTGCGCGAAACCATGTGGACTCGCACGACGCCGCACGACGGCGCACGACGGCGCACGACTGCGACGGCTTGCGGAGCCGCCTCACGCCGACACGGGCATCGTCACGGCCTCCGGCAGCCCGTGCACGGTGTCGTCGCGGCGTCGTCGCCGCGCCGCCGCTCGCCGGTGCCGCAGGTCGTTCCGGACCGCCCGCTCTCCCGCGCACAGTGGTGGCCGTTCTCACAGCCCTCCACCGTGAAGGCTCGCAGACGCCGAGGAGCGTGTGCAACCGGAGCGCCCGGAACCCCGCGGGTACGGCGGGCAGGCGGCGGGCAGGCGGCGGACCGCCGGCCCGGGGGAGCGAGGATCGGGGCCCGGGGCCCGAAGTCGGGTGCCGAAACCGGGCGAGCGGCCGCCGGGGCGCTCCGGGCGCGCCCCGGGACGCCGCCGAATCTCAAAGGCCTCTGATTTCGCCTCGCTAGCGTCCGGCCCATGGTGCGCGACTATCTCATCGTCGGGGCCGGACCGGCCGGACTTCAACTCGCCTCACTGCTGGAACGCGACGGGCGCGACTACGTCGTCCTGGAGCGGGGGAGCGGGCCGGGGACGTTCTTCACCCGGTACCCCCGCCATCGGCAACTGATATCGACCAACAAGGTGAACACGGGCTTCACGGACCCGGAGCTCAAGCTGCGCATGGACTGGAACTCGCTGCTCAGCGACGACCCGGAGCTGCTGTTCACCCGGTACACCGAGCGCTACTTCCCGCCGGCGGACGACTTCGTGCGCTATTTGACCGACTTCGCCGCACGTACCGGCGTACGCGTCGAGTACGGGACGGAGGTGGTCCGGGTCTCCCGCACGGACGGCGTCTTCACCGTGCACGACGGCGGCGGACGGACCTGGCGGGCCAGACGCCTCGTCATGGCCACCGGCATCTCCCGGCTCTACGAGCCGGACATCCCGGGCTTCGAACTCGCCGAGCGGTACGACACCTTCGACCCGGATCCCGCCTCCTTCACCAACCAGCGAGTGCTCGTCATCGGCAAGGGGAACTCCGCGTTCGAGACCGCGGACGGCCTCATCGAGAAGGCCGCGGTCATCCATCTGGCCGGACCGCACTCGGTCAAGCTCGCGTGGAAGACCCACTACCTCGGCCATCTGCGCGCGGTGAACAACAACTTCCTGGACACCTACCAGCTCAAGTCCCAGAACGCGGTGCTCGACGGCACCGTGGAGAGCATCGAGAAGGCCGACGGCGGCGGCTTCCGGGTGATGCTCCGCTACGCCCGGACCTCGGAACCGCTGCGCGAGCTGTACTACGACCGGATCATCGCGTGCACCGGCTTCCGCTTCGACGCCTCCGTCTTCGACGAGGACTGCCGCCCCGCCCTCGTCATCAAGGACCGCTTCCCGGAGCAGACCTCGTCCTTCGAATCCGTCAACGTGCCGGACCTCTACTTCACCGGCACGCTGATGCAGCAGCGGGACTTCAAGAAGTCGACCAACGGCTTCATCCACGGCTTCCGCTACGCGACCCGCGCCCTGCACCGCATCCTGGGCGCCCGCCACCTCGACACCCCCTGGCCGGCGCGGGAGTTGGAGGCGACACCGGAGGCGATCGCCGACGCCGTCATCGCCCGGGTCAACCGTTCCTCGGACCTGTGGCAGCAGTTCGCGTTCCTCGGTGACGTGGTCGGTGTGGACGGCGTAGGGGGCGTGGACGGCGACCGGGCCGTGTACCAGGAAGAGGTTCCGCTCGACTACGTCGTCGACGGGTCCCTCGGGACCGCCGCGCACCGGTTCGTCGTCGACCTGGAGTACGGGCTCGACCACGACCAGGCCGACCCCCTTCGACGTGGGCGTCCCGCGCGTCCTGGAGAACGACGTCGAGCACGCCATGGACTCCACGTATCTCCACCCCGTCGTCCGGCACTACCGGGACGGCGTGCTCGCGGGGACCCACCACCTGGCGGAGAACCTGGAGAACGAGTGGAACCTGCCGGCCGTCCACCGGCAGCCGCTCATCGCCTTTGTGAGGGAGAGCCTTGGCTGAGCAGTTCCCCGGCCCCGTGCTGGACCTCCTCGACGCGGCGGGCGGACGCACGGTGTTCGAGCACGGCGGCGAGGAGGTCTCGGGGGCCCGGCTCCTCGGCATGGTGCGGCGCGCGGTGCGCGGCCTGGGCAAACACGGGGTCGGACCCGGGGACGGCGTCGCCATGCTGCTGGGGGTCGGGCCCGGGGCGTTCGCCGCGATCATCGCCGCCCATGTCGTCGGGGCCCGTGTGGTCGGCGTGCGCCCCGGTCTCACGGGACCGCAGCGGGAGCATCTGCTGCGGGACGTCGCCGTGCGGGTCACCGACCGCTTCGACGACTCCGCCGCCCACGGGGCCGGGCTCGTCCTCGCGCTCGACGACCTGCTGTCGGCGCCCGACGGCGGCGAGCGGCCGCGGGTGCGGGCACGGCCCGGGGACGTCGCCCGGCTCCTGCACACCAGCGGCAGCACCGGCCTCCCCAAGGCGTGCGTCCAGACCTACGCGGCGATGACCGCGGGCTGGGCCCACCGCCCGGAGGCCTGGCCGCCCGCCGTGCGCGAACTCGCCGGGCGCCTGGACCGGTTCCTGGTGTTCGGCACCCTGGCCAGCCAGGTGATGATGGAGTACGGGCTGCTGGCGCTCGCCGCCGGCGGCACCCTCGTCACCGCCGACCCGCCGGTCCTCCCCGACGCCCTGGTGCGGTACCGGGCGACCGCGAGCGTCATCACGGTCGCCCGGCTGACGAAACTCGTGGCGTCGCAGCGCGCCTCGCCCGTGGACCTCGGCAGCCTGCGGGCGCTGATGGTGTCGGGTTCACCGCTGGAGCCGGGGCGGCTGCGGGAGGCCGCCGAGGTGCTCGGCCCGGTCGTCTTCCATGGCTACGGACAGACCGAGACCGGCATGATCTCCATGGCCACCCCGGACGAGCCGGCGGGCTCCCTCGGCCTGCCGCCCGTCGATCTGGAGATCCGCGACCGCTCCGGCCGCCCGGTCCCGCCCGGCACCGACGGCGAGCTGTTCGTCCGCACCCCGGCCCAGGGCTCCGGCTACTGGCGGGAACCGGACCTCAGCGCGGAGGTGTTCACCGACGGGTGGGTGCGCACCCGCGACCTCGGCCGTCTCGACGCGTCGGGACGACTGTGGCTCACGGGGCGCGTCCGCGACGTGGTCATCGTCAACGCCAACGTGTACTACGCCGGGCCCGTCGAGCGGCGGCTCGCCGCCCATCGCTCGGTGGCCGAGGCGTACGTGGTCGCCGTGCCCGACGACAGCACCGGCGAGGCCGTCCACGCCTTCGTGGTGCCCGCCGCCGGCCGCCTCCCGGACCTCGGCGAGCTGCGCGCGTGGGTGACGGCCGAGCTGGGCGGGGCCTGCGCGCCGACCCGGCTCACCCTCCTCGACGAGGTACCGCTCACCGCCGCCGGGAAGCCCGACAAGCGCCGCCTCGCGGTGGGGAGTTAGCGGGCCGGACCGTCGAGCGCCAACGGGCCGCATCGACGGGGCCGGGCCTACGGGCCGGATCGCCGAGGAGTCAGCGGGCCGGATCCGGGTCGCCTCCCGGCGCGTCCTCCTTCTCCGGTGTGCGCGATGCCGGCGCGGGCGCCTTGGTGGCGGGGACGCCCGCGCCGTGCACGAGGGCGTCGAGTTCGGCGTCCAGCCGGACGGTGGTGTCCCCGGGGCCGGCGGCGGCGGACCGGGGGTCGCTGCCGCGGAGGGCGACGGCGATCCCCGCCAGAGCCACGGGGAGCGCGACGAGGACCGCGGCGGTGCGCATGCCTCCCGGCGCGGAGAGGATCAGCGCGACCAGAGGGGGACCGAAGGCCCCGCCGGACTTCCCGACCGCCGCGGCCCAGCCGCCCGCCGTCCCCCGGATGGCCAGGGGGTAGATCTCGGCCGTGTAGGGGCCGATGAGCGCGATGACCCCGGCGGTTCCGGCGAACAGCAGCATCACGGCCGTCAGCAGGACGGGCCGGCCGCCGTTCATCCCGACGAGGGCCAGCAGGAGCAGGGCGGTGACGGTGAGCGCCGCGTAGACGACCATGGTGCCCTTCGCCGACCAGCGCATGTACAGCCACGCGGCCACCACACAGGTGGGGATCGACAACAGCGACGAGATGAACAGCAGGGTGGCGGCGGACATGCCGTGGGGGTGCGAGGACTCCAACTGGCTGGGCAGGAAGGTGATGAAGCCCCAGTAGACGAGGCCCCACGCCAGCGCGTAGCCGCCGACGACCAGAGTCTTCACCCGGTGGGGGCGCTTGAACAGGGTGGAGGCGGGCACGCGTCGGGTCCGCGCACGCTGGGCGGCGAAGGCGGCCGACTCCGGTATCCACCGGTTCAGCCCGATCAGGACGAGGACCAACGGGAGCTGGGCGAACCAGGCGATGCGCCACCCGGTGAGCGGGATGAGCACCGCGGCAAGACCGGCGGCGGTCATGTAGCCGCCGGTGGTGGTGAGTCCGGCCTGGAGCACCATGATGGCGGCGCGCCGGCCGGGCGGCAGGCTCTCGGTCATCAGCGCGTAGACGACGGGCAGCATGCCGCCGGCCGCCATCCCCATCAGCGCGCACATCACGAGGACGCCGGCGAAGGTCGGCATGGCGCCGCACACCGTCGTGCCGAGGAACAGCAGGGACGCGATGAGGATCGTGGCCCGGCGCCCGACGCGGTCCGCGGCGCGGCCCCCGAGGAGCGAGCCCAGTACCGTCCCGCTGAGCGCCACCGTGGGCAGCCACGCGATCCCGGAGGCGCCCAGGTGGAACTCGGCGCGCATGCCGGGCTGGATGAAGGCCAGGGTGGCGGGTTTCATCTGGTCCACCATCAGCGCGAAGCTCAGCACGCCGATGAGGCGGTGCCGGTCCCTCCGGGACGTCGCGGCCGGCGCGGGGGCCGCCGAGGGACCCGTCCCGGGAGGCTGCACCACCGAGAACCCGGAGACCAGCACGCCCGCGACGATGGCGGCCATGGCGGCCCACATCGTCCATGACGTCCCCATCATGGCCATGTGGTAGTCCATGGACGCGGAGTCGACGAACATCCACACGTGCTGGCCCACGCCGGCGCACGTGAGGGCGACGCCGGTCCAGAACATCAGGGGCCGGGGGATCAGCGCGGCCGGCCGCGCGGGAATCGTCACGTCTCCACTCCTCGAGCGGTCGGAACGGACACGGGCCCGGGCTCCGCGGGTGTCATCCCCTGCCTCCTTCCGCGGCGTGGACGACCGGGCAGCCGCCGGTCCGCCGCTCGTCGAAGTACCGGCCGGCCGGGCGCAGTCGGCGGGCGTGCAGCACCATGACCGTGCCGAGCACCAACTGCCGTACGCCCCGGGTGACGTCCTCCACACCGTCCCGCAGCCGGACGAAGGTCCGCAGCGCGCGCACCCGGCGGGACGCGGGGGGCAGACCGTGCGGGATCAGCAGGCAGGGCGCCCGGTGCGGAATGGAACGGGTGTGCGAGGCCGTGGAGTCGAGCCGGAACCGGCCGAGCACCTCGCGGACCGCCGCGCGCAGCACGAGCGGTGAGAGCCGCCAGGCCGGACAGGGCCGGTTCCTCGCCACGCCGTACGGGATGTGGTGCGCGTCCCTGGCGGCCAGAGCCGTCCAGCGGTCCGGGTCGAACACGTCGGGCCGGTCGTATCCGGTGGCGTGGTAGTCGGGGTAGCTGAAGCACACCACGGTGTCGGCCGGCAGTACCGTCTCGTCGTCGAGGGGGATCTCACCGGTGGTGACGCGGTGGGCGATGCCGAACAGCGGGTACCGGCGCATCGTCTCGTCGAGGACGTGCGTCAGGTACCGGTCGTCCTCGGGGGCCGCCGCCAGGCGCCCCTGTACCCGGGGGTGGTGGGCGAGGGCGAGCAGGACGTGCGCGGTCGCCTCGGAGAGCTGCACGACCGCCGTGTTGAAGAAGGTGCCCTGCAGATAGTGCACCTGCTCCGCCGGCGACAGGGAGGCCGGGAGGCGGTACGGCACGTCACCGGCCGCGACCCGCTCCCGCAGGTACTCCGTCAGCCGGGCCCGGCGCCGCGGGTGGCGCAGACCGGTGCACTTCAGGGCGGTGACCACGTCGTCGGCGTGCGCGACGATCAACTCCCGGGCACGCGGTGGGCACGGCTCCCGGAAGACCAGCTCGTAGGCGAACTCCGCCCACGCGGGCATCACCAGGTCCCGCAGCCGGACGAGACCGACGCGGTCGTCCGGCAGCGTGTCCAGCACGCCGGCGACCGCGCGGGCGGCCGCCGCGGTGAGCTCCTCGGAGCTTCCGGCGACGATGCGCCGCGTCGTCGCGGCCACGTCCTCGTAGCGCTCGCCGGGCTCCAGGTGCTCCTGGTGCACCTCGGGCCCCGGCGCCAGCCAGTACCAGAACAGGTCGGAGAGCCCCGCCCCCTCGCTGCGCCCGTTCGCCGCCGGGTGGGCGTAGACCCGCTCGAACACCTCAGGGCCGTGCGTGGCGTTGGGCAGCGTCACCGCACGGTCGCCGTTCACCTTCTCGAAGATGCGTACGCGCAGCGCCACCACGGCGCGCGGCAGCCACCACGTCTCCGTACCGCCGCTCATCGTGCCCCGCCCTCCCGCACCACCATGTCGGCGGTCAGATCGGCGTTCCGGCGGCCGCCGCACAGGGCGAGCGTGTGGTCGTACTCGTCCCGCAGTGTCGCCAGCACCCGCCGCACCCCCGCCTCGCCCTCGGCGGCCAGGCCCCACACCACGGGGCGGCCGACGCCGACGGCGCGCGCACCCAGGGCCAGTGCCACCGCCACGTCGCTGCCCCGGCGCACCCCTCCGTCGAGCAGGACCGGCACCCGGCCCGCGACCGCGTCGGCGACCGCGGGCAGACGGTCCACTGCCGCCGGGACCGCGTCGCTCTGGCGGCCGCCGTGGTTGGACACGATCACCCCGGCCGCGCCGTGCCCGACGGCCAGCCGCGCGTCGTCCGGGTGCAGCACCCCCTTGACCAGCACGGGCAGCGCGGCACCGCGCACGATCTCCGCGAGGTCCGGCCAGCCGGCCTCGGGCGACATGGGGATGTCGGTGAGGCCTCCCGGCGGGGAGCCGGGCAGATCGCGCATGTTCTCCGCGGCGTAGCCCGGCGGCAGGTCGGTGAACCCGTTGCGCAGGTCCCGGACGTGCCGGCCGAACACCGGCGAGTCGACGGTGACCACCAGGGCCGTGCAGCCCGCGTCCTCGGCACGCCGGACGAGGGCCGCGGTGACCTCCCGGCGGGGATGCGGATAGAGCTGGAACCACACGGCCGGGTCCGGGGCCGCCTCGCGCGCCGCGCCGACGACGTCGGCGACCGCGGTCGTCGCGGCCGCCCCCGTCACCAGGACGGCACCCTCGGCCGCGGCGGCGCGGGCCGTGGCCCGCTCGCCGCCCGGGTGCACCAGCCGGTGGAAGGCGGTGGGCGCGACGAGCACCGGTGCCGTACGCGGGGCGCCCGGCAGGTCGACGGCGGTGTCCCGGGTCGCGCTGCCGCGCAGCACCCGCGGCAGCAGCGCGTACCGTTCGAACGCCTGCTCGTTGCCGGTGAGGACGCGCTCCTCGCCCGCGCCGCCCGCCACGTAGTCGTAGACGACAGGGTCCAGCGTCCTTTGTGCCCTCTCGTGCAGTTCGCGCAGCGTCACGGCGCCACCGGGGCGGCGGCGCTCGGGGTGGCGGTGTGCGCGGCGGTGGTGGTCGGGGTGACGGCGCTCCGGTGCGTGGTGAGGAACGTTGTGAGCGGGGCGCGGTGGAACTCCTCGCTGTCCCACTCGTTCTCCAGGTTCTCGGTCAGGTGGTGGTCGGCGACGAACTCGCCGTCCCGGTACCAGCGCACGACCGGATGCAGATAGCGGCCGTCCAGCCCCGACGTGTCCTGTTGCGATTTGCGGCTCGCCGAGACGTCGAACGGGTCGATCCGGTCGTGGCCCTCCCCGTACTCCAGGGTGATCACCGCGTGGGCGGCCACCTCGCCGAAGTCTCCGGCGCGCACGGCTCCCGGTACATGGGCGACGGGCACCTCCTCGGCGTAGCGCAGGGTGCCGTCCGGGCCGAGGAGCAGCAGATCGCCGAGGACGGCGAACTGCTGCCACAGCGCGGAGGACCGGTTGACCCGGGTGATCACGGCGTCGACGGCCCGCTCGGTGGCGTCCCCGAGCTCGGTCGTCGGCCAGGGCACGCCGTCGTGACGCTGCCGCAGCCCGCGGTGCAGCGCCCGCACCGTGTAGCGGAAGCCGTGGATGAAGCCGGTGGTGGCCTTCCCGAAGTCGCGGCCCTGCATCAGCGTCCCCGCGAAGTACAGGCCGGGCACGTTGACCGACTCGCCGAGCGGCGTCAGCGCCGGGAAGCGGTCGTCGACGATCACGTCCGGCGTGCAGGTCTCGTCGAAGACCGAGCGGTCGAAACGGAACCCGGTCGCCACGATCACCCGGTCGTAGCGGATCTCCTTGACCACCTCGTCGACCCGCTCGAAGGAGACCCGCACGTGGTAGCCGTCCGATCGCTTCTCGATGGAGACGACCCGGCCGTCCAGGAGGGCGTTCTGCGACTTGAGCTGGTAGCTGTCCAGGAAGTTGTTGTAGACCGCGCGCAGATGCCCCACGTAGTGCGTCCGCCAGGCCATCTTCAGCGAGCCCGAGCCGACCATGTGGATGACCGCCGCGTGCTCCATCAGGTTCTCGGCCGTCTCGAAGGCGGAGTTGCCCCGGCCGATGAGGAGAACCCGCTGATCGGTGAAGTTCTCCGGATCGGTGTCGATCGTGTCGTACCGCTCGGCCAGTTCGACGCCCGGGACCGACGGCAGGTTCGGCACGGGCATCCCGGTGGCGACCACCAGGTGCCGGGCCCGCCACGCCGTGCCCGAGCCGTCGGTGACGGTGAAGCCCCCGGCGCCGCGGGAGACCTTCTCGACGGCGGTGTCGTACCGTACGCGCACCCCGGTGCGGGAGGCGAAGTCCGTCAGATAGCGCACCAGGTCGTCGGCCGGCGGGAAGTAGCGGGGGCTGTACCGGGTGAACACCAGCTCCGGATCGTCGCTCAGCAGGGAGTTCCAGTCCATCCGCAGCCGCAGCTCCGGATCGTCGTACCCCGTGTGCACCTTGTTGTTCGAGATCAGGTACCGGTGCCGGGGGAACCGGGTGAAGAACGTACCCGGACCACTGCCACGCTCCAGAACGACGTAGTCCGCGCCGTCCCGTTCCAGGAGGGCGGCGAGTTGCAGCCCGGCGGGCCCCGCGCCGATGATCAGGTAGTCGTGAGTCGTCAGGTAGTCATGGGTCATGTTCCGGAAGCTAGCCAGCGGTTTTCAGAACGCTCTGAGATTCACCGCCTACGTTTCGTCACGTGCTCACCACCACGAACACCGTCTCCCTCACCGGCCCCCCGGACTCCGCCGTCCTGCGCCGCGCGGCGGACCCGCTCACCGTCACCGTGGACGACGGGGCCCGCTCGCGTCTGGACCGCGGCCGCCGCTTCTTCCACGGCCTGCGGCACGGCGGCGACGGCGAGGCCCCCCGCATCTACGGCGCCACCACCGGGTTCGGCGCCCTCGTGGGGTACGCCGGCCGGCCCGACGAAGCCGACCAGTGCGACAACACTTTGGCCCACCTCGGGGCCGGCCAGGGGCCCGACCTGCCGCACGAGATCTGCCGTGCCGCCCTCCTGCTGCGCACCTGGTCCCTCGCCCAGGGCGTCTCCGGCGTGTCCGCCGAGGTCGTCGACCGGCTCGCCGCGATGTTCGCCACGACCTTCTCGCCCGCCGTTCCGCGCTACGGCTCCGTCGGGGCGAGCGGTGACCTCATCCCGCTCGCCTACGCCACCCAGGCACTGCGCGGCCGGGGACACGCCTACCTGGACGGCCGCCGCATGCCGGCCGACGAGGCACTGACCGCCGCCGGGCTGCGCCCGCTGGCCCTGAACGGCCGCGACGCGCTCGCCCTCGTCAACGGCACCTCCGTCACCACCGCGGCCACGGCCCTGGCCCGCGACGCCGTGCGCGCGGCGCACCGGTCACTGGCCGCCCTCACCTGTCTGCTGGCCGACCTCCTCGGCTGCGACCCCGGCTTCCTCGACGCGGACCTGCTGCGCGTCTACGGCCATCCGGGCGCGGTCGCCGTCGGCGCCCGGATGCGGGGCACGCTCACCGGCCTCACCCCGTCCGGCACCCGGCCGCTGCAGGAGCCGTACAGCATCCGTTGCGCCCCGCAGCTGCTCGGCGCCGCAGAGGACGCGCTGCGTTACGTCGACGGCGTGGTCGCCGCGGATCTCGGCGGCATCAGCGACAACCCGCTGTTCTTCCCCGACGACGGGACGGAGCAGGGAAAGGTGGTGCACGGCGGCAACTTCTTCGGCCAGCCCGCCGCGTTCGCGGCCGACCTGCTCGCCTCGGTCACCGCCCAGCTGGGCAACCTCGCCGAACGCCAGCTCGACCTGCTGACGGACCCGGCACGCAACGGCGGGCTGCCGCCGATGCTCGCCACGGCGCCGGGTCTGCAGCACGGCCTCCAGGGCGTGCAGCTCGCCGGCACCGCGTTCGTGGCGGAGATCCGCCGGAACGCGACACCGGCGAGCATGCAGAGCCTGCCGACGAACCTGCACAACCAGGACGTCGTACCGTTCGGCACCCAGGCCGCCCTGCGCTCCTACGACATGGCGGAGCTGCTCGGCCTGCTGTGCGGGTCGCTCGCGCTCGGTCTGCGCCAGGCGGTCCACGTCGGCGCCCGCCGCCCCACCGCGCCACGGTGCGCGGACCTCCTCGACGCGCTCATCGAGGAGATTCCCCCGGTCGAGCCGGACCGCCCGCTGGACGCGGACGTCCGCGCCGCGGCCCGGCTGCTCGCCACACGTGCACTGCCGTGACCGCACGCGCCGGGACCGGGACGGCGGGTACGTACTCGGGCAGCCGGATGGTGAACCGGGCGCCGTGGCCCGGGCGGCCGGTGGCGGCGACCGTGCCCCGGTGGCTCGTGACGACCTCGCGCAGCAGTGCGAGCCCCAGCCCGTACCGTCCGCCGTCGCCGCTGCCCCGGTGGAACCGCTGGAACAACTGGTCGACCGCGGCGGGGTCGAAGCCGGGCCCGGTGTCCGTGACGGTCAGTCCGACCACGCCGCCGGAGCGCGACAGGCCCACCTCGACCCGCCCCCCTGCCGGGGTGTGGCTGATCGCGTTGGACAGCAACTCGCCGACGGCGCGGCGCAGCGCGGACTCGATGCCGGCGACGACGAGGGGGTGCGGCGGGCCGTCCACGGCGACGGTGAGACGACGGGACCGCGCCCGGTCCGACTCCTCGGCCACCACCGACCGGGCCAGCGCGACCAGGTCGACCGGCCGGCGTTCCGCCGGGCGAGCCGGATCCGCCGCGAGGCTCGCGGACAGCAGCAGGTCGTCGAGCACCTCGCCGAGTCGGCCGGCCGAGTCGGCCAGCCGGATCAGATCGGCGCGGTGCGGGCCCGGCAACCGCTGGGCGGCGGCCTGGCGGGCCAGCACCTGGGCCCGCGTGTACACCTGGGTGATCGGTGTGCGCAGCTCGTGGCTGGCGTCCGTGACGAAGCGTTCCTGCCGGGTGAGGGCCTCCACCAGCGGGGCCACCGCCCGCCGGCCGAGGACCGCGCCGGTGACGGCGGCGGCGAACAGCCCCACCAGCTCCGCGACGGCCAGCGCGAACCACAGATGGCCGCGGTCGGCCAGCTGGAAACGCATGTCGAACGCCGCCTGTACGACGGTCCCGTCCGTCCGGACCTGCGTACGCACCACGTAGACCGTGCCGTTGCGCCGCACCGTGCGTTCCACGGCCTCGTGGCTCCCGCGCACCCGGTCCACGTCGGCGCGCGAGGGGAAGCCGGGTGGGGCGTCGGCCTGCGGTGTCACGCCGGGCGCGTACAGCCAGGTGCACGCCGGAGGGCTGGTCAGGTCGCCGTACTCGGCGCTGTAACGCACCTCGCGCCACACCTGGCCGTTCTGCGCGCGCACCATCACCGTGTACGCGACGCCGCCGACGACCGTGACCAGCAGGGTGATGATCGCCCCGGTGATCACGGCGATCCGTAACCGGGCCCGCCGCACCGCCGCACACTCGGCGGGCGACGACGGTCTCACAGCGCCCCCAGCCGGTAACCGGAGCCGCGAACCGTGCGCACGACCTTGCGGCCGAGCTTGCGGCGCAGGTAGTAGACGTACGTGTCGACGATCGACGACGCCGGCGCCTCCTGGAACACCAGCCGGCGAAGCTGTGCCCGCGAGAACACGGCGTCGGGGTGGGAGGCGAGCACCCAGAGCAGGGCGAACTCCCGGGCAGCCAGCGCTATCCGCTCGCCGCCGGCCAACTCCACTTCCCGGCGGCCGACGAACAGACGCCCCGAGCCGATGCTGAGGACGTCCGCGCTGTCGAGCGCCCGACGGCACAACGCCCTTAATCTGGCGCTCAGTTCGTCGAGGTCGAACGGTTTGACCAGATAGTCGTCGGCGCCGGCGTCCAGCCCGTCGATCCGGTCGTTCACCGCTCCCATCCCGGTCAGCATCAGCACCGGGGTACGGACCGCGCGGGATCTCAGCCGGCCGAGCAGGTCCAGGCCGTCGAGCGCCGGCAGGCGCCGGTCGACGACGAGGACGTCGTACTCCCGGGAGAGGCCGAGATGCAGGCCCCGTTGACCGTCGGTCGCGACATCGACCGCGTACCCCTCGTCGCGCAGTGTGCCGGAGAGCATGTCGGCCAGCTCCCGGTCGTCCTCGACCAACAGCAGCCGTCGAGGATCCCGCGCCTTCACTTGAGTCACAGTGCCACTCCCCTCGCCCCTGCCCGCAACCCCTGTCAACGCCCCTGTACGGGAAGGGGTTCCCGGGCGGAGGAGGAGACGGCCGGGAGTAGTGGTTCCGGTTCTCGCGGTGGTGGGTGAGGCCGGGTGAGGAGGACGAGTCGTTCTCGGCACAATGGCCGTCATGTCGCGATTCTCCGCGTACCCCGCCCTGGACCGCGCGCCGTCGGCGACGAGGTGCCACACGGGCTCCACGGTGCCGGGGGACGTCGGGAGCAGCCGGCAGGCGCCGGAACCCGCTGGTCCGACGCACGGGGAACCGCCTCGATGAGAGCGGGGCGGTCCCGCAGGGCGCCTTCGCGGCGTACCGGGCGGCCGGACGAGGGGCACGGCGCCCGGCCGTGCCCCGGTCCGTGTGACACAGGAGGACCACGTCGCCGCGTCCCGCCGCGAGTCCGGCGCGATGGCCGAGAAGTGCCGGTGGCTCTGCCCGGCGCACACGGACGACGGAACGGCGTGCAGACGTACTTCTGCAGCCGGGGAGAAGCCGGAGGCCGCCACCCGCACGGCCGGCCGGGCGGACGCTCCTGACCCGTGGCCCGCGAGGTCCAGAAGTCCGAGCCGGGAGCCGTACTCACCGGGGCGGGACGCGGCCGGAGCATCGACCGGGCCCGGCCCGACGGCCGTTCGTGTGCGGACAGGACCGGCGTGGTCCGTGGTCAGAACAGCGCCGGCGGGAGTGCTCCGGGACGCGGGTCGCGGCGCGGGAGGGTGCCGAGGGATGATGGGCCGGCCCCGGCAGTCCCACACCTACCCGGCTCAGCCGGCTGGAGGACCAGAACAACCATGAGCAGCTCCTACACGTACGAATACAAGGTCGTCACCTTCCGTGAGTCGTTGGTCGGTGACGCGTTGGACAGCGACAAGCTGGAGAAGGTCCTGAACAAGCACGCCGAGGACGGCTGGGGCCTCAAGGCCGTCACCTCCGCCGACGTCAAGGGCCGCATAGGTCCCGGCGCCGTCGAGGGACTGCTGCTGACCTTCGAGCGTCCGCGCGCGTAACCGTCCGGGCGGCACCCTCGCCCTCGACCCGGACGCCTCACCGCACGATGCCGGCGGTCCGGGCAGCGGTCGGCCGGTCGGGGAACTCCCGCAGCAGCCGATCGAAGAGCCGGTGGTCCGCAATGGCCCGCGGCGTGCGTCCGGCGTGGAAGAAGCCCGCGTTGTCGACGACGCGGCGGGCCGGAACGGCGAGGGTGTCCAGCTTGCGCCGGAAGGCGAACCCGTTGTCGTTCTGGCAGTTCATCGGCTTCGGCGACCCCGACGGCCGTCGACACCGGTGGAGAAGAACACCACCGGTACGGTGCCGTCGTCATCGAAGGGGGTGGAGAGCGACAGCACCTGTTCGGCCAGGTGCTGCATGCTGCCGTCCCGGTAATAGGGATGCATCGACCCGGAACGGTCCAGCACGAGATACACCGCGGCCCGTACGTCCTCCAGTCCGTGCCTGCGCACGCTGGAGCCCGCCGTCTTGTACAGGTCGACGAGATCGGGTGCCTTCTCCCGCACCTCGGTGAGGCCGGTGCCCGCGGCGCGCTCAATGCCGTTCGTCGAGATCATCGCCCCATGACGACGTCTCGCTCCGGCGGAGATCCGGCGTTCCGGCCGCGGCGGGTGCCGTGATCTCCAGGGGAGCCGGCTGAGTCCGGTCGGACGAGGGGCCCGTCTCCAGGGCGACCTCCCCGGGCTCCACCGTGAGGTGGAGGGCGCGGTCGGTCGAGGCCAGGGTGTCGCGGCCGATCGTGAAGACCGCCTCGGCCTCGGCGCCCGGGGCGAGGTCCAGGTGGACGAAGCCGCGCAGTTCCCGGACGCGGGGCCAGGACGTGGCGCCCGTCAGGCGGCGGACGTAGAGCTGGACCGTTTCGTGAGCCGGGCGCGGGCCGGTGTTGCGGACGGTGACCCGGCAGGTCAGGTCCGGCGCGTCGGCGCTGACGCACCCAGTCGACAGCCGGGGCGGGCCGTACTCGACGGTCGTGTACGACAGACCGTGGCCGAACGCGTGGCGGGGCCGGGCGCTCTGGTCGACGTAACCCCGGTAGCGGTGGTCCTTCCCGTTGTAGAAGACGGGCAGTTGGGCGGCCGAGCGCGGCACGGACACCGGCAGGCGTCCGCGCGGCTCGCACACGCCGAACAGGACGTCGGCCACGGCCCGGCCGCCCGGCGGCCCCGGGTACCAGGCGCTCAGCACCGCCGACGCGGTGCCGGTCACCTCCGGCAGGGCGTGCGGGCGGCCCTGGACGAGGACCACGACGACCGGGGTACCGGTCGCCGACACCGCCTCCAGCAGCGCCCGTTGCCCGGCCGGCAGCGCGAGGTCCGCCAGGTCGACGCCCTCCCCGCAGGTCATGCCGGAGGATGCCCCGGAGCCGGTCACGGCGGCCCCGTTGGCCGCGAAGACGGTGTCCCCGGTACGGGCGCTGGAACCGCCCAGCACGAGTACGGCCACATCGGACTCGGCCGCCGCCTCGAGCGCCGCGGGCACGCCCGAGACCTCGCCTCCCACCAGCTCGCAGCCCCGCGCGTGCACCACCTCGGTGCCGGGCGGGGCCGCCGCGCGGATGCCCTCCAGGACCGTGACGCCGGTGCCGGGCCGCTGCGGCGCCGTGTAGTCGCCGAGCTGCCGCGCCAGGGCGTCGGCGTTCGGGCCGAGGACGGCGATGCGCCGCAGCGCGCCGGGCGCACGGGACAGGGGCAGCACACCGCCCTCGTGCGAGAGCAGCGTCACCGAGGCGCGGGCGAGGCGTTCGCCCAGCTCGGCGGGGTCCGGCAGGGCCGCGGTTTTGGGGCCGGCGGACGGCACTGGCTGTTCGAACAGGCCGAGGCGGAACTTCAGCGTGAGAACCCGCGCCACCGCCGCGTCCAGCGCCGACTCGGTCACCAGACCGCGTTCCACCGCCTCGCCCAGCCGCGTGAAACAGTCGTCCCAGAGGCTCACGTCGCAGCCGGCGTCCAGGGCCAGGGCCCCGGCCGACACCGGATCACCGGTCAGCCGCACCAGCCGGTCCACCGCCGTGCCGTCCGCCATCACGATGCCGTCGAACCCCCAGCGCTCGCGCAGCACCTCGGTCAGCAGGTAGCGGTTCGCCACGCACGGCAGGCCGTCGAACTCGTTGTACGCCGCCATCACACCGGCCGCGCCCGCCGCCGCGCCCGCCCGCGCCGCCGCGAGGTGGATCTCGTGCAGCTCCCGTACCCCGAGCTCGGTCGCGGCGCTGTTGCGGCCGCCGACCGTGGCGCCCTGGCCGGCGAAGTGCTTGAGCACCACGCCCACCCCGGCCCGCCGGGCGCCCTCGACCAGCGCCTCGGTCAGCCGGGCCGCGAGGTACGGGTCCTCCCCGAAGCACTCCTCGGCCCGCCCCCAGCGCGGATCGCGCACCAGGTCCAGGGCGGACACCAGCGCCAGGTGCGCACCCCGGGCGCGCAGTCCGGCCGCGGCGGCCGCGGCCGCCTCGGCATACAGGTCCGGATCCCAGGTGGCGCCGACCGCCAGGTTCACCGGGAGCACGGTGCCGTCCAGGGCCTGGTGGCCGTGCGGCATCTCCTCCACCAGGAGGACCGGGATGCCGAGCCGGGTGTGCGCGCGCACGTGCCGCTGCACCTCGGCCGCCATGCGCGCGCCGTCCCGCGCGTCCAGCCCGTCCGCGAAGCCGACGCCGGACCACGCGTCGGCCCGCTGGAGCCCGTAGAGCGCGCCCATGCCGTCGAAGGCGGCGACCTCCTCACGGAAGGCGGAGGTGAGGCGGTGGCCGTCCCCGGTGCGCTCGTAGGCGTTCCAGCCGTACATGCGCTGGTTGACCTGCCCCACCTTCTCGGTGAGTGTCATCCGGCCCAGCAGGTCGCGGACCCGGTCCGCCACCGGGGCGGCCGGGTCCCGGTAGCGGGGGAGCGTCATCGCAGTTCCAGCACGGCGACCCCGTACGCGTCGAGCGCCACGTCTGCGACGGGGGCACCGTCCCCCAGACCGTGGAGCGTGCCGTCGGCGGCCGGTCGTACCACGAGCGGCTCCGGGTGCTGGCTGACGAGCCACACGAAGCGCCGTCCGTCGGCGTGCACCAGGACGTCCGCCGAGACGTGCGGGTCGGCGACCGTGACCGGCCGCCGAACGCCCGCGACCTCCGCCAGCGCCCGGTACAGGCGGTGCGTGGCGTCCGGGTTGGCGCGCGGGGTGCGGGCCGCCATGTGCTCCAGCGGGTAGGTGGCCAGCACCGTGCGCCCCGCCCCGGTCTCGCGCACGACCAGCGCCGGCCTGCCGTGCGCGTCCACGGCCACCACGCGGCCCGCACGGGGCACCACGGGCAGATAGGCGCGGCTGTCCTCGTTCCCGGCGACCGGGACCCGCAGCACCTCGCCCGCCCGCACCCCGCCGAAGTCCTCGGTGAACGTCATCTCCAGCACGTCGTCCTCGATCGGCTCGGCGACGCCGTACGACAACTGCAGCTCCACGCCGAACAGTCCGTCGAGGTCGTCGAACCAGGGGCCCCGGGTGGCCGGGTGTTCACCGGAGCAGAACGACAGGTAGACGGTGGCGCCCGCCTCCGCCCGGCGGGCCAGTTCGCGGCGGGTGCGGGTGGTGAGCTGGCGGGTGGCCGGCAGCAGGTAGAGCGACGCCTCACCGGGCAGGCCGTCGGCCTCGCGGGTGAACGCCACCGGCAGGTCGGCCGCGCGCGCGGTGACGTAACCCTGGTGCAGGGAGGTGAAGATGAGCGGCCGGTCGGCGGGACGGCTGTAGGGGTAGCCGCGTTCGAGGAAGGCGGGCACCACCAGGGCGGCGTCGGCGTCGGCGCGGGCGCAGTGCGCGAAGTCTACGGCCTTCAACACGTCCGCGAACGCGGCCAGTTCGCGCAGTGGTTCCTTGGGGGCGCCGGTGGAGTCGGTGATGCCGAAGTGCATCTCGAAGGGGTGGTGGTCGTAGGGAGCCTGGTCCCACAGGCCGTCGTAGTCGGTGTTGTTCCAGGCGATCCAGCCGGTGGCCCCGCCGAGCAGCGAGTTGTGCAGGGTCTGGCGGTAGAAGACACCCGCGTTGGCCGCCGAGACGGTGTCGGTGGACAGGCCGAACTCCTCCAGTACGACCGGCTGTCCGGTCACCGCGGCCAGCTCGCACTCGAAGGCGGCACGGTAGTGCTGGCGCGGCCGGTCGGTGTCCGAGCGGTACACGTGCGGGCCCACGAAGTCGACGTACTCGGCGGTCTCCCGCAGCGAGAAGCCGTTGTCGCGGCCGGTCACCTCGATGCCCCAGGCCCCGTCGCCCAGCGACACCGGCTGGGTGGCGCCGGCCGCGCGCACCGCGTTGCACATGGCCTGGGCCCACGCGGTCACCACGTCGCAGGACGGCGGGTCGACCTGGTAGACACGTCCGTAGCCGGGCATCTCGTTGGTGATCAGCCAGCCGGTGACCGCCGGGTGGTCCTTGAAGCGGCGGGCCATCCGCCGCACGAACCAGGCCTGCCGGCCCACCATCCACACGTCCTCGTACAGGTCCCGGCCGCCGCGCCAGGCCGGGTCCCAGTTCTCCCCGGACATGTGCCCGACGATGAACGTGGGCACCGTTCCCATGCCCGCCTCCCGGTGGGCGTCGAGGAAGTCCTCGAACCTGGCGCACAGTTCCTCGTCGATGCGGTGCGGCTCCGGGTGGAAGTCGGGCCAGTAGAAGAAGGACCGGGTCATGGTCAGCCCGTGGCCTGCGAGTACCCGCAGCTCCTCGCGGACGATCCCCGGGTCGTAGTTCCGCCACATCAGCGGACCGCCGGTGCGGGACCAGAAGTTGGCGCCGAGCCAGGGCAGGACGTCGGGCTGGTGGGCGAGCTGGGCGCTGTGGCGTCGCATGGTCCTTCTCGTGGGGGAGGGGGCTGGGCAGGGGTGGTGCGTGAGGGCCGCGGGGATCAGCCGGGGGCCGGGCCGGTGGACTCGCGGACGACGAGTCGCGGCCGTCCGGTGAGGGCGGGCTCCTCGACGTCCTCGCCGCACAGGGCGAGCAGCATGCGCGCGGCGGCCGCGCCGACCCGCTGCACCTGCTGGTCGACGGTGGTGAGCCGGGGGTGCAGCCAGCTCCCCAGCGGCAGGTTGTCGTAGCCGACGACGGACACGTCCGCGGGGACGGCCAGTCCGGCGCGCTGCGCGGTGCCGATGCCGCAGACGGCCATGGAGTCGTTGGCGAAGACGAGCGCGGTGGGCCGGTCGGCGGCGTCGAGGAGGGCTTCGGTGGCGCCGACCGCCCGCCGCTCGCTGAAGTCGGTGTGCAGCACGGCGAACGGGCGCAGCCCGGCCCCGCGCAGGGCGTCCTCGAAGGCGGCCCGGCGCACCCGGGTGTGCTGCAGCTCCGGCGGCCCGGCGACGTAGGCGATGCGCCGGTGGCCGAGCCCCAGCAGGTGCCGTACGGCCTCCGCGACCCCGGCGCCCTGGTCGCCCAGGCCGATCCGGGGGACGACGGCGGTGCCGTCCGGCGACCCGAGCAGCACCGCGGGCAGGCCGAGGCGGGCCAGCAGGGCGGGCCGGGTGTCGTCGTCGCGGGCGTCGGTGAGGACGGCGCCGTCCACCCGGCCCTCGGCGGCGAGGCGCTCGTACAGCGCGTGCTCCTCGGGCGGGCCGGTGACCAGGTGCAGCAGCAGACCGTAGCCGCGCGGCGCGAGTTCGCCCTCTATGCCGGTGATCAGCTCGCTGAAGTGCGGGTCGGAGCCGAGCACGTCGGTGGGGCGCCGCACCACCAGGGCGAGGCTGCGGGTGCGGGCGTTGCGCAGGGCGGCCGCCGGGGCGCTGGGGGACCAGCCGAGCTCCAGTGCCGCGTCGAGGATGCGGCGGCGGGTCGCCTCGGAGAGCCGTCCCTTGTGGTTGAAGGCCTGGGAGACGGCGGCGGTGGAGACGCCCGCCGCCGCCGCGACCGCCTTGATGGTGGGGCGCCGGCCCGCCCGTCCGGTGGGTGCGCTCACATCTTCACCGCGCCGTTGACCAGGGCCTGCTGCATGCGCTTCTGCAGGATCGTGTAGACCGCCCACACCGGGATCAGGGTCAGCACGGTGCCCGCGGTGAGCACGCCGTAGTCCGTGCCGGTGACCGACTTCAGCGTGGGCAGCGCCACCTGGACCGTGCGCTGCGAGGGGTCGGGGCCGATGATGACCAGGGAGTACAGGTACTCGTTCCAGAAGGTCAGGAAGTTCAGCAGCACCACCGTGGCGATGCCCGGGAGACACATCGGCGTGTAGACGTGCCGCAGCACCGCGTACGTGGACGCCCCGTCGAGCCGGGCGGCCTCCTCCATCTCGGCGGGAATGGTCCGCATGAACTGCACCAGGATCACGACCGACAGCGGCAGCGCCGTGGCCGGCAGGAACAGCACCATGAACGTGCGGGTGTGGAACAGCCCGGTGGCCGCCGCGAGGAGGAAGGTGGGGAAGAGGGCGGCGAAGGTGGGGATGAGGAAGCCCAGTGAGAAGACCTTCTCGATGAGCCCCGCCAGGCGTCCGGTCGTGCGCGCGAGGGCGAACGAGGCGGGGACCGCGAGGAGCAGGGTCAGCGCCAGCGAGAACACCGTCACCAGCGCGGAGTTGACGACCGCGAGCCCCAGGTCGCCGTTGTCGAAGGCGACGCGGAAGTTGCCGAGGCCGAGGGAGGACGGCGGGGCGAAGGGGTGGGCGAAGATGTCGTCGTTCGACTTGAACGCCGAGGCGAGGAAGTAGTAGAGCGGGACCACGAGCAGCACCGCGTACGTCCACACCAGGATGTGGGCCGGCAGCCAGCGTTTGCCGAGCTTCATCGTTGCTGCTCCGATCAGTAGGTCTGGCGGAAGACGCGGCGGATCGCCAGGAGCCCGACGAGCCCGACGAGGAAGAGGAAGACGCCGACGGTCTGGCTGTAACCGAGGTCCGCGGCGATGAACGCCTTCTGGTAGACGAGGAAGGACAGCGTCGTGGACGACGTGCCGGGGCCGCCCTGGGTGAGCAGCAGCACGTGCTGCGCGGAGCCGAACAGCGTCCACAGGAACTGCAGCATCGTCACGACGCCGACGTAGTCGCGGATCACCGGGAAGTGCACCGTCCACATCGTCCGCCAGTGCCCCGCCCCGTCGAGCTGCGCGGCCTCGCCGAGTTCGTCCGGCACGCTGCTCAGCCGGGCGGCGAACAGGACGGCGGTGAAGCCGATGCCGCTCCACACGTCCAGGGCGATCAGACAGGCCAGCGCGGTGGAGGGCGAGGCCAGCCAGGCATCGGTGAGCGAGCCCAGACCGACGCCCTCCAGCGCGCCGTTGACCAGGCCGTCCGGGGACAGGGCCGCGTAGAAGACCATGGCCTTCGCCGGTGTCGAGATCAGTCCGGGGATGAACAGCAGGTAGCGGATGACCCGGTGCCCCGGCGGGCGCTGGGCCACGTAGTAGCCGAGCATGTACGCGCACACGACCATCAGCGGCAGCGCGACGGCCAGTTGGACCGCGGTGTTCTGGACCGAGTCCCAGAACACCGGGTCGTCCAGGACCGTGCGGACGTTGTCGAGGCCCGCGTAGGAGACCGGTTGCAGCATGCCCGGCCAGTGCAGGGCCGCGATCACGAAGATGGCGAGCAGCGGCCCGACCATGAAGAGCAGGTACCACACCAGGGCGGGCACGGCGAGGACGGTGCCGCCCTGCCGGAGCGTGCGCGGGGCCGAGGAGCGGCCCGAGGGCGGGACGGGGCGGGGGGCCGCGGTCCCGTCCGGTGTCGTCGTCAGCGTCGTCATGCGGTGACTCCCGGGAATCGGGTCGGCTCAGGCGTCGTGTCCGTCGTGCGTGTGGTGCCTGTCGTGGGTGTCGGCCGGCGCATCAGGCGGACCGGTACGCGGACTCGAGGGCGGCGCGGACCTTCGCCGCGCTCGTGCCCCTGGTGAACGAGGTACTGGTCGCCGTGATCAGCGGCTGGGTGGCGGCGGGCGGCACGTACACGTCGGGCAGCAGCACCTCGCTCACACCGGAGCCGAGCCGCTGGGCCGCCGCCACCAGCGGGAAGCCCTTGCTGACGGTGTCCGAGCGCACGGCCATGTCGCGGCCGCTCTCGGTGATGAAGCGGGAGACGGTGTCGGGCCGGTACATGAAGCGCAGGAACTTCTCGACGTGCCCGATCTTGCGGACGCCGTTGGGGCTGATCCAGAACCCGATGAGGGTGAACGCCCGGATGATGGTGGGGTGTTCGTGCGCCGCCCCGTCGGCGAGCGGCCAGCCGCCCACCTCGGTGTGCCGGGCCACCTCCGCGGGCACCTTCGCCAGCGCGGAGGACATCGCCGACTCGATCGCCGCGGACCGGGTGTTGTACTGCGTGGTCATCGTGTCGGAGGTCAGCCCCTGGGCCTTGTCCGCGAAGACGCCCGCGTCGCGCAGGGTGGTGAAGTACTCGATGCCCTCGCGGGCGCCCCGGCTGCCGAAGTCGCCGGTGGAGTAGGCGTGCCGGGCCTCGTCCTGGGACAGGTACGTCTGGATGATCTGCGCGAGGAGCTTCTGGCCGGTCCAGTCGTTGCCGCCCACGGTCACGGGGGCGATGCCCTTGGCGCGCAGCTTGCGGGCGGCCGCGATGAGGGCGTCGCCGGTGGTGGGTATCTCGTCGACGCCCGCCCTGTCGAGCAGGGCGCGGTTGAAGGCGACGGGCCAGTTCGTGGCGAAGTAGGGGAAGGCGCGCAGCCTGCCCCTGCCGTCGGTCCACGCGGAGAGCGCGGCGGGCAGCACGCGGTCGCGCAGCCCCCAGTCGTCCAGGTAGGGCATGACGTCGACGGTGGCGTCGACATCCGTCCAGGCCAGGGTCTTGTCGTAGAGGTTGACCATCACGACGTCGGCCTCCTTGCGGGCCAGCCGCGAGGTCTCGTAGACCTGGCCGAGGTCGTCGCCGTTGATGAGGTTCTTGACCTTCAGACCGGGGTTCTCGTCCTGGAAGCGGTCGACGGCCTTCAGGTAGGTGGGGGAGCCCGGCGCGGTGGTGCCGAGCTGGGTGTGGACGACGAGGGTGTCGGGATCGGAGTCCGCCGCGGCCAGTGCCGAGCAGCCGGACAGGGCGGGCAGGGCGGCGGCCGCGGCCAGACCGGTACCGGCGGCGAGCAGGTCGCGCCGGGTCAGCGAGGAGCGCACAGCGGGGTCTCCAACCAAGCGGTTAACGATTGGTTAATCGATGTACCTCAGGAGGTGGGAGGACCTTAGGGAGTGCGGGGGCCGGGGTCAAGGGGTGGCGCGGAGCGGAAGGGAGCGGGGCGGCCGGGGCGGAGCCGACCGCCGTGAGCGGGCGGCACCACCCGGCCGGAAGGGGGGCGCGCCGCCCGCTCCGGCCCTCAGAGCCCGGCCAGGCCCACCGCCGTCCGTACGCCCGCCGCGTACTGCGCGGGGCACTCCCACGCCGCGAAGTGGCCCCCGGCGGAGTTCTCGACCCAGGAGCGGACGTCGAAGAAGCGGGCCGCGAACTCGCGCGGGGCGTTGACGAGGTCCTTCGGGAAGACGGTGAAGGCGGCCGGCGCGCCGATCCGCCCGGCCGGCTTCGGCCCGCTCTCCGCGTACGGCGTGAACGAGGTGCCGATGGCGCCACTGACCCAGTAGGCGGTGATCCAGGTGAGCAGCTCGTCCCGGGTGAACACGGATTCCACGCGGCCCCCGCAGTCCGTCCACGCGCGCAGCTTCTCGAGGATCCACGCGGCCAAACCCGCGGGCGAGTCACCGAGGCCGACCGCCAGCGTGTGCGGCCTGGTCGACTGCTCGTGCATGTACCCGCCCTCGGCCGCCTGCCAGTCGCGGCCGCGGCGGACGTAGGCCCGCTCCGCAGCGGACAGGTCCTGCGGGGTGTCCACCAGGAAGCGGTACTGGGAGACGTCCGTCAGATGCAGGGCCGCGACATGTTCGGGGTGCCCGGCGGCGAGTGCCTCGGCGACGTCGCACCCCACGTCACCGGCCGAGACGACGTACCGGTCGTACCCCAGCTCCGCCATCGACGCGGCGACCGCCTCGGCCGCCGCGGCAGACGACAGACCGCGGCGGGCGACCGGCGCCGCGAAGGGGAACCCGGGCAGCGCCGGGACGACCACATGCAGGTCGGACAGGAGCGGCAGCACCTTCTCGAACCGCAGGACCGAGTCGGGCCAGCCGTGCAGCAGCAGCACGGCTATCGCATCCGGGTCCGCCGCGCGCCGGTGCACCGCCCGGACGGGCGTGCCGCCGGTGCCCGTGAGTGTCCACGGCAGGCTCCGGATCCGGCTCTCGTGCTCCCGCCAGTCGTAGGCGCCGGCCCAGTGGCCGATCAGCTCGGCCAGGTAGTCACCGTCGACTCCGCGCTCCCAGCCGAAGCCGGGCGGGAGGTCGACCCGCCGGTAGGCGCGGAGCCGGGCCCGCAGGTCGTCGAGGACTGCCCGGGCGACCGGGGCCGGGGCGGATGGGACGCTCGTCATCGATGTGCTTCCTCTGTGCGGGGGGACGGCCGGGACGGATGGGGCCGGTGGGTACCGACGCCGACGAGGTCAACCGTCCGGTCCGCCCGCGCGTGCTGTCAACGCCCCGGCGTGCTCGCGGCCCCCGTCCACGATCCGTCGAGCGGCACGCCCGCGGCCTCGGCGATCCGGGCGCGGGACTCCAGCAGCCGGGTGCGCAGCGTCGGAAGGTCGACGCCGAGCAGCCGGCCGTCGCGCTTGACCGGCCGCCCGGCGACGAAGACGCTGTCCACCAGCCCGGGGTGCCCGGCACAGACGAGCGTGCCGACGGGGTCCGTGACCGGGAACACCGTCAGGTCCTCGGCGTCGAGGAGGAGGAAGTCCGCGTCCTTGCCGATGCCGAGACTGCCCGTCCGCGAGCCGCGCCCCAGGGTGCGGGCGCCGTCCACCGTGGCGAACTCCAGGACGTCCCGGGCCGTGAGGCCGCCGTCCGCGCCGCGCTGGACGGACAGCGCCGTGCGCATGGTGGCGAACATGTCACCGCCGGCCGTCAGACAGTTGTCGACGGACAGGGACGGCCGGATCCCGGCGGCCAGCATGCGGCCGGTCTCGGGCAGGCCGAGGCCCATCCGCAGCTCGACGTCCGGGCTGATGGACACCGAGCAGCCCGCGTCGGCCAGCATCGCCACCTCGTCGTCGGAAAGGCCGTTGCCGTGCACGAAGGTCGTGCGGTCGTCGAGCAGTCCCCGCGCCCGCATCCGCGCGACGGGGCGGTCGCCGCCGGGCGGGCTCGCGGCCGCGTGCACATGGACGCTGACCCGCAGCCCGAGCTCCCGCGCCAGGGCGACATCGGCGGCGATGGTGTCCATCGGGGTCCGCTGCGGGCCGCGCAGTCCCAACGCCATCCCCTCGTCCGGAAGCTGCGCCCGCACCCGCCCGACCTCGGCGGCGACCGGCTCGCCGGCGACTCCCGCGCCGTAGCAGAACACGGAGTGGCCGGGGGCGTCGCGCAGGGCCTGGATCGCGGCGTCGGCGTTCTCCGGGCGGTCGGAGCAGTGGAACCAGTCGAGCAGGGTCGTGACGCCCGAGCTCAGCGCCTCGAGCCGGCCCAGCAGATCGCCCACGTACACGTCCTCCGGGCGGTAGTGCGGCCGGAGCACGCCGTGCACGGCGGCGCCGTACGCGCCGAACGTCCAGTTCGTGCCGATGCCGCGGAAGGCGGTCTGCCAGGTGTGACGGTGGGTGTCGACGAAACCGGGCGTCACGATCATGCCGCGGGCGTCCACGATCTCCGCGCCGGGCGCGTCCACGTGCTCGGCGACCGCCGCGACGCGGCCGTCCTCGACGAGCAGGTCGCCCCGGGGGAGAGTGCCGATGACGGGGTCCATGGTGAGCACCGTGCCGCCCCGCACGAGCGTCCTCGCGGCTTTTCCTGTCTTCGTGACCCGCATCGAAGTGGCCCTTCCGTTGGAGTTGATGTGTCAACTCTGTCGACCCTAGACAGATCGAGTTGACGCGTCAACTCTGGAGCCCGGCGGGTAGCATCTCCGCCATGACGCAGATCCGCGACCTGGACCCCGAGGAGTGGGAACTCTGGGGTGCCTGGACCCACGCGCAACGGCTGCTCGCCCAGGAGGTCGACGCGGCCCTGCAACGCGACTTCGGCATCTCCAAGGCCGAGTTCAGCGTGCTGATGACCCTGTGGAGGGCGGACGGGCACTCCTTGCGCGTCGGCGGGATCGCCGAGTCGCTGCGGTGGGAGAAGAGCCGCGTCTCCCACCAGCTCACCCGCATGGAGAAGCGCGGCTTCGTGACCCGGGCCGAGGAGGGCGCCCGCGGCCGTCGCACCGGCATCGCACTGACCGGCGAGGGCCGCCGCGCCGTGCGCGACGCCCTCACCGGACACGCCGGCACCCTCCGCCGCCACTTCTTCGACCCGCTCACCCCGCGGCAGGCCGACGCCATCCGGTCCTGGAGCGAGCAGACGATCGCACGTCTGGAGGAACGCGGCGACGCCCCCGCGTGACAGGCTCGCCGCCGCCCGCCCCGTTCGTCGGGGCCGGTCGGCCCCACTCGCCCGCCCGGGTGGCTCCCCGCCGGGCCGGCCGGACCCGCCGATGGGGGCGGTCCGCCCGCCGGGAGGGGCCCTTCGGCCCTCTCCCGGCGGGCGCCCCGCCGCCGACAGTGGAACCGGGTCACCACGCTGGTGCACGGAGGCCCTGCGGCCCGGGCGCCCTCCGGTGCCGCATCACCGCGTGAGCGAAGGGACGGACGGCATGCATCAGCCGTCGAGGACGAAGAACGACAGCCCGGCGCCGGGTGCCGTACCCGGGCCCGCGCCTGTGCCCGGACGGGCCTGGCCGATGCCGGCGCCGGCCACCGTGGGTCTCGCCGTGAACTCCTGTGCCCCGGCGCTGCTCAGCCCGCTCGGCCCGCCCTTCAAGGAGAGCCTGGAGCTGTCCTCCTTCCAGCAGTCGCTGCTGGTGGCGGTGCCGGCCGAGGCCGAGGCCGCGTCCGGGATCCCGGCGGACCCGGCCGGCCGGGACCGCTCCTCGCCGCGCCGGCCGTGCTGCGCGCGCACATCCTCAAGGAGCGGGACGGCGTCTTCCCCGCCGCGCCGGCCTTCCTGAGTACCGAACAGTGGGAGGCCGTCGAGGCACCTCTCCGCCCGGGCGGGCGGAGAGGTGCCGGAGCCGACGCTCTGACCGGCCCCGCCGGTCCCGCCGGCTCCGACTCTCCCCGTGCCGCCCGCCGTGCCCCGCGCCGGGCGGCACGGGTGTGCGTCCGCTGCCCGGCCACCTCCCCGTCGGCCTGGAGTTCGCGGGCGGCGACGGCATTCGTCACCGCTGCCCACGATGTCGGCGACGGCCGTCGCGGACAGACCGAGCACGATGGTCAGGGTGAGCGAGACGTACATCGCCTTGTCGTCGCGGGTGGTGGCGGAGAACACCGGGCCGACCGTGCGCCGCCGGTACAGGCGCGGGGCGAGGCCACATGCCCACCGCCCCCTCGGCTACCTCACCCGGCCGTACCTCGTCCACCGCAGCCGCGACGACCGGCTCGGCAACCGGCCGCCGCGCCGGGGCTGGGAACGCGTCGGCTGACCACCCGCCCGGTACGGCGGCGTGTGGGCACAAAGCCGTGCGGGCCGGCCGGCGACATGCACCGGCCGGCCCGCACGCCGGGGATCAGGCCAGGTCGAACCGGTCGAGGTTCATGACCTTGTCCCAGGCCGCGACGAAGTCGCGCACGAACTTCTCCTTCGCGTCGTCGCTCGCGTAGACCTCCGCGAGCGCGCGCAGCTCGGAGTTGGACCCGAAGACCAGGTCCGCGCGGCTGCCGGTCCACTTCAGCTCGCCGGTGGCCGCGTCACGGCCCTCGAACGTGGTCTGGTCCGCGGAGGTCGACTTCCACGCCGTGCCCATGTCGAGCAGGTTGACGAAGAAGTCGTTGGTCAGCACGCCGGGCGTGGTGGTGAGCGCGCCGAGCTGCGAGCGCTGGTGGCTCGCGCCCAGCACGCGCAGGCCGCCGACGAGGACGGTCATCTCCGGGGCGCTCAGGGTGAGCAGGTTGGCCCGGTCGATCAGGAGGTACTCGGCAGGCAGGCGGTTGCCCTTGCCGTAGTAGTTGCGGAAGCCGTCGGCGGTCGGCTCGAGCGCCGCGAACGACTCGGTGTCCGTCTGCTCCTGCGAGGCGTCCACCCGGCCCGGGGTGAACGGCACCTCGGTCTCGAAGCCGGCCTCCTTGGCCGCGTGCTCCACGGCCGCGGAGCCGCCCAGCACGATCAGGTCGGCCAGCGAGACCTGCTTGCCGCCGGTCTGCGCGGAGTTGAAGGACGTCTGGACGCCTTCCAGGACGCGGAGCACGGACGCGAGCCGGTCCGGGTCGTTGACCTCCCAGCCGCGCTGCGGCTCCAGGCGGATGCGGGCGCCGTCGGCGCCGCCGCGCTTGTCGCTGCCGCGGAAGGTGGACGCCGACGCCCACGCGGTGGAGACCAGATCGGCCACCGACAGCTCCGAGCCGAGGATGCGCTCCTTGAGGGCGGCGATGTCGGCGGCGTCGATCAGCTCGTACGTCCGCTCCGGCAGCGGGTCCTGCCACAGCAGTGTCTCGGCGGGCACCTCCGGGCCGAGGTACAGCGACTTCGGGCCCATGTCACGGTGGGTCAGCTTGTACCAGGCCCGCGCGAAGGCGTCGGCGAACTCGTCCGGGTTCTCCAGGAAGCGGCGCGAGATCGGGCCGTAGACCGGGTCGAACCGCAGCGCGAGGTCGGTCGTCAGCATCGTCGGCTGGTGGCTCTTGGACGGGTCGTGCGCGTCGGGGACGGTGCCGGCCCCGGCGTTGTCCTTCGGCCGCCACTGGTTGGCCCCGGCGGGGCTCTTGAACAGCTCCCACTCGTAGCCGAAGAGGATCTCGAAGAAGCTGTTGTCCCAGGTCGTCGGGGTGTTGGTCCAGGTCACCTCGAGACCGCTGGTGATCGTGTCACCGCCCTTGCCGGAACCGAACCCGCTGCGCCAGCCCAGGCCCATCTCCTCCAGGCCGGCCGCCTCCGGGTCGGCGCCCACGTTGTCGGCGGGGCCGGCGCCGTGGGTCTTGCCGAAGGTGTGGCCGCCGGCGATGAGCGCGACGGTCTCCTCGTCGTTCATCGCCATCCGGCGGAACGTCTCCCGGATGTCGCGGGCCGAGGCGATCGGGTCCGGGTTGCCGTTGGGCCCCTCGGGGTTGACGTAGATGAGCCCCATCTGGACGGCGCCGAGCGGGCTCTCCAGGTCGCGGTCACCGGTGTAGCGCTCGTCGCCGAGCCAGGTGGTCTCGGGACCCCAGTACACGTCCTCCTCGGGCTCCCACACGTCCTCGCGGCCGCCGGCGAAGCCGAAGGGGGTGAAGCCCATGGACTCCAGGGCCACGTTGCCGGAGAGGACCAGCAGGTCCGCCCACGACAGGGCCTTGCCGTACTTCTTCTTCACCGGCCACAGCAGCCGGCGGGCCTTGTCGAGGTTGGCGTTGTCCGGCCAGCTGTTCAGCGGGGCGAAGCGCTGCTGGCCGGAGCCGGCGCCGCCGCGGCCGTCGCTGATCCGGTAGGTGCCGGCGCTGTGCCAGGCCATGCGGACGACGAGCGGGCCGTAGTGGCCGAAGTCGGCGGGCCACCAGTCCTGCGAGGTGGTCAGCACCTCGGCGATGTCCCGTTTCACGGCGGGCAGGTCGAGGCTGTTGAACGCCTCGGCGTAGTCGAACTCCTCGCCCAGCGGGTTCGCCACGGCGGGGTTCTTGGCGAGCACCTTGAGGTTCAGGCGCTCCGGCCACCACTGGCGGTTGCCACCGCCCTGCGTGGGGTGGGGGGCGCGCGTGTGCGCGACCGGGCAGCCGCCGCTCTCGCCCTCCGTCTTCGGGTCCGTGACGATCGCGTCGTGGTTCTCAGACATGCAAATCCTTCCGAACTGGGCGAATCACTGTGCTGAACTGCGAGCGGTGGAACAGCGGGGGCACAGGCCCCAGTAGATGACCTCGGCCTCGTCGACCGCGAAGCCGTGGTCGTCCGAGGCGGTCAGGCAGGGAGCGTGGCCGACGGCGCAGTCGACGTCGGCCACGACGCCGCAGGACCGGCACACGAGGTGGTGGTGGTTGTCACCGACCCGTCCCTCGTACAGCGAGGGGCTGCCGGGCGGTTCGAGCCGGCGGACGAGTCCGGCCTCGGTGAGCGCGTGCAGAGCCTCGTAGACCGCCTGGAGCGAGACGTGGCCCACGCGTGCGCGCACGCCGGAGGCCAGGGCCTCGACGCCGAGGTGGTCGCCCTCGCGCACGGCGTCCAGCAGCGCGACCCGGGCGGCCGTCACGCGAAGGCCCGCGCCGCGCAGTTCCTCCGCGGTCGTCTCTGGCCGGGATGCGGTCATGGCGGCGAACCTACAGCCGTAAACACGATCCATTCAAGGAAACGAGGCGCCAAAGTTTGGTGGACTCGCGGTCTGTCCGGTGAACGGCGGGTACGGGGGTCGGTTCCCGGCCGGTCCTCGGCCGGTTCTCGGACATTCTCGGCCGGGCCGGTCCTTGGCCCGGTCACGGGCCGGGTTCTCGGCCGGTCCGGGCCGGTCGTCGGGCCGTTTCCTGGCCCGCCCCCGGCCCGGTCGCCGGCTTCGTGCCGGCGCGGTGCGGTGCCGGGCGCGGCGCCGTGCCGGACCCGTCCCCCCCGGGGGGGCTCCGCAGGCCCGGGGAGCCGCCCCTGCGGCACCGGGCCCCTGCCGCCCCGCCGCACCGGGGCTCCGCCGCCCCGCGGCCGCCTCCCCCCTGTCGCCGCCGCGCCGCGGTCACCGGGGTCCCGGTGCTCCCACCCGCAGTCCGTCCATCACCAGGTCCATCAGGCGGGTGGCCCGTTCCTGCCAGCCGTCCTCGGGCGCCGACATCCACAGTCCGGAGATGGCGAGCATGAAGTCGTCGACGGTGACGTCGCAGCGGATGACACCCGCTTCCTGGCAGGCGCCGATCAGACGCTCGGCCGCGTCCGTCAGCGGAGTGGGCGACGGCCGTGAGGGGCTGCCCGGCCCGCTGGTGGCCAGCCGGATCGCCTCGGCCAGACCGGCCTTGGTCATCGCGAACCCGGCCAGCCGGTCCATCCACTCACGCAGCGCCCGGTCCGGTTCCCGCTTTTCCAGCAGGTGGTGCGCGTGGTCCGCGACCTGCTGCATCTCATGGCGGTAGATCTCCAGGACGAGGGACTCGCGGTTGGGGAAGTTGCGGTAGAACGTGCCCTGTCCGACGCCCGCCTGGCGGGCGATCAGGCTGAGCGGCGCGTCCGCGCAACGGGTCAGCTCGACCACCGCCACCTCCAGGATGCGCTCACGGTTGCGCTGCGCGTCCGAGCGCAGGGGAGCGGCCTTCCGCTGTCCCATTCGTCCTCCCCTCGGGCACGTCGTGGGGCCAGCCCTTGCTAAGCGGACAGCTGTCCGGTAGCTTCCAAGTACCGGACAGCTGTCCGGTTGACCCCATGCTACCGGTGGGCAGTGATTTCGCGCCATATGAGGCCTCGTGCCCGGTGCTCCTCGCTCGCCCCGACGCGTCCCGACCCGATGCCGTCCTTCGACAAGTGTTCCCCCTCCGCGTGCTTTCCGTATCCCCCGCGCATCCCTCGTGTCCCTTGCCGACGTGTTTCGCGTACACGAAAGAAGCTGACCATGGCACCCACGACGTCCAGCGCCATCACCCTGAACATCAATGGCGAGAAACATCCGCTGACCGTCGACAACCGCACCACCCTGCTCGACGCCCTGCGTGAGCGGCTCGACCTGACCGGCAGCAAGAAGGGCTGCGACCACGGACAGTGCGGCGCCTGCACCGTCCTGATCGACGGCCGCCGCGAGGTGTCCTGTCTCAATCTCGCCGTCGCGGCCGAGGGGCGTGAGATCACCACCGTCGAAGGCCTCGCGCGCGGCGAGGAGTTGCACCCGGTGCAGCAGGCCTTCCTCGACCTCGACGGTTTCCAGTGCGGCTACTGCACCCCCGGACAGATCTGCTCGGCGGTCGCGGTGATCGAGGAGCACGCGGCCGGCTGGCCCAGCGCCGTGACCGACGACGTACGTCCCGAGGCCGGGCCGCCACCGCTCAGCCCCGAGGAGATCCGCGAGCGGATGAGCGGGAACCTGTGCCGCTGCGCCGCCTACGTGTCGATCGTCCAGGCGGTCTCCCGCGCGGCCGGTACCACCGCGGAACAGCGGCGCACCGACCCGGCCGGCTCCGAGCACGCCGGCCGCACGGCGGACACGGAGGCGGTGGCATGAAGGAGTTCGGATACCAGCGCGCCGACGACATCTCCGGCGCCGTCGCCCTGCTCGGCACCGACCCGGACGCCCGTTTCCTCGGCGGCGGCACCAACCTCGTCGACCTGATGAAGTCCGGCGTCGAACGCCCAGGACTCCTCGTGGACGTGCGCCGACTGCCCCTGGACCGCGTCGAGTCGACACCGGACGGCGGACTGCGCATCGGCGCCACCGTCACCAACAGCGACCTGGCCGTCCACCCCGAGGTCCGCCGCCGCTACCCGGTGCTCACGCAGGCCGTCCTGGCCGGCGCCTCCGGGCAGCTGCGCAACATGGCCACCGTCGGCGGCAACCTGCTCCAGCGCACCCGCTGCGGCTACTTCACGGACGTGACCAAGGCCTGCAACAAGCGGGAACCCGGCAGCGGCTGCCCCGCCATCGAGGGCGAGCACCACAACCACGCCATCCTCGGCGCCTCCGACCACTGCGTTGCCACGCACCCCTCGGACATGGGTGTGGCGCTGACCGCGCTCGACGCCGTCGTCACCTACGAGACCGCCGACGGGCCCGGCGAGCTGCCGCTCGCCGACTTCTACCTCCCCGTCGGCGACACCCCGCACCGGGAGACCGCCCTGCCGCCGGGCGCCCTGATCACCGGCGTCATCGTGCCGCCCGCACCGGTCGCCGCCCGCTCCCGCTACCGCAAGGTGCGCGAACGCGCCTCGTACGCCTTCGCCATCGGCTCCGTCGCCGCCGCGCTCGACGTCTCCGACGGCGTCGTCCGCGAGGTGCGGCTGGCCTTCGGCGCGGTCGCCTCCCGCCCCTGGCGGGCCCGCGCCGCCGAACGGGCGCTGACCGGGGCACCGGCCGACGCCGAGAACTTCGCCGCCGCCGCGGACGCCGAACTGGCCGCCGCCCGGCCGCTGCGCGACAACTCGTACAAGGTGACGCTCATGCGCAACCTCGTGGTGGCCGTGCTCACCGAACTCGCCGAGGAGGCCACCCGATGACCACCGCCACCACCGGCCGTTCGACACCCCTCGGTGTCGTCGGCACCTCGCACACCCGGGTCGAGGGCCGTGAGAAGGTCACCGGCGCCGCCCGCTACGCCGGGGAGATCCCGTTCGCCGACCTCGCGTACGGCTGGCTGGTGCTCTCCACCGTCGCCCGCGGCCGGATCACGTCCGTCGAGACCGAGCCCGTCCTCGCCATGCCAGGCGTGCGCGCCGTGCTGCACCACGGCAACGCCCCGCGCGTGGAGACCGAGTACCAGGGCATGATCGGCCCCCCGGACCCCACCACGACCCTCTTCCAGACCGACCGCGTGGCCTACCTCGGCTGGCCGGTTGCCCTCGTCGTCGCCGAGACCTCCGAACAGGCACGCGAGGCCGCCGAGTCGCTCGTCGTCCACTACGAACAGCAGCCGCACGACGTCGACTTCTCCGGTGACCGCCCCGAGGCGCGCCCGGTGGACGGCTTCGCACCGGGTCTGATCGAGAAGGGCGATCTGGAGGCCGAACTCGCCGCCTCCACGCATGTGGTGGACACCGAGTACACCACGCCCGAAGAGCACCACAGCATGATGGAGCCGCACGCCGCGGCCGCCCACTGGGACGGTGGCCGGCTCGAGATCGTCGACTCCAACCAGAGCACCACCTGGGTGAAGAACGACCTCGCCAAGATGTTCTCCCTGGAACCGAGCGCGGTCCGGGTGCGCTCCGAGCACATCGGCGGCGGCTTCGGCAGCAAAGGCGTGCGCGTCCACCAGGTCGCCGCGGTGATGGCCGCCACCGTCCTGCAGCGGCCGGTGCGCGTCGTCCTGACCCGCCGTCAGATGTTCTCGCTCACCGGCTACCGCAGCCCCACCGCGCAGCGCGTGCGGCTGGGCGCCGACGCCGACGGCCGGCTGCGCGCGCTGGAGCACCGCTCCGTCAACCAGACGTCCACCGTGCACACGTTCGTCGAGCCGAGCGCCGGCGTGCCCCGGGTGATGTACGACGCCGCCGCCCACCACACGGCCAACCTCGTCGTCCCCCTGGACGTGCCGACCCCGACGTTCATGCGCGCCCCGGGGGAGGCGCCCGGCTCCTTCGCGCTGGAGTCGGCGCTCGACGAACTCGCCGTGCGGTGCGGTCTGGACCCGATCGAACTGCGGGTGCGCAACGAACCCGACCGGGCACCCCTGTCCGGCCTGCCGTTCGGCACCCGCAACCTGCTCGGCTGCTTCCACGAGGGCGCCCGTCGCTTCGGCTGGGCCGACCGCGACCCGCGCCCCGGCGTGCGCCGCGACGGCCGCTGGCTGCTCGGCACCGGCGTGGCGGGCGCCTCCTTCCAGGCGGGGGCCGGCCCCTCCACGGCGCTGGCGACGGCGGAGCCGGACGGCACCTTCACCGTGCGGATCTCCGCGGCCGACATCGGCACCGGCGCCCGCACCGCGCTCACCCTGGTCGCCGCCGACGCCCTCCATGTCCCGGTGGACCGCGTCCGGGTGCACATCGGTGACAGCGACTTCGGTCCCGCGATGTTCGCCGGCGGCTCGATGGGCACCCGCTCCTGGGCCTGGGCGGTCAACGCCGCCGCCGAGGAACTGCGCGAGCGACTCGCGCTCGGCAGCGGCATCCCGCCCGAGGGCATCACCGTGCGCGCGGACACCACCGAGGCGATCAGCAGGCTCGCGCGGACGGAACGCCACTCCTACGGCGCGCAGTTCGTCGAGGTCGCCGTCGACCCCGCCACCGGCGAGGTCCGGGTGCGCCGGATGCTCGGCATCTTCGCGGCCGGCCGGATCGTCAACCCGCTCACCGCCCGCAACCAGCTCGTCGGCGGCATGATCTGGGGCATCTCCATGGCCCTGCACGAGGAGGCGGTACGGGACCGGGCCACCGGCGGCCTCTACGCGGCCGACCTCGCGGGCTATCACGTCGCCAGCCACGCCGACGTGCCGCACGTCGAGGCGGACTGGATCGAGGACGACGACCCCGACGACCCGGTCGGCATCAAGGGCGTCGGCGAGGTCGGCATCGTGGGCGCCGCCGCGGCCATCGCCAACGCGGTCTGGCACGCGACCGGCGTACGCCACCGCCACCTGCCCATCCGCCCCGACCGGGTGCTGGGGGCCCGGACCGCGGGGGCGCCCGATGCTTGATCTCGCCGAGGAACTGCACGGCTGGCTGACGGAGGGCCGGAAGTTCGCGGTGGCCACCGTGGTCGCCGTCGGCGGCAGCGCGCCGCGCGGCCCCGGCGCCGCCCTCGCCGTCGACAGCGAGGGCACGGTGATCGGATCGGTCTCCGGCGGCTGCGTCGAGGGCGCGGTCTACGAGCTGTGCCAGGAGGCGCTCGCGGACGGCCGCACGGTCGTCCAGCGGTTCGGCTACAGCGACGAGGACGCCTTCGCCGTGGGCCTGACCTGCGGCGGGATCCTCGACATCATGGTCACCCCGGTCGGCGCCGACGCCCCCGCGAGGGAGGCGCTCGGCAGGGCGCTGGCGGCCGCCGCCTCCGGCGAGCCGGCCGCCGTCGCCCGCGTCGTACGGGGCCCGGACGAACTCCTCGGCCGTGTCCTGCACGTGGACTTTGAGGGGGCGTACGCGGGCGGGCTCGGCGGGCACCCGGAACTGGACCGCACGGCGGCGATCCGGGCCCGGGCCCTGCTGGACGTGGGCCGCACCGGCACGGTCGAGGTCGCCGAGGACGGCAGCCACTGCCCGGGCGGGCTGACCCTGCTCGTCGAGTCCAGCGTGCCGCCGCCCCGCATGATCGTCTTCGGGGCGATCGACTTCGCGGCGGCCCTGGTGCGGGCCGGCAAGTTCCTCGGCTACCGCGTCACCGTGTGCGACGCGCGCCCCGTCTTCGCCACCCGGGCCCGCTTCCCGGAGGCCGACGAGGTCGTCGTGGACTGGCCGCACCGCTATCTGCGGAGCACCGGGACCGACGCCCGCACCGTGCTGTGCGTGCTCACCCACGACGCCAAGTTCGACGTACCGCTGCTGGAGGAGGCGCTGCGCAGGCCGGCCGCGTTCATCGGGGCCATGGGGTCGCGCCGCACGCATACCGACCGTGAGCGCCGGCTGCGTGAGGTCGGCGTCACCGCGGCGGAACTGGCGCGGCTGAGGTCCCCGATCGGCCTGGACCTGGGCGCCCACACACCGGAGGAGACGGCACTGTCCATCGCCGCGGAGATCGTGGCGGCCCGGCGGGGCGGTACAGGCCTGCCGCTCACCGACTCGGGCACACCGATCCACCGGGACGGGGAACGGGGGACCGCCGAGGCGGCGTGAGGCGAAAGCGGAGGGGCGGGAGGCGGAGGGAACTGTGCCGTTCTGCGCGGCGTCCCAGCAGATGATCACAGAAATGATCACGCGAGTGATCACGGACATCCGCTGCCGCACAGCGCGCAGGAACAGGAGAGCACCGCTTTGGTCAGTCCAGGACACACCAGCCCCCGTCCCGGCCGTCGCACCGCGCTGGCACTCGGCGCGGGGGCGGCCCTCGCCGTCGCCCTGCCCACCGCGTCGGCGCACGCCTCGACACCTGCCGCCGCCTCCACCGGAACCGCCGGGCTCTCCCGGCGGTTCCGGGCCCTGGAGAAGGAGTACGCCGCGCGCCTCGGCGTCTACGCCTACGACACGGCGACCGGCCGGACCGTGCGGTACCGCGCGGACGAGCGGTTCGCGCTCTGCTCGGTGTTCAAGACGCTCGCCGCCGGGGCGGTCCTGCGGGACCTGGACCGGGACGGCGAGTTCCTCGCCGAGCGGGTTCACTACACCCAGAAGCAGGTGGACGACTCCGGCTACGCCCCCGTCACCGGCCTGCCGGAGAACGTCGCCGGTGGTCTGACCGTGGGGGAGCTGTGCGCCGCAGCGGTCTCCGAGAGCGACAACTGCGCGGGCAACCTGCTGCTGAGCGAACTGGGCGGACCGACCGGCATCACCAGGTTCTGCCGCTCGCTCGGCGACGGCACGACCCGCCTCGACCGCTGGGAGCCGGCTCTCAACTCGGCGGAGCCGTGGCGGACGACGGACATCACCACGCCGCACGCCATCGGCCGCACCTACGCCCGGCTCCTCCTCGGCCGCGCGCTGCCCGACGCCGACCGGGAACGGCTCACCGGCTGGCTGATCGCCAACACCACCGACGGCGAACGCTTCGGCAAGGGGCTGCCGGACGACTGGATCCTGGCCGACAAGACCGGCGGCGGCACGAGCTACGGCGTCGCCAACGATGTCGGCGTCGTCTGGCCCCCCGACCGACCGCCGCTGCTGCTGGCGGTCCTCTCCACGAAGCTGGACCCGGCGGGCCCGACGGAGAACGCGCTGGTCGCCAGAACGGCGGCGGAGGTGGCCGCGGCTCTGACCTGACGGGGCGGGGCCCGGCGGCCAGTGCCAACGCGCCCTGACCGGAGGGCGAAGCCCCGAGTCCTCAGGGGCGCGGGGAACCGCGACCAGCCACGACGTGCCCGCACCGGACCTGTCCGCCCGGACCGCTACGGCGCCCCGGGCGGACAGCCCACCGGCCCGGAGTGCCGTAGCGGTCCCGGGCCGGTGGGCTGCCCGCGCGTCAGCCCGGGGGCGGGCCCGCGCCCGGACCGGCGGCGCGGTCGGCCGCCGCGCGGCCGACCGCCCCCACCAACGGCAGCAACCGGTACCGCACCCGCTCCCGCAGCGCGACCTCCGTACGCGTACGGACCACCCCCGGCACGCTGATCAGCGTCTGCACCACGTCCTCGAGATGCGCGTTGTCCCTGGCGACCACGCGCGTCAGCAGATCACCGCCCCCCGTCGTCGAGAACGCCTCGACGATCTCCGGAACCGCCGCCAGCGCCTCACCCACCTCGTCCAACCGCCCCTGCGTCACCTCCACATGCACGAACGCCAGCACCGGATGACCGAGCGCGGCGGGGGAGAGGGACGGCGCCGTACCCGTGATCACCCCGTCCCGCTCCAGCCGGTCGAGGCGCGCCTGCAACGTGCCGCGCGCGATCCCGAGGACGCGGGCGTACTCCCGCGCACTGGTGCGCGGCTGCTCCAGGAGCAGCCGCAGGATGCGGGTGTCGAGCTGGTCCACGGCCATGGTCCGTTGGCCCTCCGGTCGTCGGCGTCGAGCGCCGCCGACTGTACCAATGGTCCAGCGAAACCGGTGCCTGTTGAGCCATGCCCGCATCCCTGCTTACCTTGGGCACATCAATGGCGCCGCGCAGCGCAGGACGGCAACGAGGCCGGGTCCGCGCCCGCGGCGCCTTTCCATGTCTTCCCGGGCCCCGCGCACGTACGCCGTGGGCCCGCGCTCCGGGGGTGAAACGACGGTGAAGACGCTCACGCTCATGTTCACGGCCGCGGACCCGGGCCGTACCCGGCTGCGGATCTCCCTGCGGGCGGTGCTCGGCATCGGCCTCGCCGTGACCCTCTGCGCGGCGACAGGACTGCCGCTGTCCGCCTCGATCACGGGCGGCCTGGCCGCACTGCTCGCGCTGTTCACCGTCGCCGACCCGACCGTACGCGGCCAGGCCGTCACCACCGCGCTGCTCCCGGCCGTCGGCCTGCCGGTGCTCGCGCTCGCCTCGGCGTTGCACGGGCTGCCGCTGCTCCGCGACGCCGCCTGGCTCGCGGTCGTATTCGCGGGGGTGTACGCCCGCCGCTGGGGGCCGCGCGGCCACGCCCTCGGCATCTTCGCGTTCATGATGTTCTTCACCGCGCAGTTCCTGCACGCCGTCCCCGCCGCGCTGCCGCGGCTCACCGCCGCCGTGCTGCCGGCCCTCGCCACCACCGCCGCAGTGCGGTTCGGGCTGTGGTGTGTGGAGCGCCGTACGCCCCCGCCCGCCGCACCGGCCCCGCCCGACGGGCGCGGACTGGCCCGCCACACCACCCGGCAGGCCTTCCAGGCCAGTGCCGCCTGCGCCTTCGCGACGGTCGTCGGTGAACTGCTGTCGCAGGAGCGCTGGTACTGGGCCGTCGGCGCCGCCTGGTGGATCTTCGTCAACACCGCCTCCCGCGGAGAAACCCTGGTACGCGGCTTCCGGCGGGTGTTCGGCACGGTCACCGGGCTGGTCGCCGGACTGCTGGTCGCCGTGCCCCTGCACGGGGCACCGGCACCCACGGCGGCTCTCGTCGCGGTGTGCGTCTTCGGGATCTTCTACTCGGCGCCCCTGTCGTACAGCTGGATGATGTTCTTCGTGACGGTCATGGCGGGCCTGCTCTACGGGCTGCTGGGCGTGCTGCACCCCGGTCTGCTCGGCCTGCGGCTGGCCGAGACGGGCGTGGGCGCGCTCGGCGCGGCGCTCGCCGTCGCGCTGGTGCTGCCGGTCACGACGCACGCCGTGACCGACCACTGGGTGCGGCGGGCGCTGCACGCCGTGCACGCCTGCACCGCCGCCGCGTCCCGCCGCCTCGCGGGCGACGCGGCGGCCGACCCCGCGTCGTGCGCGGCGGAGCTCGAAGCGGCCCTGGGGCGCGTACGGACGGCGCTCGCGCCGCTGGTGCACCCGCTGAGCCCGCTGCGGGCGCGCGGGGAACGGGCGCGGACCGTCCTCGCCCTGCTGGACAGTTGCGTCCGCGAGACCCGCGGCCTCGCGGACGTAGCCGCCCACCCCGACGCCTCCCACGATGCCCGGCTGACCGCCGCGTGCGCCCGCGTGGAGACGGCGGTGGAGGCACTCGTCGGGGCCGTCCCCGACCGCGCCGTCCCGGCACCGGCGGCGGCCCCTGGCCACCACCCGGCCGCGGAGGCGGCCCTGACCCACCTCCATGGCCTGGAACGCGCCCTGTCCGCCCTGTCCGCCCCCCTGACGGCGCCCACCGCGCTCCGCCGGGCCCGCGCGTGAATCCCGAACGGCGCCGCCGCCCCCCTCTGGTCTAGACCCGCTGCTACCGTCGCCCCGACGGATCACACGCGGACGAGAGGGGACGGACGTGGGCGCGAGCGACGACGGCGGACGACGGCGGGCGTACATCGGGTCGTACACGGCGGAGGGCGGCCGCGGCGTCCTGTGCGCGGCCGTCGACGAGGACAGCGGCGCCCTCACCCCCCTCGGCGCCAACGCCGACGTGCCCGACCCGTCCTTCCTCGCGCTGTCACCCACGGACGGACTGCTCTACGCCGTCAGCGAGACCTCCGACGGTGCCGTCGCCGCCTTCCGCGTCACCGGCGACACCCCCGAGCTCGTCGGCGCCCCGGTCCCCGTCGACGGCAACGGCCCCACCCACCTCAGCGTCCACGCCGGGCACGTCCTGACCGCCAACTACGTCTCCGGCAGCGTCACGGCCGTCCCGCTGCGCGCCGACGGCACCCTCGCGGAGGCCGCCTCGGGCATGCTCCGGCACACCGGCTCGGGACCCGACCCCAAGCGGCAGCAGGGCCCGCACGCCCACCAGGTGCAGCCGGACCCCGGCGGTCGCCGGCTGGTGAGCGTCGACCTCGGCACCGACTCCGTGCGCGTCTGCGCCCTGGAGGACGGCGTGCCCACCCTGCGCGGCGAGTACGCGCTGCGCCCCGGCTCCGGCCCCCGCCACCTCGCCTTCCACCCCGGCGGCGCACACGCCTACGTCGTCAACGAACTGTCGCCCACGGTCACCGTCTGCCGCTGGGACGCCGACGCCGGCGCGCTCAAGCCGCTCGGCGAGACCTCCGTGCTGCCGAGCGCACCAGACGGGGACGCGTACCCGTCCGGCATCGTCGTCTCGCCCGACGGCCGGTTCGTGTGGACCGCGACCCGTGGCCAGGACGTGGTGTCCGTCCTCGCCGTCGAAGCGGGGGGCGAGCGCCTGCGGCTCCTGGCGACGGTGCCCTGCGGCGGTGCCTGGCCGCGCGACCTCGCCCTGTCGGGCCGCTTCCTGTACGTGGCCAACGAGCACTCCGGGAACGTCGCCCGGTTCGCCGTCGACCCCGCCTCCGGGCTGCCCCGCGAGGGCGGCTCGCTCGAGGCACCCGCGGCGTCCTGCATCGTCTTCGGCTGAGCCGGATACACGCCGAAGGGCCCGCCTCCCCGAGGGGAGCGGGCCCTTTTCGCGTACTCGTACCGGACTCCTGCCGACGTCCGGCGGATCAGCGCACCGGCGTGCCCTGCGGCTGCGGCTGGGCGATGCCGAGCGCCGTCGTGTACTTGGCGAGCACCAGCTTGCCGATCGCCGGATAGGCACCCAGCGGTTCGGCCGTCGCGCAGTCCGCCTCCTTCGCGGCGGCCTCCAGCAGGCCCTCCTCGATCTCGGGGCCGATCAGGTACGGGGCGAGCGCCAACTGCGACGAACCGGCCGCCCGCAGCTCCTCCGCCACGGCCGAGATCGAGCCCTCGTCGTCCAGGGCCGCCGCCATCACCGGCACGGCCAGCCGCGCCGCGAGCAGCATGCCGGTGATCCCGGCCGCCTGCACCGCCTCGTCGCCGCCCACGGACGCCAGGACGATGCCGTCCGCGGCGGTCGCCACGGTGAACAGGCGGGCGCGGTCGGCGCGGGCCAGACCCGCCTCGGAGAGGCGGACGTGCAGCGCCTCGGCGAGCAGCGGGTGCGGGCCGAGGACGTCGGTCAGCTCGGCGGCGATCCTGCTCTCCATGACCGCCTGGCGGATCCGGCGCAGCAGCGCGTTGTCCGGCCCGGCGAGCAGCGGCACGACGACACCCACCGGGCCGTCGGGCTCCTTGACGTCGCTGCCGGCGGCACGGGCCTGCTCGTAGCGGGCGGTGCGCTCCTCGGCCCCACGTGCCAGGACGTGCCCCAGCGCGGGGAACTCGGACTCGTCCCCGTCCACGTACGCGATGCGGGCATCGAGACCGGGCAGCTCGGACCGTGCGATGCTCACCACCTCTTCGGCGAGGCTGCGCATCGCGGCGCTGGGCGTGCCCGGCACCGCGAGGACGAGCGCGGGCGAACCCTCGGGAACGGCGAGGGGTTCCGGACGGCGGTGCCGTCCGGGCTGACGCGGACGCGGCATTCGTACAGGCAGGCCATTCGCGGGCCCAGTGGGGGAGCTCATGGCGCCGCATGCTACTGGCTTCCTGGGCTCCCCTGTTCGGGGAGGGGCCGGGTGAGCGGTATCCGTCCGGATTTGTCTGATGAGGTACGTACGAATTCGAGACGATCGGCATGGTTGGACCGTGTCGGCGAACGATTGTCGGGGCTGCCGGTGAAGCGGGGGGCCGTCCCACCGGGGAGGGAACCGGCGTCGGGCGGATTCACCCCTTCGGGTGGCAGGGTGGCCGAAAAGTCGTGCCGGGGCACGGCGGCGTCGCCCGTCACGGCGCCGACGAGGGTCGGTTTCCGGCCGTGGTGGACGGCGTCCTGCCCCCGACCGTGACCCGCAGCATCCGCGCGTCCTGCGGAAGCGCGAGCGGTCCGGTCGCCAGTTCACGCGCGATCCGCACCGCGCCGTGCAGCGGATCACCCTCGGCGGGCACCCGCCGCGCGTGCGGCAGGCAACGCGTCAGCTCCTCCGCCAACGGGGCGGTGAACGCCTCGCCGAGCTTCACCAGGCCTCCCGTGACGGCCAGCCGGGGTTGTCCGGAAGGCGGGCAGACGGCCGCAGCGGACTCTGCGACGTTCCGGGCGGCGGCCCGCAGCACGCCCGCCGCGACCGGGTCGTCCCCGGCGCAGCCGGCCACCTCGGGGGCGAACGAGGCGAGTACGGCGGCGCGGTCCGCCCGCGGATACAACCGCCCCGGCAACTCGGCGACCGGCCCGAACACCTCCTCGGCCCGCCGCAGCAACGCCGCCGACCCGCCCGGCCGCCCGTCGTGGGCCCGCAGCGCGGCCTCCAGCCCCGCCCGGCCGATCCACGCGCCGCCCCCGCAGTCGCCGAGCAGATGCCCCCAGCCGTCCGCGCGGCGCCAGCCGGACAGATCCGTGCCCACCGCGATCAGTCCGGTGCCCGCCGCGACGACCGCGCCCGGCCGGACGCCCAGCGCACCGGTGTAGGCGGTGACGGCGTCGGCGGCCAGCGCCAGCCGGGACACGCCCAGCTCCCGCTCCAGGGCTGCGGGCAGCTCGGCCCGCAGGCCGTCCCCGAGCGTCGCCATACCCGCCGCGCCGACGGCCACGGCGACCGGCGCGGCCGCCCCCGCCTCCGCCAGCAGCCGCCGCACCGCCGGCACGAGTTGCTCCAGCAGATGCCCGGCGTCGATGCCCCGGGTCCCGGTGCGCACCGGCTCCCGCGACACGAACGGCCCGGCCACCACCTCGCCGTCGACCCGGGCCAGCACCACGCGGACCCCGGATCCTCCCGAGTCCACACCGGCCACCACCGCCCCGCCGGAGGCCGCGGCGCCGGAAGCCTCCGCACCGTCCAACCGGGGGCCGCCGGGCGAGGTCACGGGAGACGCCGGTCCACCGGGGCCGCGCCCTGACGGGTCAGCAGGTCGTTCGCGCGGCTGAACGGACGGGAGCCGGGGAAGCCCCGGTCGGCCGACATCGGGGACGGATGCGAGGACTCCACGGACGGCAGGTCACCGAGGAGCGGACGCAGGTTGCGGGCGTCGCGGCCCCACAGGATCGACACCAACGGCGTGCCACGGGTGGCGAGAGCACGGATGGCCTGCTCGGTGGCCTCCTCCCACCCCTTGCCCCGGTGCGCACCCGGCTTGCGCGGTGCCGTGGTCAGCGCCCTGTTGAGCAGCAGCACACCCTGCCGCGTCCACGGCGTCAGATCGCCGTTGGACGGCTGGGGCAGCCCCAGATCGGTATGGAGCTCGCGGAAGATGTTCAGCAGACTGCCCGGCAGCGGCCGCACCTCTGGAGTGACGGAGAACGAGAGCCCCACCGCGTGCGCGGAAGTCCCGTGATCTGTGTATCGGCGGCGAGAGGCGGACCAGGCGCGATGACTGCGGCGGAGTGGCTTGATCACTGAGTGCAACAAGCTCCCCTCCTTCCCGGTGACCGGCTGCGTGATCCGCTCGACCGGTTGGACGAGTTCGACGAGGAGGAAGAGTAGCGCCCGGAGCGGCAACCGTGCGTGAGGGCTTCTGTGCGGTGCCGAGGCATGGCGTCCACCAGTAGAGTGAGGTGCCGTGGCACCACGACCCTTGCATGAACTCGTCGAAGCAGGCTGGGCGAAGGCTCTTGAACCTGTGGCTGAACGCATCGCGTCCATGGGGGACTTCCTCCGGAGCGAGATAGCGGCCGGCCGGACCTATCTACCCTCCGGGGCCAACGTCCTGCGGGCTTTCCAACAGCCTTTCGACGACGTCCGTGTCCTGATCGTGGGGCAGGATCCTTACCCCACGCCGGGTATGGCGATCGGGCTGAGTTTCGCCGTCTCGCCCGAGGTGCGTTCGCTGCCGGGGAGCCTGGAGAACATCTTCCGGGAGATGCACTCCGACCTCGGACTGGCCAGGCCGTCGAACGGTGACCTGACGCCGTGGACGCGGCAGGGTGTGCTGCTGCTCAACAGGGCGCTGACCACGGCCCCGCGCAAGCCGGGTGCGCACCGGGGCAAGGGGTGGGAGGAGGTCACCGAGCAGGCCATCCGTGCTCTCGCCGGGCGTGGTAAGCCGTTGGTGTCCATCTTGTGGGGCCGTGACGCGCGCAATGCGCGACCACTGCTGGGAGATCTGCCGGCGATCGAGTCCGCGCACCCATCGCCGATGTCGGCGGATCGCGGTTTCTTCGGCTCGCGGCCGTTCAGCCGTGCCAATGACCTGCTGATTGGGCAGGGCGGGCAGCAGGTCGACTGGCGGCTGCCGTAGGGCGTGCGGGGTTGCAGCGACCGGGTCTCTTGTCGAAGGGGCAGCGATTTCCTGGACGGCTGGTCAGACCCGCTCACCGTCGCATTCGACCTGCGGTCAAGCGGGGAAACGCTCGATGCTGAGCCGAGTTGGCCGCATCTGGCCCGGACCTCGGTGCGTGATGTGTGGTGTCGGTGTGCGAGTCCTGCGGTACGACATGGCACAGGGCGTAACGACTTCCCAGGGGTGTCCAGTTGATCCAGGACAAGCACGTACTGACGTCGGCTTGTCGAGGTGCGGTTGGGTTGCCGAGGGCAAGGCTGGTGAACCGCTCCGGGTCTGGTGGAGGCTCGATTCCCTGAGAGGACCGAGTCATGGCACGTCTGTCCCCTTACCCCCTGAGCTTCGCGATCGTGCGGTGCACATGGTTGCGGAGATCCGACCGAACTGCCCGACCGGGTGGGCCGCGATGAAGGCAGTGGCGGCGAAGCTGGGTATCGGTGCGGCTGAGACGGTGCGGACCTGGGTCCGCAAGGCGGAGGTGGACGTCGGCCGGCGGCCCGGCACGACGTCCGAGGAGGCTGCGCAGATCAAGCGGCTGCGAGCCGAGAACGCCGGGCTGCGACGGGCGAACGAGATCCTCGAAGCGGCCCGGCTTGCTCTGCGGCCGAGCTCGACCGGCCCTCGAAACGCTCGTAGCGTTCATCGACACTCACCGCGAGGTGTTCGGAGCCGAGCCGATCTGCCGAGTCCTGACCAGCCACGGACTGTAGATCGCGACGAGCACCTACTACGCCGCCACAAGCCGCAACCCCAGCGCCCGGCCGGGCCGTGACGCTGAGCTGAAGAAGCGGACCAGCCGTGTCCACACGGAGAACCTCAGCGTCTACGGAGTGCGGGAGGCCTGGCGGCAGCTGCACCGCGAAGGCATACCGGCGGCCCGCTGCACGGTCACCCGGCTGATGCGCGACCTCGGTCTCCAAGGCGCCCGACGCGGGAAGAAGATCCGCACCACTCCCCGCGACGACGGCCATGAGCGGGCCGCTGACCTGCGATGCAGGCAGCCGATACACCTCGTCCGCGTTCACCGCGTACCTCCTCGGGGCCGGCATCGACGCCTCGATCGGCACGCTCGGCGGCACCCTGGACAACGCGCTCACAGAGCCCCGGATCGGTCTCCACAAAAATAGCGCCCGTTACGACATCGCAGAGGCGTGCACGGTGCCAGGTAAGCCGACCACCGCAACGTGCTCCATACCGGCCCAGCCTGCCCTGCCTCATCGACGAGGGCTCCGTTCGTGTCCGACCCGCGGGGCTCGGCCTCAGCGCATACAGCAACCACGCCTTCACCTCCTACACATGAGTGTGGGTCGCAAGACGCGGAAAGAGACGGCGGGCGTTACGGGAGGTGAGAGCGCGCCAGGTGTCGTTCTCCGGTTGGGTCGCGGTGTCGATGGAGGTGATCTGTGCGGTGGCACCGGGTGCGGGGGTGAAGCAGTAGTCACTTCCGTACAGCAGGCGTTGGGTGCCGAAGGCGGCGGTGAGTGCGGGGACCTGGCGGGGGAAGGGGGTTCCCGCGATGTCGAACCAGAGGCGGCTGATCTGTTCGGGGATCGGGCCGATGGGTTCGCTGCCGTGATCGGCCGGGGCGCTGGAGGCGAAGACGCTCCGGAAGAGTTCCATGCGGTCACTCAGCAGCGGTAGGGCGCCCGCGCCGTGGGTGAAGATCCACGGGATGTTCGGGTACTGCGTCAGACGGCCGTTGAAGACGAGGTCGCTGACGGTGCGGGTGGTGTCGAAGATGAACTCGAGCATGGGCCGGGGGCGGCCCAGGGACACCGTCTCGAAGTTCGGGGGTGAGGTGGGGTGCACGAATACGGGGGTACGGCGGCGGTCGAGTTCCGCCAGCAGCGGTGTGAGGCGGGCGTCACCGAGGTAGATGCCGTGGGCGTTGGTTTCCAGGGTGACGCCGTCGCTGCCGAGTTGGTCCATGGCGTAGGCGAGCTCTTCGAGGGCCGCGTCCACGTCGGGCAGGGGCAGGGAGGCGAAGTGCCCGAATCGGTCGGGGTTGGCGCGTTCGAGTTCGGCGCCGGTTTCGTTGACGTGGCGGCTGAGGGCTCGGGCGGCCTTGTCGTCGCCGAAGTGGGTGCCGGGTGAGGAGATGGACAGCAGGGAGGTGGCGATGCCCCACTGGTCCATGAGTTCCAGGTGCCGGTCCGCCTCCCAGGTGGGCCAGGCGCCCATGCCGTCGGGGCGCAGGTGTCCGGCTGTCTTGGCCTCCTGGAGGTAGCGGGGGGTGAGGAAGTGGGCGTGGACGTCCACGAGCGGTTCGGGGCTGTCGGACATGGCGGGTCTCCATTACAGGACGGGGGGATGTCAGGCGGGGGCGGTTTCTGTGCCGCCGCACCAGATGCGGCGGATGTTCCGGCTCGCGCGGATGTCCGCGAGGGGGTCGCCGTCGATGAGCAGGAGGTCGGCGCGCTGTCCCGGGGTGATGGAACCGCGGTCGGTGAGGCTGAAGTGGCGGGCAGGTCCGGCGGTGGCGGAGTTCAGGGCCTCGGCGGGGGTGAGGCCGGCGTCGACGAGGAGTTGAAGTTCGTGGTGGAGGCTGGGGCCGTGCGGGACCTGGAAGGGCACGCCGGGCTGGGTGTTGGCGTCGGTGCCGGCGAGCACGGGGACACCGGCCTGATGCAGTGCGGCCACGTTCTGCCGGGCGGTGCGGTAGGCAGGTGCGGCCCCGCGTGCGGCTGCGGTGCCTTCCATCATCGTCAGAGTCGGCACGGCGGCCCGGCCCTCGGCGGCCATGCGTGCGATGTCGGACGGGCTCAGGGGCTGGTCGAGGGGGATATGGGTGAGGATGTCGACGCCGGCGTCCAGGGCCATCCGGTAGGCCCCGGCGGTGGCGGCATGCGCGACGGCGAGTTTTCCGTGAGTGTGCGCGGCCGCGACCAGAGCGTCGACGGTCTCCTGGTTCGGTCCGCCCTTTCCGGGGGCTTCGGCCACGATCTTGATGTAGTCCGAACCTGCGGAGACCTGTGCGGCGACGAATTCCGCGGCCTGCTGGGGCGTGCGGACGACTGCGTCTGCGGCCATCCCGGGGATCTTGGCGTGCGGGCCGCCTGTGCCGATGGCAGGGGTGCCGGCGCTGCGGATGTCGGTCACGCCGGGTGTGTTACGCAGGGACGCCAGGAGCTGCGGAGGCCAGGTGGCCATGTCCAAGGCAGTGGTGACGCCGTAGGAGCACAGTTGCTCAAGGGTCTGGGGGCCGTGGAGGTGGACGTGGGCGTCGATCAGTCCCGGCATGAGGATCATGCCGTCGCCTTCGACGACCTTCGCCCCGGTGACGGAGGTGTCCGGGGAGATCACGCCGCCGGCGATGACCACCGTCCGCGGTTCGGTGAGCCGACGGCCGTCGAAGACACGCACGTGCGTCACCGCCGTCCTGTCCGCGGAAGCATGCCGAGCGGGTGAGGTCGGGTAGGTCACGTGGTGTCTCCTGTGCGGTGGAACGGGCGATGCCGGCGCACCACTGGGTGCGTCGTCCGGTACGGCGCTCTTCCGAGTTCGCCGGGCCCGGAGGGTGGCGGCGCGGGCTGAGGGGTTGAACGGCGGGTCGGGTCGCTGGTGCGGGTGGGTGGGACCGCCCCGGCCGCGAGACAGGGCAGCCTCGAACATGGCAGTGCGGCCGGGGCGGGGCTTGAAGGGTGAGCTGTTCCCGCCGGTCCGGCGGCTGTCCAGGTCATCGGGCCGGCGGGAGGCTTCAGCTCTGCTGTCCCGTTGGTGCGGGAACGTGCACGGGTGCGGCGGTGGCGGCGAGGATGTGCGTGGGGCTGACTCCTGGCGCGGCGGTCCTGACACTGAGGGTGGCGGGACTGCCGCACAGTCCGGAGCCGCCCACGGCCAGGGAGGATCCTTCGGTGATGTCGGCCACGGCCTGAGCTGCGGAGGGGACTGTCTTGTCCATGGGGTCCTTCGGTCTTGGCGTCGGTGGCAGAGGCCGCGGCGGGGCGTCCGGGCCGCGCGGCAGCGGTGGCGGGGCCCGGACGCCTCGGCGGTGCCCACGGTGCGGAGCGCAGCCGCTGGGGCACAGCGGTGGCACGGGCCGTGCGGTGACCCGTACGACCGCCGACCGCGGTCGAGAAGAGCGTTCAGTCCAGGGCGAGCAGTGGCTCGGGGGCGGGGCTGACGGTGCCGGGGGATGCGGGGTGGCGAAGTTGTTCGCGGAGCTGGCCGAGCAGCTCGCGCAGTTCGGGGCCGGTGGAGGCTGCCCCGAAGAGGTAGAAGTCGGGGCGGACGATGGCGGCGGTGTGGCCGTGCTCGCGCATGTGTGGCAGATAGCCGCCGTCACTGTCGAGGTACCCGTCGGCGGGTGCGTGCTCCGGGTACAGGGCCACGACGGTGGCGCCAATGCTCGTGAGGAAGCGATGGTCGGCGTCGTCGAGGGCGTCAAGGGGCTGGTGGCCGTCGGTCAGCAGGGTGAAGCCGCCACCGGTGAGGCTGTCGAGCAGGGCTGTCTGTCCCTGGTGGGTGACCTTGTACTGCGGGGTGAGGTGGCCGACGTCCGCCGCGCGGTGTCCGTCGGCCGTGCGGCGCAGGACGCCGTCGCCGAGGACGGGTGGTGGGGGCGCGGGCAGCACGCGACGAGGGTCGGCCTCGCCGGCGATCATGCGGGCGTCGCGGGTGACAGCTTCGTCGGGGTCCAGGACGCAGATGACCTGGCCCAGGGCCATGGACATGCCGATGGCGTGCTGAACGTGGTCGCTGCGCTCGCTGGTGTAGGTGTCCAAGAGCGCTGGGTCTGCTGTGCCGTCGAGGACGAGGGCGAGTTTCCAGGCCAGGTTCATGGCGTCGCGCATGCCCGAGCACATGCCCTGGCCGGCGAAGGGCGGCATCTGGTGGGCGGCGTCCCCGGCCAGCAGGAGCCTGCCTTCGCGCCAGCGGTCGACCCAGCGGGCCTGGAAGGTGTAGACGGTGTGCCGCTCGATGGTGGTGTTGTCCGGCGTGCGGCCCCAGGGTTCGAGCAGCTTCCATGCGGTGTCGAGGGTGTTGAGTTCCTCGACGCTCTCATGGGGCAGGCGCATGAACTCCCAGCGGCGGCGCCCGGGGCCGCCGGAGACGATGGTGGTGGGCCGGGAGGGGTCGCACAGCTGCCAGTTCATCGGCGCCCAGGTGGCCTGCTCGTGGGGCTGGGTGTCGACGATCAGCCAGTCGTAGAAGAAGCCCAGGTCGGTGACGGTGGTGGCCATGCGGCTGCGGACGAAGCTGTTGGCACCGTCCGCGCCGATGATGTACCGGGCACGGACCTCGCCGGGGCCGCACGGGCCGTCCGTGATCAGGCGGACGTGGTCTGCGGTGTGTTCCAGGTCGACGACTTCGCAGCCGCGGGCGACGGTGACCGTGGGCAGGTCTTCGGCGGCCCGGGACAGGACGGCTTCCAGTTGGGGCTGGGAGAAGAAGCTGGCGGTGGGCCAGCCGCAGGGGCCGGTGCCCGACCAGTCGATACGGACCAGGGACTCGCCCTCCCGGTTGCGCCACTCGTAGTGGTCGGGCACCGGATCGGTGACCGCTGCGACCTTTTCGCTTACGCCGGCGGCCTGGAAGATCCGGCCGATCTCGTCGTCGAAGTGGACCGCGCGGGGCAGGTTGTAGGGCTTGGGCCAGCGTTCCAGGGCAATGACGTCGTGTCCGGCCCTGCCCAGCAGCAGGGCGAGCAGCTGGCCCACCGGGCCGAAGCCCACGATCGCCACGTCCTGGACGGCAGGGGACGGTGTCCGGGTCATGGTGTTACCTCGTCTCACTGTGGGTGCCGGTCATCAGCGCGGCGAGATCCTCGGGGGCAAGGAAGGAGGGCGGGGGCGGAGGACCCCAGTTGAAGAGGCCCTTGGCGCCTTCGAGGACTTCAGGTGTCCACAGTTGGTCGTCGACGATGCAGTCCATGTCGGAGTAGTACTCGCTGAAGTTGCCGGCCGGGTCCTTGAGGTACCAGAAGAAGTTGGAGCCGGCGTGGTGGCGGCCCAGGCCCCAGATGTGCCGCTCGGGGTGGTCCTGGAGCATGGCGGCGGCGCCGCGGCCGACCTCGTCGATGTCGTCGACCTGCCATGCGGAGTGGTGCAGGAAGGTGACCGGCGCGGCGAGGACCAGGATGTTGTGGTGGTCGGTGGAGCAGCGCAGGAACGCTCCGTGGTCCTTGATGTAGTCCGATGCCTTGAAGCCCAGACCGTCGCGGAAGAAGGCGGTGGTGGTGTCGAAGTCCGTGGTCCCGATCACGGCATGTCCGAGCTTGCGTGGGCGTACCCGGTCCGTACGCAGGATGCCGGGGGCGCGCCGGCCGGTGCGGTCGGCGCGTCCGGGGCCGTTGTAGACGGTGGCGGGAACCGGGGTCTGCGTGAGGCGGGGGCAGACTTCCACTACTGCGCGCACGGCGGTGGCCTTGTCGTAGGCCGTCAGTGTGGATCCGTCCGTGTGGGCGTCGATGCCCAGACGGTGCAGGCGCGCGGCGGCGGCCGCGAGGTCGTCAGGGGTGTCGGCGCCGATGCGTACCTCGATGAGGCGGCGGGTGGGGGCGTGCACGATGCGGAGCTGGCGGCCGGCGTCGCGGCTGGCGAACCATCCGTCTTCGGCGGGCTCCAGCCCGAAGTCGTTGTAGTAGGCGGCCGTCTCGGCCACATGGGGGACCCCCATGGTGATGGAGGTCAGACGGTGCAGTGCCATCAGGGACTCCCTTGTCCGGACCGCTGCTCTCAGGCGACGAAGGTCTGTCGCAGCTCGCCGATGCCCTCGATCGTGGAGACGAGCTCGTCGCCGGGGGCCAGCCAGCGCTGCGGGTCACGCCCAAGGCCCACTCCGGCGGGCGTGCCGGTGAAGATGACGTCACCGGGCAGCAGCGGCAGCACCGCGGACAGGCCGGCGACCAAGGCCGGAACGGAGAAGATCAGGTCCCTGGTACGGCCCTTCTGGACCTCCTCGCCGTTGATCGCGCATCGCAGTTCGAGGTCATCGGGGTTGTCGAACTCATCCGGGGTGACCAGCCACGGGCCGATCGGCGCGAATCCGGGGAAGGACTTGGCGAGGCCGAACTGCGGTGCCGGGCCGGCCAGTTGCGTCACGCGCTCGGAGATGTCCTGCCCGGCGGCCAGGCCGGCGACATGGCTCCAGGCGTCGGCCTCTGCCACGTCCCGGGCATACCGGCCGATGACGGCCACCAACTCGACCTCCCAGTCCGTGTGCCCGCCGGGCGGCAGGGTCACCTCGGTGACGGGGCCGCTGATGCTGGTGACGTACTTGGTGAACACCGGCGGCAGTCCCTCCGGTGCCACGAACCCTGATTCAGCGGCGTGGTCGCGGTAGTTCAGGCCGATCCCCAGGGTCTGGCGCGGGGCAGGGGCGGGCGAGCCGAGTGCGGCCGCTTCGAAGACCGCACCAGCCGGCAGCGCCGCGCTCTCGGCCCAGGCCCGGAAATCCCCCCACTGTTCGTAGACCGCCTGCGGGTCAGCGGAAAAACGGCCGCCACTGGCCTCCTCGACATCGACAGCCCTGCCGTCGATGATCAGGGCCAGGCGACCGGAAAGATTGGCGATACGCACGATGTGTCTCCCGAACGTGTGGGACGGAGCAGCTCACCCGCGGCGTCCTGAACCGCGGCGGCTCACCAACCGGCCGGACGAGCCCGGCCTCCGCCAGCGACGATGGAGCCCTTGCTCACCCGCCGGCAATTCAGCATGATGATTACCTTGATGTTGCGTCGGCGGGAACCGTGCGTCAAGAGTTCCGCCGGAAACCATCATGATGAATATGTTGGAGGAGTCTCTGTGGCTGCCACACCCGAGCGCACCGAGCGGACGCCGGATCACCGGCCCTCGCCCGTCGAGGCCGTCCTGGATGCCGACCAGCGGCGCGGCAGGAGCCAGGGCGCCGGCGCAGCCATGGTGCGCAGCGGCCGTGGCGGTGAGGGCCGCGCCAGCGGATCCGGGCGTGCCGAGCTCGCGGCAGAACGCGTCGCCAAGGTGATCGAGACCGTGCCCCCCGGCTCCCGGCTGGGCACCAAGGAAGAGCTGCGCACCTTGTGCGAGGTGTCGGTGGGCACGTTCAACGAAGCGCTGCGGCTGCTGCAGTCCCGTGGCCTGGTCACCGTCAAGCCGGGACCCGGCGGCGGACTGTTCAGTGCCGAGCAGTCCCCCATGGTCCGCCTCGGTAACTCCGTCCTGGCCCTGGACTCCCAGCAGAACGACGTCGCTGACGCGGTACGCATCCGCGACGCCCTCGACCCCCTGCTGATCGAGGACGCCCTGTGGCACGCCTCGCCCGCCGACCTTGCCGGGCTGCGCCGCCACATCACCGCGATGGAGAACGCCGTGAACGGCACCGACCCGGTCGCCTTCGTTCACGCCAACTGGCGCCTGCACGCCGCGATCGCCTCAATCAGCCCCAACGCACTCCTCAGCTCCCTCTACACCCACCTGCTGGACCTGATCGAGTCCCACACCCTGTCCGTACTGCCGGCCGGCGAACAGCCGCTGCCCGACTACATCGCCACCCGCCACGCCCTGCACCGCGACCTCGTCGACGCCCTCGAGCGCCGCGACCGCGACGAGGCACTGCGTCTGATCCACGAGCACAACACCACTCCCGCGGCGCACGAGGATGTGACGGAGGCGCGCTGAGCAGCAGCTTCACTGGCACGGGCGCTCCGGCCGTGCCGGGCAGGAATGGACCGGTCGTCTCCGGGCCATCGACTTGTGCCCTCCAGCCACCAGCATCACTGCCAGATCACCGCGGCGGGCGGGCCGCGGGGCCCGGCCCCGCCGCGCTCCCATGACGCCGACCGCGCGTGGTCGCTGTCCGGCCGGAGCTGGCGACTGCGGCGCGGGGCATCATCGCCGACGACCCGCCTTCAGCTCACGATGCGGTGCCGAACGCGAGTAACGGAACCACATTGTCATCGAGCCGCGCCCAACCCAGCGCAGCGGAGCCGACGTTCTCGCGGATGATCCACCCCGAATCGATCACCGACCGAACCCGACGCCGACCGCGCCCCGCCGACCGCCGGCGGCGCGGTGCCGCTCATCCGATCACCGCCGCCCGTACGCACAGCACGTCCGGCAGGTGCGAGGCCAACTGGCGCCAGCTGTCGCCGTCGTCGGACGAGGCGTACACCTCGCCGTTCCGGTTGCCGAAGTACACGCCCGCCGGGTCGGCGTCGTCCGTGCACATCGCGTCGCGCAGCACCGTCCCGTAGTGATCCTCCCGGGGCAGCCCCGCGGACAGCGGTTCCCACGTGCCGCCCGCGTCGGCGGTGCGGAAGACGCGGCACCGGTGGTCCGCCGGGACCCGGTCGGCGTCGGCGTTGATCGGGAAGACGTACGCGGTGTCCCCGCGGTGCGGATGCGCGGCCACCGCGAACCCGAACGTCGACGGCAGTCCCTCGCCGATGTCGGTCCAGCGCGCACCGCTGTCGTCACTGCGGTACACGCCCCAGTGGTTCTGCAGGTAGAGCCGGTCGGGGTCGGCGGCGTCCCGGGCGACCTTGTGGACGCACTGGCCGAACTCGGGGTCGGGGTCGGGCAGGAAGACCGCCGAGACCCCGGAGTTGGACGGCTCCCAGCTCGCGCCGCCGTCCCGGGTGCGGAACACGCCCGCGGTGGAGACCGCGACCGTCACCGCGCCGGCGTCCCGCCGGTCGGTGAGCACCGTGTGCAGGCCCTCACCGCCGCCGCCCGGCACCCATCTGTCCCGCGTCGGGTGCTCCCACAGCGGGCGGACCAGGGAGAAACTCTCCCCTCTGTCCTCCGAGCGGTACAGCGCCGCCGGTTCCGTGCCCGCGTACACCACGTCGGGCTCCGCGGCGGCCGGGTGCAACTGCCACACCCGCTCCAGCGACGCCCCCGTGTCCTGCGGGAACTTCACGGCGGGCTTCGCGGGCTCGGTCCACGTGTGCCCGAGGTCGTCGGAGTGGAAGACCGACGGGCCCCAGTGCGCGCTGTCCCCTCCCGCGAGCAGCCGAGGCGACGGCCCGCGGGTGTCGATCGCGACCGAGTAGACCGCCTGCGCGTTGAAGTACGGCCGCTCGTCGAACTCCCAGACGCCACCGCGACGGCGTCCGATGAACAGCCCCTTGCGGGTGCCCACGGTGAGCAGGACGTCGGACATGCCGACCACCTCCGAAACCTCGTCGGTCCAGACACGGGTCAGTCTGCACCCGACCACCGACAGTGGCCCCGGGACGGCTCCGGCGCGGCTGCTGCACGGCTGGGCCGCGGCGCCCGGACGCTTGGTACGGCCATCCCGGACGGGTACCCGGACGGCCGGCGCGGCGCACGGCGACGCGGACGACGCACCTGGCGTGAGCGGGGCGACGGCGGCGGGCCGTGTCACGGAGGGCGTGCGGGAGGACGTCCGGCCGGCAGGTGGTCCCGGGTGGTGAGGAGGGTGCCGACGATGGTGGCGTTCCGGCGGCGGAAGGTCTGGCTGTGGCGGTGGCGGCGCAATCCGCTGCGCCGCCGCAGCGACTCGGTCGAGGCCTGGGTGGTGCTGATCGCCTGGACCGTCACCGTGGCCGGCGGTGTGCTGGCCGGCCTCGCGGCCACGCACACCGTGGCACGGACCCTCGCCCGGGAGCGTGCCGAGTGGCGACCCGCGGTGGCCCGGCTCCTGGAGAACGCGCCCGCCTCCGCCGCCGACGGCGCCCGCGTGTGGGCCCGGGCCCGCTGGACAGCCCCCGACGGCTCCGTCCGCACCGGTCAGGCCCGGGTCCAGGTCGGCAGTGCGCGGGGCACCCCGGTCCCGGTGTGGACGGACACGGCGGGCCTGCTGGTCGGCAAGCCTCCCTCCGCCGCCACGGCCGCGACACGCGCCGCCCTGATCGGCGCCCTGACGGGAGCCGCCGCCGCGACGGTTCCGCTGGTGGGCGGACGCCTCCTGCGCGGCCGGCTGGAGCGCCGTCGGCTGGACCGGTGGGACGAGGACTGGGCACGCTTCGGACCGGCCGGGGGACGCACGGCCGGCTGAGCCGCCCGCCCCCGGAGAAGGCGACGGGTCGCTCTCGGTGGACACAACTGGCCGCCCCCGGCGGACACGACGAGTCGCCCCCGCGTGCGGACGCTCACGGCCCGAGCCGCGCCCCCCCTGGCGTGCCGTCCGGCTCCGGTCGCTCGTCCTCCGCCCGCCCTGTGCGCTCCTCGCGCGCGCCGTCGCGGTCTTCGGTGGCGAAGAAGCGCGACAGATTCCTCCCGTGCGCCCCCTGCGCCCCCGCGGACGCGTCGGCCCCGGGCGGCATCCCCTGTTCCCACGCGAGGCCGTACCTGCGGAACAGTTCCGCCCGCAGCACCGGCAGCGGCATCGGCGCCCCGGGCACCAGGGCCGCGTACACCGCACCCATCAGCAGGGCACGCAGCATGGGGTAGTCCCGGTCGGGACGGTCCGAGCCGTTGCGGACGACCGTCTGGCGCAGCAGCTCCGCCAGCCGTTGCTGCTCGGGGCACTGCACGAAGCCCTCGGCCTGCAGGATCCCCGCCATGTGCTGCCGCATGAGTACCGGGTGGTCCCGCGTCAGACCGAGGATGGCGTCGATCGCCCGCGCCATGCGCTCGGGGCCGTCGTCGGTCGCCGGCGCGCGTTCGAGGCCTTCCTCCAGCGTGCGGTGCATCAGCCGGTGCACCGCCGACTGCAGCAGTTGCCGCTTGCCGGGGAAGTAGTACGACACCAGCCCCCGCGCCGAGCCGGCGCGGTCGGCGATGTCGGCCAGCGTCGTCGCGTCGTATCCGCGTTCGCTGACGAGTTGCACGGCGGCGTGCAAGAGCCGCTCCCGGGAACGTCGCCGCAATTCTTCATTGACCGAGGCGCTGCGCGGCGACATTCTGTAACTCCTGCGTTGACTGGCTGCCAGCCAACTATACTCAACGCACCCCGGACCCGGTCGGCGCGGGTTTTGGGGCTGCCGTCTGTCTTGGGCGACGCGGGGGATCGCCCAAGACAGGCGTGCGGGGGGCCGGGACCGGGCCGTGGGTCCGGTTCGAGTCCGAAGCCGGGTTCGGCCTTCGTACAGGTGTCGCAGGTGTCGCAGGTGTCGCAGTGCGGCGACAGCCTCCCTAGAGTGGGGCGGGAGCCCCAGGAGGCATACGGACATGGACGAGCAGCAGATTCTCGGCAGGATCACGGCCATGGTGGACGAGGAACGCGCCCTGCGCGACGCCCTCACGTCCGGCCGGATCGACAGCGACACCGAACACCGGCGGCTCGGCGACATCGAGCGGGAACTGGACCAGTGCTGGGACCTGCTGCGCCGACGGCGCGCGAAGACGGAGTTCGGCGAGAACCCCGACGAGGCCCGGGCGCGCCCGGTCTCGCAGGTCGAGAACTACCAGGGCTGAACGGGACGTTCCGCCCGGCGACATCCGGCGAAGGGCACTGCCGAGGCCGGTCAGGGCTGCCGCTCCGGCCGGTGGGCGGGCACGTGCGGGGCGCCGTACCGGTGCTCGTACGTCACGACAGCCAGGGCGACCAGCAGGGCGCCGAGCAGCCAGCCGCCGACGACGTCCGTGGGCCAGTGCACGCCCAGCCAGACACGGGTCAGTCCCACCCCCACGACCGACACGACGGCGACGGCCACCGCCGTCCGCCACAGCACCCGGCCGGCGCCGTACCGGCGCAGCAGCCACAGCAGCAGCCCGCACACCACCGTCGCCGTCAGGGCGTGACCGGAGGGGAAGGCGGCGTAGTGGGCGGAGTCGACGGGATCGGGCCACACCGGACGCGGTCGGCCGACCAGGGCCTTGAGGGACTGCTGCAGCAGGGTCCCCAGCGCGCACGTGGCCGCCACCCACAGCGCGAGCAGCCGGGCGGAGCGACGCCGCGCCAGCCACACGACGGCGGCCGCGCACAGCAGCCGCATGGTCGTCGGGTCCCACACCCAGTCCGTCAGGATCCGGCACGCGTGGGTGAGACCGGGATGCCCGACGGCCCGGCGGTGCGCCGCGCGCGCGAGGTCGCCGTCGGCGGAGACGAGGGGATGCCAGGAAGAGGCGACCAGCGCGGTCAGCAGTACGGCGGGGACGGCGAGGGCGGCGCACACGACCGCGCCGCGCCGGGCGGTGGCCCAGGGCGACACCGGGGCGTCCGGTGGTGCGTCGACGTGCGGCGGGTGCATGGTCCGATCCTCTCCGGCCGGCGGGGCCAGAAGCCACACGCGGGGCGGTGCGGCGGTCGGCCGGTCGGCCCGCCTATCCCAGTGCCCGCAGTCCCGGTACGAACGCCACCAGAACCGGGATCACCGGGACCAGGGCTGCCGCGGCGGTCAGCCGAAGACGGTGGGTCGGCGGGAGCCGGTCGGGGGGCGTGAGCAGTCGGTCGACCCGCTGCGGAACGTGCGCCTGCGGGGTGGGACAGGGGCCGAACAGGCCCCGGTCCTCGTTGAGTCCGACCAGGGCCAGGGCGGTGGTGAGGCGGCCGAAGCGGCGGGAGGCCGTGTCGTCGGCGGCCAGCTCGACCAGCCGGTGCATCTCGTCCCGGAACGCGGCGAACACCGGAACCTGGGGGAACCCGTTGGCCAGTGCGTCGGAACAGTGCAGCAGCCAGTCGTGCCGGGCCTGCGCGTGCCCCTGCTCGTGCGCGAGCACCGCGTCGAGCTGCCGCCCCTCGAGCCGGCGCAGGGCGGCGGTGGTGAGGGCGAGCCGCGGTGCGGTTCCGGGCAGCCACCAGGCGTCCGGGCGCTCGCCCTCGATGATCACCAGCCGGTCGGATTCCGGCTCCTCGCCGGGCAGCAGCGGCGAGCGTACGAGGAGTTCCTTCCGGCTGCGCCGGAGGTGGGCGCGGGCCCGGAGAATCTCCCGCACCAGCATGGCGCCGCTCCACAGCCCGCCGCACGCCAGCGTGACCGCCGTCGCGGCGGCCCAACCGCCGCCCGGGCTCAGCGCGTAGGCGTTGACGACGGAGTGCGGGGCAGGGGCGAACACGTGTCCGCGCACGGCCGCCCAGGCGCCGGCCGCGCTCAGGGTCATCGACAGGACGCAGCAGACGAGGACGGCCGCCACGACGCACTGCCACACCCACAGGGCGACCACGGGTTCCCGGTCCGGCCAGTCGGCCCGGGCGAGCAGCCGTGGGGCGACGACGGCGGTCAAGGCGCCGAGCAGCAGCAGTGCCGCGGGAACCATCATGGGTGAAGACTATGAGCCGGGCGGTGCCTCGGGATACGCGCCGTCTCCGCAAAGTGACGCACGCCACGACCGAGTGGCGCACGCCCCGGCCCGCGAGCGGTCGCGCCGGAGCGGCGGGGCGCGACACGGGGCCCACGACCCCGCGAGCCCCTTTCGTACGCCCCGGTACGTGCGACCGACCGCCCCCTCCCTGCCCCCGCGCCCCCGTGCTCCGCGCCCTCGGCCGTCGACCCGCCCGCGCCTCCCCGGCGGCCTCATCTCATCAGCAGCATCGCGAGCATCCCCATCGCCATGGACAGCCGGCAGGCCCGCGCCAGCTCGACCCGGTCCCGCCACAGCACGGACCCCCGGCCGCCGCCACTGCCGACGACCACCGTCGGGGCCGGTACCAGCCGGGCGCCCGACCACAGCACATACCCGGCGAAGTACAGCGCGAGCACCCCCGTCACGCCGGGCGGTCCCGCGGCCGAGCCGTGCCCGTGGTGGCCGGAAGCGGGGGAGACGGACATGGCGGCCGCCATGTAGACCATCGCACCCGTGCCCACGAGATGGTGCAGATGGTGCCCTCCCGCCCGGGCCGCCCACCCCTCGCGTATCGCCGCCGCACCGAACACCAGCGCGCACACGCCCCACGCCCAGTCCGGCGGTGCCACTACCGTGGCCGGTACCGCCATGGCAGCCATGCCGAATCCCATCAGTGCCTCGGCGCCCGCCGCCCGGCGCTGCTCCGCGACGGCGCTGCGCGTGCGCAGCAGGCAGTAGGCCCCGGTCACCGCGCACAGCGCGACGAGCAGCCACTCGGGCGAAGTCGATCCGTGCACCCGTACCCCCCGATCGTCGGTGCCGCCTCCCGCGGGGAGACGGCGGTCGGACGGCCGGTCATCGCGGCCGGTTCTCACAGTCGGTCAGGGCATGCCCCGGCGGGAGGACGCGCAAAAGGGCGCAAAGAGGTAGCCGGGGGAGCGCGCGTCTCATGCCGCGCCTCCACGGGGCGCGGGAGCCGCAGGCGAATATTTCACGAGTAAAACACATGTTAATGTTTTTCCATGCCCGGTGCCCATGCCAAGCCCCCACGGATCCGTCGACTCCCGCTCCTCGCCGTCCTGCGCCTGGGCAGCCCGTCCGACATCTGGTTCAAACCCGCGCTGAGCAGCGTCGCCGCCGTCGCGCCGCCCAACCTCGTCCTGCTCGCCGTCGGCCGCCTCGACCTGGCGATGTACGCGATGGCGGGCGGACTCTGCGCCCTCTACGCGCACAGCCGCCCGTACGCGGCGCGGGCCCGCACCCTCGCCCTGGTGGTGGCCGGCATGCTCACCGGCCTCGCCGTCGCCCTGGTGACGGCCTCGCTCACCACCGACGCCCTCGTCCTGGTGCTTGTCGGCGCGCTGATCGCCGCCGTGCAGAAGACCCTGTGCGACGCGACCCGCATCGGCCCGCCCGGACACGTCGTCCTCACCTTCATCACCTCGGCCGCCCTGTTCGTGCCCCAGTCCCTCGGGCAGGTCCCGGGGCACCTGGCCCTGGCCGCCGGCACCGGGGCCTGGGCGTGGACCGTCGGCATGGCCCCGGGTCTCGTCCGGCCGCACGGACCCGAGCGCCGTACGACGGCCCAGGCGCTGCGGGCGGCCGCCGCGTACGCCGCGACGGGCGGCACCGGCGAGAACGCGGGCCGGGCGCGCGCCGCGGCCGCGGCCGCCGTCCAGACCGCCTGGCAGTCCCTGCTGCCGCCCACGCGCTCGACCCCGACCCGCTCGATCCCCAGCTCGACCCCGGCCCGTTCGATCCCCACCCGCTCGACCCCCACGCGCCCGGCCCTGCGGCGTCTCCTGGTCCGCGCGGAGGTCGCGCTCGCCGCGCCCGCCGACACCGACCCCGAACGACTGCGGAACCGGGCCCTCGCCCTGCGCGGCAACGGACCCGTCCCCGAGGCCGGCGGTCCGGGGGAGCCGGCCGAGGAACTCCTCGGCACCGGCACCGAGGCGGAAGCCGCACTCGACGCCCCCGCACGGCCGCTGCGCGGCGGGCCGGGCCACCTGGCTCCCGTCGCTCTGCGCACCGCGCTCGGCTGCGCCCTCGCCGGTACCGCCGCGCTCGCGCTCGGCGTCGGCCGCCCGTACTGGGCGCTCGTCACCGCCGCCTCCCTCTACCAGGCCAACGTCACGCTCACCTGGAGCCGCGCCGTCCAGCGCGTCGTCGGCAATGTCCTGGGCGTCCTGCTCTTCGCGGCGGTCGTCCCACTCGCCCACCTCGCCCCGGTGGTCCTCGTGCTGTGCTGTCTGGCGTTCAACTTCGCCGCCGAGGCGCTGATGGGCCGCAACTACTGGCTCGGCACCGTCTGTGTGACCCCGATGGCGCTGCTCGTCACCGAGTTCGCGCGGCTGCAGCAGCCGGGCGAGCTGATCGTCGACCGGGTGCTGGACACGCTCGTGGGCGCGCTGGCCGGCTTCGTCGCGGCCGTCGTCGTCACCAACCGGCGGGCCGGCGACCGGGTCGAACGGGCGCTCGGCACGGTAGAGCGCGCGACGGAGCACGCGGCGCGCACGGTGGCCGCCGAGCACCCGGCGCCCGCCGCGCTGGAGTCCGCGCGGCGCGCGCTGGCCGCCGCCGTCGTCGATCTGCGCGCCGCCGCCGACACCGCGGCCGGCGAGTGGTGGCAACACGCGCTGCCCGAGGAGCGGGTGCCGACGGCCGAGCGAGCGGCACACCGTACGCTCGCCGCGACGGTACGACGTCAGGGACTGCACACGGCGCACACCTCGGAGGACACACGGGCATGACGGCGGCGAAGGCGGCGGGCGCGGCGCACACGGCGGACGGCGGAGAAGCCCGGGAGGACCGGACGGCCGCCCCCGCCCCTCCGCACGGCACAGTCCCCGGCCCTCCGCACGACACCGCCCGCGCCGTCGCCCACGACACGGTGGCCGCCGTCGTGCGGCAGTGGCGGGCCGTGCGCCCCGACATCGACACCCGCCCCATGGAGATCATCGGCCGCATCAACCGCTGCGCCGCCCTCCTCCAGCAGGCGGAGGACGCCCCGCTGCGCCACGCCGGGCTCACCAAGCCCGAGTTCGACGTCCTCGGCACCCTGCGGCGCACCGACCACGAGCTGACCCCGGGCGAACTGGCCCGGGAGACCTTCTCCTCCGGTGCGGCCGTCACCAAGCGGCTCAAACAACTGAGCGAACGCGGTCTGGTCGAGCGGCGCGGGGACGACCGCGACCGCCGGGTCGCCCACGTCCGCCTCACCGACGCCGGCCGGGACCTGGTCGACTCGGTCCTGCCCGAACAGCTCGCCTACGAGGCGGCCGCGCTCTCCGGTCTCGACGACGCACGGCAGGACGGGCTCGCCGGCATCCTCGGCGAGCTGCTGATCCAGCTGGAGGGCCGCCTCGGCGGCCCGCGCGGCTGACCGCACACGGTTCTCCCACCGGCCCGCCCGCACCGTCCCCGGCGCGGGACCGGCAGGGCGGGCACGCGGCCCTCCGTCCCCGCCCGCCGCGGGAGGCCGCCGGACCCACGGCCGTGCGGCCGCCCGGCTGCTCGTACACACGCCGGCTCAGATGCCCGGCCGGTACCGCATCGGATGGTCGGCCGGGACCTCCACGAGGACGATCCGGACCCCGTCCGGGTCCTCGATCCACATCTCGACCAGCCCCCACGGCTCCCTCACCGGCGGCCGCAGGACCGCGACCCCCTTCGCCACCAGCTCCTCGTGGGCCGCGGCGGCGTCCGCGACCTGCAGCCACAGCCGGACAGCGGGCGCGAGGGGGGCCTCGGAACGGCCGGAGACCTCCAGGAAACCGCCGCCGAGGAAGTAGACGGTGCCCCGCTCCGGACCCGTGCCGAACTCGCGGTACACGGGGAGCCCCAGCAGCTCGCTGTAGAACGTGCGGGAACGCTCGGGATCGGTGGGGCGCAGCAGGACCCGGCTGCTCAGTACATGCACCATGCCTGATCAGCCTAGGACCTGTCGGACCCCGCGGTTAGTCTCTTTCCTGCCGTGCCGTGCGACAGATCGGAGCCACCCCATGGACAGCGCCGTCACCGCCGTCCCGCTGACCTACCGCGACGCCACCGAAGCCGACGTCGAGGCGCTCGTCGCGCTCGTCGAGTCGGCGTACCGCGGGGACTCCAGCCGGACGGGCTGGACCACCGAGGCGGACATTCTCGAAGGGCAGCGGACCGACGCCGAGGGCGTGCTGGAGGTCGTCAGGTCGCCCGACAGCAGGCTGCTCGTCGTGGAGCGGGACGGCTCGCTCGTCGCCTGCTGCCAGCTGGAGCACCGCGGGGGGAGCGCCTACTTCGGCATGTTCGCGGTCCGCCCGGGGCTGCAGGGCGGCGGCCTCGGCCGGGCGGTGCTGGCCGAGGCGGAGCGGACGGCGCGGGAGAGCTGGGGCGTCACCGAGATGCAGATGACGGTGATCTCCGTGCGCGAGGACCTGATCGCCTGGTACGAGCGCCGCGGCTACCGCCGTACGGGCCGGATCAGCTCCTTCCCGTACGGCGACGAGCGCTTCGGCATACCCCTCCGCGACGACCTGCGGTTCGAACTCCTGGTCAAACCGCTGGTCCACGACACCGACGGCACTTCGGCGGCGACCGACCGGGCCCCGGCGGCGACCGACGGCACCCCGGCGGCGCGGCCGTAGGGCGGCGCCCGCGTGCCGGTCAGGCGGTGAACCGGCCGGTGCGCTTGATCTCGGGGTAGTCGGTCGTCGCGCCGTCCAGCTCCAGGGCCCGTACGAGGCGCAGATGGTCCTGGGTGTTCACCACCCAGCCGATGATCCTGAGGTCGGCCTTGCGCGCGTGCTCGACGACCTCCAGGGTCAGCCGGCGGATGTTGAGCACGAGCGTCGTGGCGCCGACGGCCACCGCGCGCTCCACGACGTCCAGGCCGTAGCGGCTGGCGACCAGCGCGGTGCGCACGCCCGGTACCAACCGGGCGATCTCGGCAAGTGCCTCGTCGTGGAAGGAGATCACCTCCACTCGCGTGACCAGGTCCCGCCGGCGCATGACCTCGGCCAGCGCACGGGCCGCCGCCACGTCCTTGATCTCGGCCTGGAGCGGCGACCGCACCGCGTCCAGCACTTCCTCGAAGGTCGGCACACGCTCGCCCCGGCCGGCGTCCAGCGCCCGCAGTTCGGCGAGGGTCTTCTCGGTGATGGGGCCCGCACCGTCGGTCGTACGGTCCACCTCGGCGTCGTGCATGACGACGAGGGCTCCGTCCTTGCTCAGGTGCAGATCCAGTTCGATTATGTCGAGGCCCGCGCGCTCGGCGGCGACGAAGGACCGGAGGGTGTTCTCGGGCTCGATGCCCATGACTCCGCGGTGACCGATGGTGAGGAAGTTCAAGGTTCATCTCGCTTCCGTCGACGGCGGCTCGGCTGCCGCGCACTGCACCTTCGTACCCACGCGGCAGGGCGCAGCCTAATGGCCCGCACCCGCCCTGAACCCGGTCGGACACGGCGAAACGGAAGCACCCGGCCGTGCGGGCCGGGAACCACGCCCGACGGCGTCACTCCCAGGTGGGCGCGTCCCCACGCGGTTGACCGACGCGCCCGCCGGACCCGGGCGCCTCCGGTGGCCGGATCCGGTCGGCCGGTCACATCCTGGGGTGGTAGCGCACGGCCGGCCCGCAGACCGGCCCGCACGCTCACCGAGCTGTGCGGGCCCATGTGTCGAAGTAGTCGTTTCAAAGGCCTCGGACGGGAAAAACGACGGTTGAAGCAGGGGTGGCGCCGCACGATTTGCCGCAGGTGCCCTTGCTGGGAGAAACCGTGGGGGCATACGGTGTCCTCACGGTTCTTGCCAAAGCTTCTCCCGCGAAGGATGGGTCATGACGGAAATTCTTGTGCCGGTGGGTTCGGAGGGGACGATTCCTCCGCAGGGCAGGGTGGTGGACCACCCTGCCTGGCCCGTGCTCAAGGATGCCGTGGAGCAGATCCGGCCATGGCAGTCCAAGGACGGCTCGATCGACTTCGACGCCGAGGGCGCCCCCTCCGCCGCCGACGCCCTGGCGGCCGTACGGCGGGTCGTCGAGGCCGTCGGGAAGCTGTCCCCCCTGCTGCCGCACGACGCCGCGTACCACAGGGCGCTCGTCGAGGACCTCGACCGCTGGGCCGAGGGCGGTTTCGCCGTGCCCGACTTCCTGGACTCACTGCTCGCCTTCCGCCCCGCGGCCGACCGCCGGGACGGCCTGCAGCACCTGGTCGTCTTCCCGATGTACACGCAGAACGGCAACCCGGACCGCAATCTGGAGGCGGTCGTGCTGCGCATGGTGTGGCCGGACTGGCTGGCCGAGCTGGAGCGCACCCGGTACGACAACCCGCTGTTCTGCGGCATCACCTTCGAGGACTTCACGGCCGGCTACGACACCAACTCCGCCGTCCTCTTCCCCGAGACGATCGCCGTGCGCGAGGCGCCGGAACGTTTCTCCTGGGGCGGCATCTTCTGCGACCGCGAGGCCGCCCGCTTCCGTCGCGTCACCGCCGCGGCCGTCGACCTGCTCGGCCTGGAACTGCCCGAGGACATCGCCGCCATGGTCCACGACCAGAAGCGCTGCGAGGAGGCGTTCGTCCTGTGGGACATGGTCCACGACCGCACCCACAGCCACGGCGACCTGCCCTTCGACCCGTTCATGATCAAGCAGCGCCAGCCGTTCTGGATGTACGGCCTGGAGGAGCTGCGCTGCGACCTCACCGCCTTCCGTGAGGCCGTGAAGCTGCAGGCCGACGGCGTGCCGCAGGCGCGTGACGTGCAGTACGCGGTGCTGTTCGACCGCATGTTCCGCTTCCCGGTCACCGGCGCGCGGGTGCGCAACTACGACGGTCTCGGCGGCCAGCTCCTTTTCGCCTACCTGCACAAGCACGACGTCGTCCGCTGGACCGACAACAAGCTCGCCGTCGACTGGGAGCGCGCTCCGCAGGTCACCAACGACCTGTGCGCCGAGATCGAGAAGCTCTACCGGGACGGCATAGACCGACCCAAGCTCGTCCACTGGTTCGCCGGCTACGAGCTGGTCTCCACCTACCTCTCCCCGCACCCGGGTTCGAAGTGGGCGCAGGGGCCCGGCGCCCTCGATCTGAGCCTGCCGCCGCGCAAGCTCGTCGACGACGTGCTGCCGGACGAGTTTCCGCTGAGCATGTTCTATGAGGCGCTGTCCAAGAAGCTGAAGAACGTGATTGCCTCGACCAAGGGCATCACGGCGGACACCGCCGAGCGGATCGCCGCGTGAGCGACCGCACCACCACTGCTCAGGAGGCGAAGAACATGGGGAACGGGGCCAACGGAGCTCTCAGCGGTGCGGTGATCGCGGTGGCCGGCGCGGGCGGACCCGCCGGCCGGGCGACGCTGCTGCGACTGGCGGGCGCGGGCGCGACCGTCGTCGCCTCGGACAACGATCCCGAACGGCTCGCGGAGGCCGTCGACGCGGCGAGCTTCGCGCACGGCGGCGCCACCGTCACCGGGGACACCGTCGACCTGCTCGACCTGAAGTCCACGCACGAGTGGGCCGCGCACATCGAGAAGGACTTCGGCCGGGTCGACGGACTCGTCCACCTCGTCGGCGGCTGGCGGGGCAGCGAGACCTTCACCAAGACCAGCCTCGACGACTGGGACTTCCTGGAACTGCTGCTCATCCGCACCGTTCAGCACACCAGCCTCGCCTTCCACGAGGCGCTGCAGCGCAGCGACCGCGGCCGGTACGTCCTGATCAGCGCCTCCGGTGCCACCCGGCCCACCGCGGGCAACGCCGCCTACTCCGCCGCCAAGGCGGCCGCCGAGGCGTGGACGCTCGCCATGGCGGACTACTTCCGCAAGGCGGGGGGCCCGGACGGGCCGACCTCGGCGGCTGGGATCCTGGTGGTCAAGGCGTTGGTGCACGAGGCCATGCGCGCCGACCGGCCCAACGCGAAGTTCGCGGGCTTCACGGACGTCGAGGACCTGGCCGAGGCCATCGCCGGCATCTGGCAGAAGTCCGCCGCCGAAGTGAACGGAAACCGTCTGTGGCTGACCGAGAAGCCGTGAATCCTTCCCGGACCGACGCCGTACGCCCTTCCTACGCCGACGCCGTGAACCCGCCGAGGACCGACGCGCGCCGCCATCACGACCCGGAGGTGCGCGGCTTCGCCAGCGACAACTACGCCGGGGCACACCCGGAGGTGCTCGCCGCGCTGGCCGTGGCCAACGGCGGGCACCAGGTGTCGTACGGCGAGGACGACTACACCGAGAACCTCCAGCGCGTGATCCGCGGCCACTTCGGCCCCACCGCCGAGGCCTTCCCGGTCTTCAACGGCACCGGCGCCAACGTCGTCGCGCTCCAGGCGGTCACCGACCGCTGGGGCGCGGTGATCTGCGCCGAGAGCGCGCACATCAACGTCGACGAGTGCGGGGCGCCCGAGCGGGTCGGCGGACTGAAGCTGCTCACCGTGCCCACCCCGGACGGCAAGCTCACCCCCGAGCTGATCGACCGTCAGGCGTACGGCTGGGACGACGAGCACCGCGCGATGCCGCAGGTCGTCTCGCTCACCCAGAGCACCGAACTCGGCACCCTCTACACGCCCGACGAGATCCGCGCGATCTGCGACCACGCCCATGCCCGCGGTATGACGGTCCACCTCGACGGCTCCCGCATCGCCAACGCCGCCGCCTCGCTGGACGTGCCCATGCGGACGTTCACCAACGCCGTCGGCGTCGATCTGCTGTCGCTGGGCGGGACGAAGAACGGCGCGCTGTTCGGCGAGGCCGTCGTCGTCATCAACCAGGACGCCGTGCGGCACATGAAGCACCTGCGCAAGCTGTCGATGCAGCTCGCCTCCAAGATGCGCTTCATATCAGTGCAGTTGGAGGCGCTGCTGGCCAAGGACCTGTGGCTGCGCAACGCCCGGCACTCCAACGAGATGGCCCAGCGTCTGGCCGAGGGCGTCCGCGCGGTGCACGGCGTGGAGATCCTTCACCCCGTGCAGGCCAACGCCGTCTTCGCGCGGCTCCCGCACGAGGTGACCGAGCGGCTGCAGCAGCGCTTCCGGTTCTACTTCTGGGACGAGCCGGCGGGCGAGGTGCGCTGGATGTGCTCGTTCGACACCACGGAGGACGACGTCGACGCGTTCGTCGCCGCGCTGAAGGAGGAGATGGCGCGGTAGGCGGGGCCGTCCCCTCCGACTGTCTGCATAGGTATGCGGTCACTCGTAAAGTCATTGACTCGCGGGTGATCGCTTTCCTATGCTCTGGGGGCATGCAGCTCATCCAGCAGGACCCGGACCTCTCCGCGTATCTCGCCGCCGACGAGGCCATCGACCACCATCATCCGCAGGTGCGGCAGACGGCGGCACGGCTCGCGGCGGGGGTGGCGGACTCGTATGCCTATGCACAGGCAGCATACGAATTCGTGCGCGACACCATTCCTCACTCGGCGGACAGCGGGGACCCGCGTGTCACCTGGCGCGCCTCCGGCGTCCTGGAGCGCCGCACCGGCATCTGCCACGCCAAGGCGCACGCCCTGGCCGCGCTGCTGCGCGCCGAGGACATCCCGACCGCCCTGTGCTACCAGCGCCTCGCCCACGACGACGGCGGCGGGCACGCCGTGCACGGGCTGGTCGCGGTCCGCTTCCGCGGCGCCTGGCACCGGCAGGACCCGCGCGGCAACAAGCCCGGTGTGCACGCGCGGTTCTCCCTGGACGGCGAGCGACTGGCCTGGGTCCCGGACCCGGCGGCCGGCGAGGAGGACTACCCCCTCCTGTACGCGGCACCGCACCCGGCGGTCCTGGCGGCGCTGCGCGCCGCCCCCGACCGGGCCCGGCTGTGGGAGAGCCTGCCCGCCGCCCTCTGAGGGGCGCGGGCGCCGCGCAAGGCCCGGTCGCTCAGCGGGACTCGGCGGCGCGCAGCGCCTCCTGCGTCGGTGCGGTGCCGCCCAGGTGCGCGGGCATCCACCAGGTGTCGCCGGGACCCTTGGGGCGCACGGGGTAGGCGCGCTGGGCGGCCTCCAGCAGTTCCTGGACGCGCTCCCGCAGCCGCCGGGTGAGCACACCGGCGTACTGGTCGCGCGCGGCCTCGACCGCCTCGCCCACCCGGATGTTGATGGGGATGTGGCTGCGCTTGAAGTTGCGCGGGTGCCCCTTGGTCCACAGGCGCTGGGTGCCCCACAGCGCCACCGGGACCAGCGGCACCCCCGCGTCCTGCGCCAGCCGGGCCGCGCCGGACTTGAAGCCCTTCAACGTGAACGACTGCGAGATCGTGGCCTCCGGGAAGATCCCGACCACTTCGCCGGAGCGCAACGAGTTCAGCGCGTGCTCGTACGCGGCCTCGCCCTGCTCGCGGTCGACCGGGATGTGCCGCATGCCGCGCATCAGCGGACCGGAGATGCGGTGCCGGAACACCGAGTCCTTCGCCATGAAGCGGACGAGGCGCTTCTGCGGGCGGGCGGCCAGACCGGCGAAGACGAAGTCCAGATAGCTGATGTGATTGCTCACCAGCACGGCACCACCCGACCGCGGAATGTTCTCCGAGCCCTGGCAGTCGATCTTCAGGTCCCACGCCTTGAACAGTGTGCGGGCGAAACCGATGACGGGGCGGTAGACCAACTCTGCCATGGGACGGGGTGGCCCCTTCCTGCTCTGCCGGGGAAGGGATTCCCGGCAATAAGTTACGCGGCCGTAGGTTTGCGGCTCTCGCAGATGGTGCCCGAAGAACGAGCGGGGAACCAGCCCTGGTGCCCGAGCCCGGAGAGATTCTCGTCACGTGACCGCACGGGTGAGCCTGGGGCCTGGCGAGAGCCCGGTCGTCGGCGAACGGGACACGGGCCGGCTTCGACGGTGGAACTGGAGTGCCTCGGCAGGGTGGGGCTCCTCAGCTGCCGATCCCCGAGGGTGCCGTGTTGGCGCCCGAGACGACGACAGTGGCGCCGTCGGGGAAGTGTTCGGGGTGAGCGAGCAGCGCGGCGAGAGGGGTGGCTCCGCCGGGTTCGGCCACGATGCGCAGCCGCTGCCACAGGAGTGTGCGGGCAGCGGCGATGTCCTCGTCCGTGACGGTCAGGGTCCTCATGCGGTGCGAGAGGCCGACCGCGGTGGCTATGCGGCCCGCCCGACGGGCGCCCAGACTGTCCAGGGCGATCCCGCCGACCTCCACGTCCACCGGCTCCCCGGCCGCCAACGCCGCGGTGAGCGAGGGTGCCGACGACGGTTCGGCGGCGATGACGCGGTTGCGCCCCTCCAGCGCCAGGGCGACCCCTGCGTACAGGCCTCCTCCTCCGCACCCCACCAGCACGGGCTGTCCCTCCGGTATCTGCTCGGCGAGCTCCAGGCCGAGCGTGCCCTGCCCCGCGACCGTCCGCGGGTCGTCGTAGGCGTCGATGTGGAAGGCGCCCGTACGCCGGGCATGGTCCTGGCCGGCTGCCAGTGCGTCGGAGTAGAAGCCCTCGACACGGCGCAGGCGTGCGCCGAGAGACTCGATGACGTCGGTCTTGGCCCTGGGGGAGAAGCCGGGTACGAACACGGTGGCGGGCAGGTTCGCCCGGCGTGCCGCCCAGGCCACGGCGGCCCCGTGGTTGCCTCCCGAGGCGCAGCAGACGCCGCCGGTCGGGGCGCCGCGTTCCGAGGAGCGGAGGAAGGCGACGGCGTTGGAGGCGCCGCGGACTTTGAAGGACCCCGTGTGCTGGAGGAATTCCAGCTTCAGAGTGACGGGGACGGGCAGGCCGAGTTCCCCGGCCGCCACATGCATCACGGGGGTGCGGCGCACCACGTCGCGAATCCGCCCGGCGGCGGACACGATGTCATTCCTGGAGGGAACGCCGACGGGCTGTGCGTTCATGGAGGGAACAGCGCCGGGCTGTGCGGGCCGCGCGTTCTGTGCATTCATGGGCGGTGTCCAAGGGAGCCGGAACGGTTCTGGGGGGACGAGGGGGATGCGCTCGAACTGCCGTCCGTCCGAACGGCGCGTCGGGCTGTGGTGTCCACGTGGAGGCTGAAGACGTCGGGCCGCGCGTAGTGGCCGACGGCGTCGAAGTCGTAGCGAGCGCGCGGGATCAGCGCCATGTCGAGGTCCGCGGTCAAGAGGGCCTCCTGATCCAGGACGGGCCCGGCCAGCACGTCGCCCAGCGGGCCGATGATGCTGCTGCCACCCCGGGAGACGAGGTGCTCCGGGTCGTCGTCATACGGCGTGGGGTGGTCCGGGGGGAAGTCTCCGGTGCGCAGGACTTGGTTCGCCGCCAATACGAAACATCTGCCTTCCATGGCGATATGGCGCATGGTCGCGTGGTGGCTCTCCCGGCTGTCCGCCGTCGGCGCACAGTACAGTTCGATGCCTTGCGCATACATGGCCATCCGTGTCGCGGGCATGAGGTTTTCCCAGCAGATGACCGCCCCGAGCCGGCCGATCCCGGTGGAATGCACCTCAAGGGTCGAGCCGTCGCCGAACCCCCAGATCATCCGCTCGGCGCCGGTGGGCATGAGCTTGCGCCGCTTACCCAGAAGGGCTCCTGTGTCGGAGAAGAACAGAACAGTACAGTAGAGCGTGCCGAATTCCCGTTCGACGACGCCGATGACGAGGTGTGTGCCGGCAGCGGCCGCCAGTTCGCCCAGACGGCCGGTCAGCGGGCCGGGCACCTCCACGGCGCCGTTCCAGTACCGGGCGAATTCGTCCCGTCCGGCCGCGGTCCGGTCGCCCACCACCGCGCCGAAGGCCGACCCCTTGGGGTACCCGCCGATGAACGCCTCGGGGAACACCACGAGATCCAGGTTCTGTTCGGCTGCCGCAGACAGCCACCGTTCCACCACATGCGTCGTGGCCGCCGGATCGAACGGAACCGGCGCGGCCTGCACCACGCCCGCGCGAACGACTCGCGCCCGGCCGGGACCCGCTCCCGGGCCGATGCCGGCACCCGCTCCCGGGCTGCTGTGTGTGCTGTCGTCACTGGTCATGTCTGTACGCTGCACCGCTTGCACTTTGAAGCCAAGAGCGAGCTTCTTCAACAATGCTTAAGCATCACTACACTGGGACGGTGAACGAACGGCAGTTGCGGATCCTGCGGGAGCTCGGCGAGTCGGGAAGCGTCACCGCGACCGCGGAGGCGCTCCTGATGACCCCCTCGGCGGTCTCGCAACAGCTGCGGCTGTTGCAACGCTCGATCCGGGTCCCGCTCACCGAACGTGACGGGCGGCGGTTGGTGCTCACCGATGCCGGGCAGGTTCTGGCCGGTGCGGCGATCGAGGTGGAGATCGCGCTGGCCAGGGCGCGGCACAGCATGGAGGAGTTCGTCGACCAGCCGGACGCGCGCGTGGCAGTGGCGGCGTTCCACAGCGCGGCTGCCGCGTTCTTTCCGTTGCTGCTCGGCCAGGCCGCCCCCAAAGGCCCGCGGCTCTCGCTCTCCGACGAGGACGTCGCACAAGAGCATTTCCCGCGGCTGACCCGGGACTACGACCTCGTACTCGCGCACCGTCTCGACCGAGCGCCCCTGTGGCCGGCCACGCTCACCGCCAGAACGCTGCTGCGGGAACCGCTGGACATCGCCCTGCCGGCCGATCACCCCCTGGCCACCGAACGACAGCTCACCCCGCGAGACGTCGCGGACCAGCCCTGGATCACCGTCGACGACGGCTTTCCGCTGATGGCCACCGTCGACGCCATCGCGACCGCCGCGAACCGGCGGCTCGACATCGTCCATCGCATCAACGACTTCACGGTGGCGGCCGAAGTCGTGGCCGCCGGAGGCGGCCTGGCGTTGATGCCCCGCTGGACGACACGTCCGCACCCCGCACTGGTCCTCAAACCGCTGCGCGGCGTCCACGCCCGACGCCACATCGACGTCCTCCACCGCCCTGAACGTGCCGCACGACGAGCCGTGCGGAGGGTGCTCACCGCATTGGACCGTGCGGCGGCGGCGATCCGGAGCCGAGACGCGCGGGCCTGACGGAAGTGTCTGTTCCGTCGTCGGGAATCGGCGCGGTCCGTCGATGGTTGCCCGAGGAGCACATGGTGCGCCTGGTGGTGCGCTCCGGGGCGGGTGCGGCGCGCACCGGGTGCCCGGTCCGCGACGGCGGAGTGGCGTAGCGGCGGAATGGAGGACTCGGTGCGCGGGCGGGACGACATGCGACTGGGTGCGGAGGAGTTGGGGCGGGAACTGGGGGAGCGGGCTACGCTCGTGCAGTTCTCCAGCGCGTTCTGCGCGCCCTGCCGGGCCACTCGGAGAGTCCTCGACGAGGTCGCCGGGATGGTGCCGGGCGTGGTCCACGTCGAGATGGATGCCGAGAAGCACCTGGACCTGGTACGGGCCCTGAAGGTGGAGTCGACCCCCACGGTGCTCGTCCTCGACGCCGCCGGACGTGTCGTACGGCGGGCCGCGGGGCAGCCGCGACGCGTGGACGTGATCGCCGCGCTCGGGGAGGCGGTGGGGTGACCGGGCGGCGGTCCGGGCGGCCGACGACGACATGGGCGTACTTGACTGCGCGCGCCCCCTTTCGTCAGCCTGACACCATGTCGTCGGAGTCGTCGAAGATCCCTCTCGCCGGGCGCGGCCTCGCCGGCGCCGCCGTCCGTGGTGTGAGCGGTCCGCGTTGTCCGGGCCGTTGACCGGTCACGAATCCACGCGCCCGGCCCTGCCGAAGGACGATTCCTTGACGACCCCCTCGCCCTCCTCCGTGACGGCCCCCGCGTCCCTCGACGCCATCCGGCCCGGATCCCCCGATCTGCTCCGGTCCGTCTTCCGGCGGCACGCGGCCGGGGTCGCCGTCGTCACCGCGTGGGGCGGCACGGGACCGGTCGGCTTCACCGCCACCTCACTCACCTCGGTCTCCGTCGAGCCCCCGCTCGTCTCCTTCGGTATCAGCAGCGGATCCTCGAGCTGGCCGGTCGTCGCCGAGGCCGGTCACGTGGGCGTGCACATACTCGGCGAGCACCAGCGGGAGCTGGCCGGCACGTTCGCGCGCAGCGGCGCCGACCGCTTCGGCGCGCCCACCGGGTGGCACGAGGGACCCGAGGGCGTACCGGTCCTGGACGGCGTCCTCGCCTGGCTGGTCTGCCGTGTGGTGGCGCGGGTCCCTGCGGGGGACCACCGGATCGTGGTGGCCGAGGTCGCCGTCGGGAACTCCTCGGGCGAGGGCCGTCCCCTCGTCTACCACCAGGGCCGTTTCAACGGCCTGCGGGACTGAGCCGCCCCGGCCCGCGAGCCCGCGCGGACCTATTGCCCGGCGTTGTCAAGGTCACAGTTCCAAGCGCTTGCTTAGTGGGCAGACTGCAGGTGTACTGATGAGTAATATTTCGTTCGGGACGCGTTCCGTCCCGACCGGGAACGGCCGCTCCGGGCGCCTATGCTGCCTGGAGGAAGGCAGACCGGAAATGACGATGCAGTAGGAGAGCCGGCGTGAGCTTGAGGATCGTTGTCACTGTGAAGTACGTGCCCGACGCCACTGGCGACCGGCACTTCGCCGATGACCTGACCGTCGACCGGGACGACGTGGACGGTCTGCTCTCCGAGCTGGACGAGTACGCGGTCGAGCAGGCGCTCCAGATCGCCGAAGGCCGCCGGCAGGGAGGGGACGACGCCGAGGTCACCGTCCTGACCGTCGGCCCCGAGGACGCCAAGGACGCGCTGCGCAAGGCGCTGTCCATGGGCGCCGACAAGGGCATCCACGTCGAGGACGACGACCTGCACGGCACCGACGCGATCGGTACGTCCCTGGTGCTCGCCAAGGCGATCGAGAAGGCCGGCTACGACCTGGTCGTCTCCGGCATGGCCTCCACCGACGGCACCATGGGCGTCGTGCCCGCGCTCGTCGCCGAGCGGCTCGGTGTGCCGCAGGTGACGCTGCTCTCCGAGGTGTCCGTCGAGGACGGCGTGGTCACCGGCCGCCGTGACGGCGACACCGCCTCCGAGCAGCTCCAGGCCTCCCTGCCCGCCGTCGTGTCGGTCACCGACCAGTCCGGCGAGGCCCGTTACCCCTCCTTCAAGGGCATCATGGCGGCCAAGAAGAAGCCGGTTCAGTCCTGGGACCTGTCCGACCTCGGCATCGAGGCCGAGGAGGTCGGCCTGGAGGGCGCCCGCACGGTCGTGGAGAGTGCCGCCGAGCGTCCGGCCCGCACCGCGGGCACGATCGTCAAGGACGAGGGCGAGGGCGGCAAGCAGCTCGCCGAGTACCTCGCGAGCCAGAAGTTCATCTGAGGACGCCTCCTCACCGCCCCGCAGACTTCGCATTCGTCCCAAGGAGATCCGTTCCCATGGCTGAAGTTCTCGTCTACGTCGACCACGTGGACGGCGCCGTCCGCAAGCCCACCCTGGAGCTGCTGACCCTGGCCCGCCGCATCGGCGAGCCGGTCGCCGTCGCGTTGGGAGGCGGCGCCGGTGACACCGCCGCCGCGCTCGCCGAGCACGGCGCGGCTCGGGTCCTCACCGACGACGCCGCCGAGTACGCCGACTACCTCGTCGTCCCGAAGGTCGACGCCCTCCAGGCCGCCGTCGCCGCCGTCTCCCCGGCCGCCGTGCTGGTGCCCTCCTCCACCGAGGGCAAGGAGATCGCCGCCCGCCTCGCGCTGCGCCTGGGTTCGGGCGTCATCACCGACGCCGTCGACCTGGAGGCCGGCGGCGAGGGCCCGGTGGCCACCCAGTCGGTGTTCGCCGCGTCCTACACCACCAAGTCCCGTGTCTCCAAGGGCACTCCGGTCATCACGGTCAAGCCGAACTCGGTCTCCGTGGAACCGGCCCCGGCCGCCGGCAGCGTCGAGGCGCTGTCGGTGACCTTCTCGGAGCAGGCCACCGGCACGAAGGTGATCTCGCGCACGGCGCGGGAGTCGACCGGGCGTCCGGAGCTGACCGAGGCCGCGATCGTCGTCTCCGGCGGTCGTGGCGTCAACGGTGCGGAGAACTTCTCGCTCATCGAGGGGCTCGCCGACTCCCTCGGCGCGGCCGTCGGCGCGTCGCGTGCCGCCGTCGACGCCGGGTGGTACCCGCACTCCAACCAGGTGGGCCAGACCGGCAAGTCCGTCTCGCCGCAGCTGTACATCGCCAACGGTATCTCCGGGGCGATCCAGCACCGGGCGGGTATGCAGACGTCGAAGACGATCGTCGCGGTCAACAAGGACGCCGAGGCTCCCATCTTCGACCTGGTCGACTACGGCGTCGTCGGCGACCTCTTCCAGGTCGTTCCGCAGCTGACGGAGGAGATCAAGGCGCGCAAGGGCTGACAGGCCGGCACCACCCGGCCCGGTCGGGCGCGGCGGTCCGGGTGGTCGAGTGACCCGCGTCTTTCGCTGCTGGAGGCCCCCCGCAGCCGTCCCCGAGGACGGTCGCGGGGGGCCTCGGCACGCCGGCCGGTGGGCGCCCTGCCGGGCGGCGGGACTTCAGTGGTGCGTCTCGACGCAGTCGCGCCGTCGCGAGGCGGATCGTGAAGGCGAAGGGCTGCCCGTCCGACGTCCACGCCCGCGAGTCGCCTTCCGGCCTCTCGGGACAGCAACTCCAGCGGTAGGCCGTCGCCGCAGCCGAGGTCCGGCACGCGCTCGCTGCCCGCCACCCGGTCCACAGGATCTCCCCAGCTCGACCGGCTGTCCGGAGCACGGCCACGGCCGGACGCCGCCGCGGTCACCGCCGGGTGCTCGGCATGGAACGTCTGCAGAAACGCCTCGTGTGCCGCGGTGGTCGTCATCCGCCGAGCCCACGGCGCAGGCGCGGTGGGGAGCCGGCCGAGACCCCGGCGAGTTGCCGCACGGCCGTGTCCTACGCCTGTGGTGGGAACCCGAGTTGGGCCGGCGGCGTGTGAACGACCCTGTGGGACGGACGGCCTCGTCCGGAGCGAGACCGGGCGCAGCACCGACTCGGCCGGCCGGCGGGTGCTCAGGCGCCGTCACGGATCCACCAGAAGAGGAGGCCCGCGGCGCCGGCACCGATGCCGTAGGCGGCGCCGCGGACTGCGCTGAAGAGGATGGTGTTGCGGCGCCGGCGCATCCAGGCGGATGCCCTGACGAAGCGGCCGGCCTTCGGTGGTGCGGGTGCGGGTGCGGGTGCGGTGGTGGCGGTGACGTCTGCGGGGGCGTGAGGTTTGGTCATGCGGGCGCTCTTTCGCGTGGACGGGTGCCGCCGGGGCCCGGTGGGGCGGGCGGCTCGGGAACTCTCGTCGTCCCTGTCGGACTTGCTGTCCGCGCGGGTCGGTCAGTGGGGTGCGGTGAGGCGCTGGATGCGGTCCGGCAGCCGGCTGTCGGGCCGGCAGACCAGACCGTCCTCGCCGTGGCGGTCGGCGAGGGCCTCGTAACGCTTCTGCAGATGACGGACGGGGCTCGGTCCCGCTGTGCGGTGGCGGGTGGAGTAGGCGGTGAAGGACTCGACGGCCCTGACGAGGTCACGGGTGTAGCCGTCCGGAGAGCCGTCGACCCATTTCTGCGGGCCGCGGTCGCGCAGGGCGGTCATCTGCCGTTTCCAGAAGGCCGCTTCACGGATCTCGCCCTGGCTGAGATGGTGCAGGTGCAGGCAGTAGGCGGCACCGGTGTGTTCGGCGCCCGCGGCGAGCTGCCACCAGAACACGGCGCTCTCGGGATGGTTGGCGAGGTGGAGGACGCAGGCGAAGACGTGAATGCCGTGGACGTCTACTGGCAGCCACTCGGTGAAGGCGTCCGGAACGGGCTCGCCGGTGCCGTCGTCACCGATCAGCGCGGCGAGTTCCGAGACGTGGCCGACCGCTCCGGCCTCGGTGACGATCCAGCGGGAGATCTCGTCGAGCCGGTGCCGGGCACGGGCGCCGGCCGGCCGGTGGGCCGGCGCGGGCGGGACGAAGCCGGCGTCGGCGGCCAGCCGGCGCAGGCCCTCGCCGGCGTCGAAGGGGCGGCGCGGCTCGCGGATGAGCGGATCCGCCCCGCGCAGACGCTCGGCCCAGATCACGTCGGCCTCGGCCGGACGCCTGCTCCATGACGGTGTCATTGGCTCTCCTCCCTCTGCTTCGCCGATTTCACGGGGTTCTTGAGGTTCCCGGCGAACCCGGGGGTACCGGGGTTCCCGGCGAACCCGGGGGTACCGGGGTTCTCGGCGAACCCGGGGGTACCGGGGTTCCCGGCGGTCCCGGACATTCCGGAGATCCCGGGGTCCCCGGCGTCCCCGGGTTTCACCGGCTTCGCCCGTTGCCTCCCGCGGCTGTTGTGATAGACGGGGGCGAGGCGCTCGCGGGCCTTGCGGCAGTGGTGATCCACGGTGCTCGCGGTGATGCCGAGGTACCAGCCGGTCTTCCGGCTGCTGTAGTGCAGGATGTACCGCAGGATGATCACGTCGAGCTGTCGCTGGGGCAGTTTCAGCAGGGCCGCGTAGAGGCCGATGCCGCTCGGTATCGCGGTGAGCTCCTCGCGTGCCGCGCTCAGCGCCTCGTCGCCGACCACGCGTCGCAGGATGCTCCACGTCTGTTGCGGGAGGTTCGCCTCGGTGAGCAGCGCGTCCCAGTTCCGGAGAACCTCCAGGAAGGCGCGGTGGACCGCGCGTTCGGCGGCATCGTTGGTGGCGAGCCGGTGCAGCGCGTAGGAGTGCCACGCCTCCTGGTTCATCAGGTAGTGCGCCTCGAAGTCCAGCGGCAGGGGGAGTGGCGCCTGCGTGGCGGAACTGGAGCCCTCGTCGGCCCGGTGGACGTCTTCGTGCATGGGTCCTCTTCGCTGAGGTGTCGGGTGGCCCGGCGTGCGCCGGTGACGGCCACTCAATCGGCCTCACGCCCGGATCGCGCATGCACGCGACCCCTTGTGTGACTGTAGGAATTTCAACCTTCGTTCGTCGTGATCACGAGGGGACGGAGAGGCCCTGCCTGAGCTGCGGCGTCGACCTCGGGAGAGGTGGGCGCGGCTCTCCTGAGAGCATGTGAAGTGACGCGAGTCACATCTCGGGACCGAATTTTTTCAGCCAAGACGGTGCGAATCGGCCACGCGATGGTGGGACGGCGGGGAGCACGCCCTCGCCCGGCCGCACGTCCGCCGACGGGGAACAGCACCGCCGCCCTCGGTGAGCGGCTCACGGAGGGCGGCGGCGCGGTGCTGCTCGGGCGGCTCAGCCCGCCGGGGGCAGCTCGCCGGAGCCGCGCTGGATCAGCCGGGTCGGCAGCTCGATCCGCTCCGGGCCGAGCGGGCCGCCGTCGAGCTGCCGGAAGAGGCGCTCGGCGGCCGTGCGGCCCAGCGCGGCGGCGTCCTGGGCGACGACGGTGACGCCCGGCCGCAGCAGGTCGGCGAGCTCGAAGTCGTCGAAGCCGACCAGCGCGACCGGACGGCCGACCTCCGCGAGGACCCGGACGACGGTGACGGTGACGCGGTTGTTGCCCGCGAAGATCGCCGTCACCGGGGAGGAGCCGGCCAGCATCTCCTCGGCGGCGCGCCGTACCCGCTCCGGGTCGGTGACGCCCAGCGACATCCAGCCGTCCGCCACCGTTGTCCCGGCGTCCTCCATGGCCGCCCGGTAACCGCGCAGGCGTTCGGCGGCGGTGTGGATGCGGGGCATGTCGCCGATGAAGCCGATCCGGCGGTGGCCGTGCGCGATGAGGTGTGCGACGCCGTCACGCGCCCCGCCGAAGCTGTCGGAGAGCACCACGTCGGCGTCGATCCGGCCGGCCGGGCGGTCCACGAACACCGTGGCCACGCCCGCCTTCAACTCCGGCTCCAGGTAACGGTGGTCGTCCCCGGCCGGGATCACGACCAGGCCGTCCACGCGCCGCGCGCACAGCGCGAGCACCAGCTCCTGCTCGCGCTCTGGGTCCTCCGCGCTGGAGCCGTTTATCAGCAGCGCGCCGTGCGCCCGGGCCACCTCCTCCACCGCGCGGCTGAGCGGACCGTAGAACGGGTCGGCCAGGTCCTCCAGGACCAGTCCGATGCTCGCCGTACGGCCCTTGCGCAGCACCCGGGCGCTGTCGTTGCGCCGGAAGCCCAGCGCGTCGATGGCCTCCTGGACGCGCCGCTCGGTGTCCGGAGTCACCCCGGGCTCGCCGTTGACCACGCGCGAAACGGTCTTCAGACCGACTCCGGCACGCGCCGCGACGTCCTTCATGGTCGGGCGGTTTCCGTAGCGGCTGGCCGCGACGCGGTCTCCTCGGCGGGCGGTCTCGGGCACGATGCGCTGTCCTGTCCTGTCGTCCACGGGGTCCGGCGCGGTTCCTGTTCGCACCCGGGATGCGTCGGTCCATGGGGTTGTATGAGGATGTGGCGTCGAGCATAGAGCCTGGACAACGTTGTCAGATGCGAGAGAGACTGTCCACCGCAATCTCCGGCCTGCGCTTTCCCGCCGATACCACACTGGGGAGACCACACACTGATGCACACGGACCTCGTGGCCGCGCTCGACATCGGAGGCACCAAGATCGCTGGTGCGCTGGTGGACGGCCAAGGCCGGATACTGCTGCGCGCCCAGGCAGCCACGCCCGCGCAGGAGGACGGCGACACCGTGATGGGCGCCGTGGCCCAGGTGCTCGGCGAGCTGAGAGTCTCACCGCGGTGGGGCGCGGTGCGTGCCGTGGGCATCGGCAGCGCTGGTCCCGTGGACGCCTCCGCGGGCACCGTGAGTCCGGTGAACGTTCCGGGCTGGCGCGGCTATCCGCTGGTCGAGCGGGTGCGGGCGGCGACCGGCGGACTGCCGGTCACGCTGATCGGCGACGGGGTGGCCATCACGGCGGCCGAGCACTGGCAGGGCGCTGCGCGCGGGCACGACAACGCGCTGTGCATGGTGGTCTCCACGGGCGTCGGCGGCGGTCTGGTGCTCGACGGACGGCTGCACCCCGGTCCCACCGGGAATGCCGGGCACATCGGGCACATCAGCGTCGACCTCGACGGCGACGCGTGTCCGTGCGGGGCGCGCGGCTGTGTCGAGCGCATCGCGAGCGGGCCGAACATCGCGCGGCGCGCGGTGGAGGCGGGCTGGCGGCCGGGGCCGGACGGCGACGCGTCGGCCGCGGCGGTCGCCGCGGCGGCGGTGTCGGGGGACCCGGTGGCGGTCGCCTCCTTCGAGCGGGCGGCGCAGGCGCTGGCCGCGGGGATCGCGGCGACGGCGACGCTCGTCGAGATCGACATCGCGGTGATCGGCGGGGGTGTGGCCAAGGCGGGCGAGCTGCTGTTCGCTCCGCTGCGTCGGGCGCTGACGGACTACGCGACGCTGTCCTTCGTACGGGGCCTGGAGGTGGTGCCCGCGCGGATGGGAACCGACGCGGGCCTGGTGGGCGCGGCGGCCGCGGCGCTGACGGGGGTGGAGAAGGAGACGGTGGCGGGCGTCTAGTTCTCCGCCCTGGCTCCAGAAGCCTCAGGCGACCACGCGGTCTCCCGCGCCTCTCCGGGGCGCGGGAGACCGCGTGCACCTCGGGGAGAGGCGCGGGGCCGCCGTCACCGTGAGGCCCGCGTTCCCTTCGGCGACGCACTGCTCGTCGGCGTCGAAGACAGTCACCCCGGCACAGGAACGTGACCGATACCCGAACCTCATGAAGGGCCGACGGCACCCCCTCGTGCACGGGCTGAGGTCCGAGAGCGCGGAAGGTGCCTGTGATGCCCGGTGGCCCTCGTCGGGCCGGTCGGTGCGGCAGCTCCTCGCGACGGCCGCACCGACCGATCGACCCGTCGAAGAGTCACGGCCTAGAACTAGGGCCTCTCGTTCGGATCATTCCGGCGTCGCGGGGTCCGGTACGCGCCTGTGCGGCGTTGTCGTCGGTTGCCGGGGCTCCGCCCTGGCGTCCTCCTCCGCCTTGCAGCCGCACGCACCGGACCCCGCTCGGGTCGGTCGAAGACGCACCGCGCCTCCCGGCCGGCCTGATCCGAACGAAAGGCTCTAGCAGTGCAGCCGTGCCTCCGCCCAGTCCGCGTGGTCCGAGTCGACGCCGTCTCCCGCGTCACCCACGACCAGCCGTACCACCTCCGCCCCGCTCACGTCCGCGGACACCGACTCGGCCGGCATCGCGTTGGTCAGCGTGCCGGTCGACGCGACCTCCTTGCCGTCGGCCCAGACGGAGAACGTCACCGACCCGCGGTCTCCCTTCTCGTCGTCCACGCCGGCCTCCGCCGTGACCCGGTCACACCGCTTCGCGGTGTAGAACTCCACGGCGCTCTCCGCGTGCACGCCGAGCCCGTCGCCGTACACCACCCCGCCGATCGTCAGCGGATGGCCGTCGCCCGCCGCGTCCTCGCCGTTGCTGGTGTTCCGTTCGACGGGCCCGTAGCCGTTCACGGTGGACAGCCATGGCAGGTCCCCCAGGGAAGAGGTCCCCGCCGGGGGCGGCACGGCCACGGTCGCCGTCACCGGCACCGCCATCCGCACGTGTGCCCCCGTCGGCGACCGGTAGGACGCGCGCACCGTGAGGCCGTACGCCCCCGTCGCCGCCCCTTCGGGCACGCTCAACCGCCACGACGTGCGCAGCGGGTGTCCCGTCCGCAGCACGGTCGTCCGTGCCGGCGACAGCGCCCGTACGGTCCAGCCCTCGGGTCCGTCGAGCGACACGGAGGCGTCCAGCGCGGGTATGCGGCCGAGACCGTCGAGGACCGACGTGAGGTCGGCCGTGCCGCCCGCCTGCGTCAGGGTGGAGCCTTCCAGGCCGAGTTCCGCGGCGGGCGGGTACTGCGCCCAGTGTCCGTCGGCCGCGACGCGGACGAGTACGGTGCCGTGCGCGGGCACCGTCGCCGCGATCGTGCCCGCGGTGCCGCGGGTCTCGTGCCGCCACAGGTCCCGCACCGTGTATCCGGCCGCCCGGGGCAGCCCGACGGCGGCGGCGGTCGTCGCCACGCGCTGCGCGCCGCCGCTCTCGTTGAACAGTGCCACCGCCCTGCTGCCGTCCTTCATCTCCTTTGCGACCACCCAGCGCCCGCCCTCGGAGGAGACGACCGTGCCCTGCCTGCCCAGCGGGTCCTGGTCGACGGCGACGACCTCCTTGTTGCCGAGGATGTCGAAGGTGGCGTCGGAGGCGGTGCGCAGGTCGGAGCCGATGAGCAGTGGCGCGGCCATGACGGACCACAGGGAGAAGTGGGTGCGGTACTCGGTGTCCGTCATGCCGCCGTTGCCGACCTCCAGCATGTCCGGGTCGTTCCAGTGCCCGGGCCCGGCGTACGGGGCGAGCGGCAGGTTCTTCTTGACGATGGACAGCATCGAGCCCCAGCTGTCGTCGATGTCCCCGGTGGTGCGCCACAGTTGGCCGACGTCCGCCGCCCACTCCCAGGGCTTGTTCTCGCCCCACTCGCAGATGCTGTAGACGATCGGGCGGCCGGTGGCCCGCAGCGCATCGCGCATGGTGGTGTACCGCTGCTTCGCGTCCACACCCTGGTTGTTGCAGTTGTCGTACTTGAGGTAGTCCACACCCCAGTCGGCGAACTGCTGGGCGTCGCTGTACTCGTGGCCCAGCGCGCCCGGGAAACCGGCCTCGTTGCACGTCTTGGTGCCCGCGCTGGTGTAGATGCCGAGTCTGAGGCCCTTGGCGTGCACGTAGTCGGCGACCGCCTTGATGCCGTGCGGGAAGCGCGCCGGGTCGGGCACCAGTTTGCCGTCCGCGTCACGGGCGGGCAGGGCCCAGCAGTCGTCGAGGTTGACGTATTTGTAGCCGGTGTCCGCCAGGCCCTTCTCGACGAGGATGTCGGCGATCCCCTCGACCATCTTCTCGTTGAACTCGGCCCGGCAGTGGGTCGAGTTCCAGTTGTTGAAGCCCATGGGCGGGGTGGCGGCCGGCTCGTCGGCGCGCGTGGCGGCGTCGGCGGCCGATGCGGAAGCGGCAGCAACGGCGGCGGATGGTGCGGGCGCGGGGGCGGCGGTGGCCTGCGGTGCCGTCAGGACGCCCGCGCCGAGCAGTACGCCCGCGGCCAGCAGGCCCACGGCATCTCTTGTACGGGATCGATCGGTGGTACCGGGCAGGTGACGCATCGTTACGTTCGCTCCGTCCTTGCCGGGGGTGCGGTTCGGGGGGTAGGTGTGCGATCGAGGGTGGGGGTCGGTGGTGCGGTTGGGGATGCGGTGTCGGGCGGCGGTCCGCCGAGCGAGGTGGCTGGGCGTCGCGAGCGCGGTGGCGCGCGCCGGGCAGGGGTCGCGAGCGGCGGTTTACATGCGCGCGTCAATGTGAGCATGTGCGGTTACGGTAGACCGTGTTCGACTCTGTTGGAAGTGTGCCGACATCGCATCCGTCGATCACCCCGGACCCGGCGCCGTGACCTTCGGCGCCCCGCGCAGTTGAGACGGGCATGAAGAAGCGCAGCATGCTCGCCATCGCCTCCCTGGCCACCGGATTCGTCGTCGCGGCGATCTCGCCCTCGCACTCCGCCGACCACGGCGTCCTCGGGAACCTGAACGTCGACGACGCCCAAAGCGCCGTCGACCACACCGCGCTCCTCGGCCACGACAACCTGAGCCCGGTCGGCGAAACTCACGAGCACCGCGGCTGACCGCCGCCCCGACGCACGGCGCCGGTGTCCCCGGAGGGCACCGGCGTCGTCGTGTGTGCGGGGGACGGGTCCGGGCCCGATGGGCTCCCTCTTCAGAAGCTGGTTTCCGTGGCAGGGTGGAGCGGGCAAGCCTCAGGGGGCCGAACAGAAGAGGGGGAAACGTGATCGTCTGGGTCAACGGCGCGTTCGGTGCGGGCAAGACCACGACCGCACGCGAACTGATCGACCTGATCCCGAACAGCACGCTCTTCGACCCCGAGGTCATCGGCGGCGCGCTCACGCACCTGCTGCCGCCCAAACACCTCGCCGAGGTCGGTGACTTCCAGGACCTGCCGATCTGGCGACGGCTCGTGGTGGACACCGCCGCCGCGATGCTCGCCGAACTGGGCGGCGTCCTGGTCGTGCCGATGACCCTGCTGCGTCAGGAGTACCGCGACGAGATCTTCGGCAGTCTCGCCTCCCGGCGTATTCCGGTTCGCCATGTCCTGCTGGCTCCGGCCGAAACGATTTTGCGCGAGCGAATAGCCGGGCGGGAGATCCCGCCCGACCTCCCCGACGGCGACATGCGCTTCAGACAGTGGGCGTTGGACCACATCGAGCCCTACCGTGCCGCCCTCGCCGCATGGCTCACCGCCGACGCCCACGCCGTCGACACCAGCTTCCTGACCCCCCGTGAGGCCGCCCTGCGGATCGCCGAGGGAGTGCGCACCGGGGACGTTCCGGTCCGTGACATCGTGCAGACCCCCGAACCGACCGCCGAGACGCTCGCGGCAGGTGTCCTCCTCTTCGACGAACAGGACCGGGTGCTGCTCGTCGACCCCACCTACAAACCCGGCTGGGAGTTCCCCGGTGGCGTCGTCGAACCGGGTGAGGCCCCGGCCCGGGCGGGGGTGCGCGAGGTCGCCGAGGAGACGGGGATCCAGCTCACGGACGTGCCCCGGCTGCTCCTCGCCGACTGGGAACGGCCCGACCCGCCCGGCTACGGCGGCCTGCGGCTGCTCTTCGACGGCGGTCGGCTGGACCCCGGTGAGCGGGGCCGGCTGCTGCTGCCCGGCCCGGAACTGCGCGAATGGCGCTTCGTCACCGAGGACGAGGCCGCCGACCTGCTCCCGCCGATCCGCTACGCCCGCCTCCGCTGGGCCCTCCGCGCACGTGAACGTGACACGGTTCTCTACCTGGAAGCGGGCACACCGGTCGGCTGACCGCGGACGCACCGGAGGGCGCACCGGTCGGCTGACCGGCGGGTGCGGCACGGCTGTGGGGGATGGCACCGACGATCCGGCCAGTATGTGCGGGGCCGGGCGCAGGCGTCACCGGCCCGAGCCGGCGGCGGTGGCGCTACCGCCCGTGCCACCGCCCGTGCCTGGCCTCGCCGAGCCCGCTTTGGTGACGCCGGGCCCGTGCCGCAGGCGCTCCCTGCCGTCGTGCGGCTCCAGTGCTTCCCCCACATGAAGGGTGACACCGCATGAGCCAGGACGTGCGCGGTGGTCTCCTGCGCCGCCACCGCGACTTCCGTCTGCTGTGGTGCGGCGAGACCGCGGGCAGGTTCGGCGCGTCCGTCACCGGGGTGGCGATGCCGCTGGTTGCCGTCTCCACCCTGCACGCCGGCACGTTCGAGGTCGGTCTGCTGAACGCCGCTGCCTGGGTCCCCTGGACGATCATCGGTCTCCCGGTCGGTGTCTGGGTGGACCGGCTTCGCCGCAGACCGCTCATGCTGGCCGCCGCCACGGTCTCCCTCCTGCTGTTCGCCGGCGTCCCGGTGGCCGCACGCTTCGGCTGGTTGAGCATCCAACTCCTCGTGGCCGCCGCCCTGCTGACGGGCACGGCGGCGGTGTTCTTCCAGACCGCCTACAGCGCCTACCTCCCCAGCATCCTCGAGCCCGACGACCAACCCGAGGGCAACGCCGAACTGCACGGCAGCGCGTCCGCCGCGCAGATCGCCGGGCTCGGCTCCGGCGGTCTGATCGCACAGTGGGCAGGTGCGGTGAACGGGATGTACGCCAACGCCGCGACGTTCCTCGTCTCCCTCCTCTGCCTCGCGGGCATCCGGCATCGTGAGCCACGCGTCACCAGAACCGGACGTCGTCCCAAGTCGCTGGTCGACGAAGTCCGCGAGGGCCTGCGGCTGATCGTCGTCGACCCCTGGTTCCGCGCGCTCACACTCTTCGCGGCCGCCTCCAACCTGGCGCTTGTGGGCTACCAGTCGATCCAGGTGGTCTTCCTGGTCCGGAGTGTCGGCCTGCCCCCAGAAACGGTCGGCGCACTCCTCGCGGCGACGGGCGCCGGAGGTGTGGCCGGGGCATTCGCCGCACGCCGGGTCGCCCACCGGATCGGCACGGCTCGCGCGACACTGCTGTTCGAACTGGGACTTCCCATGCTCGGCCTGCTCATCCCGCTGACCGTCGGCGGAGCCGGCATCCTGCTCTTCGTGGCAGGCGGCTTCAGTGTCTCCGCGGGTGTCGTGGCCGGCAACATCATCAAGGCGAGCTTTCAGCAGCGCTACTGTCCGCCGCATCTCCTCGGCCGCCTCACCGCGAGCACAGCGTTCCTCAGCTACGGAACCATCCCCGTCGGAGCTTTGCTCGGCGGCGCGCTCGGGACCGCGCTCGGCCTCCGCACCGCCATGGCACTCACGACCGCGGGAGTGCCGCTCGCCGCACTGATCCTGCTCTTCTCCCCGATCCGGCGAACCCGCGACCTGCCGGCGTTCCGCATGCCGACGGCTCCTGGCGAACGTCCGTCGACTGCTGCCGGCCAGTCGCCCGGCTGAGCGACTCAGCCTCGCGGCCGTGCCGCAGGGGTCACATCCCGGCCCGGGACGAGGAGTTGGCAGTAGCTGCCCTTTGCCCATTCCCTACTGCTCGTCTGCTCCTCACAGGTCCGAGGCACCGATCCAGCAGATCGTCGCGACCACGTCCGAGGCCTTGCCGGTCGCTTCGGCTGCCGGCAAGACCCGGTCCCGGCAGTCGGCCACGATCCGGCACCAGGGCGATCGTCTGTCGATCTCCGGGTCGATGCCCGGACCGTGGTGTCCGAAGATCCCGCCACCGGGCTCGACCTGCCACATCGGGAGACCGAGGACCGCCCGGCCGTGAGCGGCGGGCTCCTCGACGACTTCGGCGAGGTGAACCGTCGGCCATGGCGGACCCAGGTTCTCCAGCGGCCGCAGCAACACGGTGGCCCGGGGTGTGATCACGACGTCTCGGGCACCGAGGTCGCACCGCGCAGCGGTCACTCCTTCGATGCGGCCGGGCGTTCACCCGCAGCACGTCCGGAGGCCGTGGGCGTCTTCGGGTCAGTTGCCCGCGTAGGCGCGCAGGAACAGTGCCTCGGCGACCGACAGTCGCTCCAGTTCCTCCGGCGAGACGCTCTCGTCGACCGCGTGGATCTGTGCCTCCGGCTCGCTGAGGCCGATCAGCAGGATCTCCGCCTCCGGGTACAGCGAGGCGAGCGTGTTGCACAGCGGGATCGAGCCGCCCTGCCCCGCGTGCTGCATCTCCTGGCCGGGGTAGGCCACGGCCATCGCCCCGGCCATCGCCGCGTACGCCGGGCTGGTGGTGTCCGCGCGGAACGGCTGGCCCTGGCCGATCTGTTCGACCGTCACCCGGGCACCCCACGGCGTGTGCTTCTCCAGGTGGGTCCGGAGCAGCTCGGTCGTCGCCACCGCGTCCGCGCCCGGCGGCACCCGCAGGCTGACCAGCGCGCGGGCGCTCGCCTGCACCGACGGGGTTGCGCCCACCACCGGCGGGCAGTCGATGCCGAGGACCGTGACCGCCGGGCGCGCCCAGACGCGGTCGGCGACCGTGCCCGAGCCGATCAGCTCCACGCCGTCGAGGACCTTGGCTTCCTGACGGAACTGCGCCTCGTCGTACTGCAGTCCCTCCCAGTGGGCCTCGCCGTCCAGGCCGTCGACCGTCGTGGAGCCGTCCTCGCCGCGCAGCGAGTCCAGCACCCGGATCAGGGCGGCCAGAGCGTCCGGTGCCGCGCCGCCGAACTGGCCGGAGTGCAGATTGCCCTCCAGGGTGTCGATCCCGACCCGCAGCATGGTCATGCCCCGCAGCGTCGTCGTCACGGTGGGCAGGCCGACCCGGAAGTTCCCGGAGTCACCGATCACGACGGCGTCGGCGGTGAGCAGCTCCGGGTGCTCCTCGGCGTACCGCTCCAGGCCGCCGGTGCCCTGCTCCTCCGAACCCTCCACGATCACCTTGACGTTGACCGGCACCCCGCCGTTCGCCTTCAGCGCCCGCAGCGCGAGCAGGTGCATGATGACGCCGCCCTTGCAGTCCGCCGCGCCCCGCCCGTACCAGCGGCCGTCACGCTCCGTCAGCGTGAACGGCGGCGTGCTCCACGCGGTCTCGTCCAGCGGCGGCTGCACGTCGTAGTGCGCGTACAGGAGCACTGTCCGGGCGCCGGCCGGGCCGGGCAGGAAGCCGTACACCGACTGCGTGCCGTCGGGGGTGTCGAGCACGGCCACGTCCTGGAAGCCCTCGGTGCGCAGTGCCTCGCAGATCCAGCGCGCCGCGGCCTCGCTCTCGCTCTTCGGGAACTGGCCGAAGTCCGCCACCGAACGGAAGGCCACCAGCTCGGTGAGCTCCTCCCTCGCCCTGGGCAGCAGCGAGGCGACGGTCTCGGCGACCGGATTCGACGACATGGGCACGCTCCTTGTGGGTGCGACGTTCTACTTTCGAAAACTTTTGTTTGCCTGTGACCGTGTGGTGCGCGGATGCTTACGGATGTGCGCCGCGCGCACGCTGCAGATCCTCCCACAGCGGCCCGCGCGCCCGGCCACCGTAGGATGCGTGGGACAGGTGCGGCAGGCGGCTTGAGCGGGAGCAGTAGACCATCGTGAGCAGCGAGAACTCATCGGCGGAAGGCACGCAACGGGTGTGGGACGTGGTCGTGGTGGGGGCGGGGCCCGCCGGGGCCTCGGCGGCCTACGCCGCGGCGGTCGCGGGACGCAGCGTGCTGCTGCTGGAGAAGGCCGACCTGCCCCGCTACAAGACGTGCGGCGGCGGCATCATCGGGCCCTCGCGGGACACCCTGCCGCCCGGCTTCGACCTGCCGTTCAAGGACAAGGTGCACGCCGTCACCTTCTCGAACAACGGCCGCTTCACCCGTACCCGCCGCTCCCGGCAGATGCTGTTCGGTCTCATCAACCGTCCTGAGTTCGACCAGCAGTTGGTCGAACACGCGCAGAAGGCGGGCGCGGAACTGCGCACCGGCGCCACCGTCGTCCGGGTCGAACAGCACGGCGCGGCCGTGCCCGACCGGCGCACGGTCGCCCTCGTCCTCCAGGGCGGCGAGACGGTGCTGGCCCGCGCGGTCGTCGGCGCCGACGGCAGTGCCAGCCGCATAGGAGCGCACGTCGGGGTCAAGCTCGACCAGGTCGACCTCGGCCTGGAGTCGGAGATCCCGGTGCCCGAGACCGTCGCCGAGGACTGGAAGGGCCGGGTGCTCATCGACTGGGGCCCCATGCCCGGCAGTTACGGCTGGGTGTTCCCCAAGGGGGACACGCTCACCGTCGGCGTGATCTCCGCGCGCGGCGAGGGCGCCGCCACCAAGCGGTACCTGGAGGACTTCGTCGCCCGGCTCGGCCTCGCCGGGTTCGAACCCAGCGTCTCCTCCGGCCATCTGACCCGCTGCCGCGCCGACGACTCGCCGCTCACCCGCGGACGCGTACTGGTGTGCGGGGACGCGGCGGGGCTGCTGGAGCCGTGGACCCGCGAGGGCATCTCCTTCGCCCTGCGTTCCGGGCGGCTCGCGGGGGAGTGGGCGGTACGGATCTCCGAGGCGCACGACGCGGTCGACGCACGCCGACAGGCCCTGAACTACGCCTTCGCGATCAAGGCCGGGCTGGGGGTCGAGATGAGCGTCGGCAAGCGGATGCTGAAGGCCTTCGAGCGCCGTCCGGGGCTGTTCCACGCGGCCCTCACCGGGTTCCGCCCGGCGTGGAAGGCGTTCACCGACATCACCCGGGGTGCCACCACGCTGGGTGAACTGGTCCGCAGCCATCCGCTGGCCCAGCGGGCGCTGACGGCGTTCGACCGGTAGGCGGTCGGTCGGCGCCGATCGGGGACCCCTGTGATACCCCCCGGTACTACCGGGGGAGTACCGGTGATCGCCCCGCGCGGGTGACGCGGCACCCGCCCGGTGCCGTCTAGCGTGACGGGCATGAAGGAGCGACACACGCGGGCCCCGGCGTGGTGGTCCACGCCCGGGTCCGGGCCGCCCTGGTGGCACGGCACGGACGACGACGCGGGGAGCGGCGGGGGGTTCGGCCGCGTCAGAGGCGCCGGAGGTCCGGTCGGCGCCGGTCCCCGCCGCACCTCCGCGTCCGGCGGGCGCCGGCTGCCGTGGCCCTCCACCGTGCTCCTCACGGCCGTCGTGCTGGTCGGCACGCATGCCGCCGCGCAGGGACAGCGCGGCAGCGGGCGCGCGGAGCTGGACGGCTTCGCGCTGCTGCTGCTCCTGCTCGGCTGCGGGGTGCTGCTGTGGCGGCAGCGCCACCCGGTGGCCGTCGTCCTCACCACCGCGGCCGTGGTCATGGTCTACCTGGGAGCCGGCTACCCCTATGGTCCGGTGTTCCTGGCGGTCGCCGTCGCCTGCTTCGGCGCCGTCGTCACCGGGCACAGACGGGCGGCCTGGGCCGCGGTGGCGATGCTGTGGGCGGGGCACGTCGTGGTGGCGCACTGGCTGTACCGTGCGCTGCCGCCCTCGGGGGACGCGGCCGCCTCCTGGGGGCAGGAGGCCGTCGTGGCCGCGTGGGTGGCGGCGGTCGTCGCGGTCGGCGAACTCGTGGGCGTACGGCGCGAGCAGTGGGCGCGCGAGCGGGCCGAACGCGCCCGGGCCGCCCGGCGCCGCGCCGACGAGGAGCGGCTGCGGATGGCCCGGGAACTGCACGACGTCCTCGCGCACAGCATCTCCGTGATCAACGTGCAGGCGGGTGTGGGCCTGGCGCTGCTCGACTCCGACCCCGAACAGGCCCGTACCGCGCTCACCACGATCAAGGCGGCCAGCAAGGAAGCCCTGGGGGAGGTGCGGCAGGTGCTCGACAGACTGCGCACGCCCGGTGAGGCGCCCCGGGCGCCGGCGCCGGGTCTGGACCGGCTGCCGGAACTGGTCGCGCAGGCCGCCGACGCCGGACTGGGCGTCGAGGTCGAGGGCACCCCGCCGAAGCTGCCGCCCGGCGCCGACCTGGCCGCGTTCCGCATCGTCCAGGAGGCGCTCACCAACGTCGTACGGCATTCCGGGTCCCGGCACGCGCGGGTCACGCTCACGTCCGGCGAGGGCGTTCTGCGGCTGCGGATCGACGACGACGGTCCCGCGACCGGCGCCGACGCCGGAGGCAGCGGCAACGGTCTGGCCGGCATGCGCGAGCGGGCGGCGGGTCTCGGCGGCACGATCGAGGCGGGCACGCGGGCGGACGGCGGCTTCCGGGTGCTCGCGGTACTGCCCCTGCGCGCATCCGCGGCCGACGGCACCCCGGAGCCCCCGGCGACCCATGGCCCATCCCAGGAGGAACGGTGATCCGCGTCCTGCTCGCCGACGACCAGTCGCTGGTCAGAGCGGGCTTCGAGGCACTGCTCGACGCCCAGCCGGACATCGAGGTGGTGGGCGAGGCCGCCGACGGGGAGGAGGCCCTGCGAGCGGTGCGCGCGCTCACCCCCGACGTCGTCCTGATGGACATCCGCATGCCCGCCCTCGACGGGCTCGCCGCCACCCGCCGCATCACCGAGGACGCGCGGCTGGCCGAGGTCAAGGTGATCATGCTGACCACCTTCGAACTCGACGAGTACGTCTTCGAGGCGATCCGGTCCGGTGCCTCCGGCTTCCTCGTCAAGGACACCGAGCCGGCGGAACTCCTGCGCGCGGTACGGGCGGTGGTCGAGGGGGACGCGCTGCTGTCGCCCGGTGTGACCCGGCGGCTGATCGCGGAGTTCGCCGCGCGCTCCAAGGAACCCGCGGCGGCCGCGTCGCTCGCCCGGCTCACGACACGCGAACGGGAGGTGATGGCCCTGGTCGGGCTGGGGCTGTCCAACGAGGAGATCGCGCGCCGCCTCTTCGTCAGCCCGCTGACCGCAAAGACGCACGTCAGTCGCACCATGGTCAAACTGGGCGCCCGCGACCGCGCGCAACTGGTCGTACTGGCCTACGAGTCGGGGCTGGTGCGGCCGGGGTGGCTGGGCTGAGACGAACCGGCCGCACGCGCGCCGGGGCGTGCCCCTGACCGACGGGCCGACGGGCCGCCGTCCGACGGCCCGTCGTGCTCTCAGCCGACGGCCGACGTCCTCCGCCAGAGGCCGGCGAGTGCGGTGTCGCCGCTGACGGAGGGGACCGGAGCGCGATTCCACAGGGCGAGGTACAGGACGGCGGCGGGCCCGGCCAGTTCGCAGTCGGCCTCCGCGGTGGCGCCCCGCTCGGTGACCGGGGGCTCGGGAGAGAGCCGTACGGTCCACGCGGTGTCCGGGACATCGGTGGTCCGGACGCGCAGGACGCGCGGGGCCGGCGCCCGCACCCGGCTCCGGGACCGGGCGTGGAAGCCGCGCAGCAGTTCGTCGATGCCGTCGGCGGCGAACTCGGCCGTGAACCCGTGCGTGGGATCCGCGGCGACGGCGGCGGGGGCGGCGCCGCGCGCGGCCTCGGCGTCGACGCGGTGCACGGCGGTCTCGTGCGCCTGGCGCCGCGCCCAGAAGGCGACCGGGGTTCCGGCACCGGGCAGGAAGGTCCAGCACCGCAGGTCGGACGGGGCACCGGCGAGCGCGTCGACGAGCAGACGGTGGCCGTCGCGGTACCAGGCGAGGAGCGCCTCCCCGTCCAGATCCGGGACCTTGTCCCGGGGCCGTGCGGAGGTGTGCCGACCGGTGACGAAGGCGCCGGCCCAGCGGTGGATCGCGCCGGTGTGCCCCAGCAGGTCGCGCATCCGCCAGCCGGGGCAGGTCGGCACCTCGGCCCCGGGACCGGTCTCCTCGGCGATCTCGCCGAGCAGCCGGCCCTCGTGGTCGAGCGTCCGGAGGAAGCGGGCAGTGTCCATGCGCGCAGTCTGGCCGACGGCCGGTCGTAGGGCGAGAGAGGGGCAGTGAGCCGGCCGGGGCGGTCCTGTCCCGGCCCTCAGGTGCGGGCCGCGTGGCGGGTGAGGAAGGCGATGAGGGCGGCCACCGCGGCGAGCACGGCGACGCTGGTGAGCGCGGTGGACAGGGAGAACCATTCCGCCATGAAGCCGATCGTGGGCGGCCCGAGCAGCATGCCGCCGTAGCCGAGCGTGGACGCGGTGGCGACGCCGTCGGGGCCGCCGAGCGCACCGGCGCGTTCGACCGCGGTGGGGAAGATGTTGGCGAGCCCCAGCCCGGTGACGGCGAAGCCGAGCAGGGCGGCCCAGGCGGACGGGGCGAGCGAACCGAGCAGCATGCCGCCCGCGGCCGTCGCGCCCCCTGCCACCAGGGTCCGGGTCCGGCCCAGCCGTTCCAGCAGCACCGTCCCGGTGAGTCGGCCGACGGTCATGGCGAGGGCGAAGCACGAGTACCCCACCGCGGCGAGCCCCGGCGTGGCGCCGAGGTCCTGCTCCAGGTGGAGCGCGCCCCAGTCGGCCATGGCCCCCTCGCCGTAGGCGGTGCACAGCGCGATCAGCCCGAAGGTCAGCACCAGGGCGCGGGTGCGCGGCTGCGAGCGCCGCGGAGCCCGCCGTTCCTCCGGCGTCGGCTCCGGGGGCTCGGGCGGTTCCTGGCGCAGCAGCTCCCGGCCCGCCACGGCGGTCACGGCCAGGCCGATCACGGTGAGACCGCACAGGTGCCACGTCGGCGTCACCGACCCCGCCACCAGGCCGCCGAGCCCGGCTCCGACCATCCCGCCCAGGCTGAAGGCGGCGTGGAAGCTGGGCATGACGGGCCGCCGCAGCGCGGCCACCAGGTCCACGGCCGCGCTGTTGAAGGCGACGTTGATCCCGCCGTACGCCGCACCGAACACGCACAGCACCGCGCCCAGCGCCCAGACCGAGTGGGTGAGCGGCGGCAGGGCGATGCTGAGGGAGAGCAGTACGGCGCAGACGACGGTCACGGGGTGGCTGCCGAACCGGCGGCAGAGGCGCCCGGTGAGCGTCATCGTGACGACGGCCCCGGCCGAGACCCCGAGCAGTGCCAGCCCCAGCGCGCTCGTGGAGGCGCTGGTCTGCGCCTTGATGGCGGGGATGCGCACGACCCAGCCGGCGAAGACGAAGCCGTCGAGGGCGAAGAAGGTGGTCAGAGCGATACGCAGGCGGACGAGATCGGTGGTGCGGCCCGGCACGACGGTGTGCGGACGGGCTTTGTTTATTTGCGGCACAAAATCAGACTAGGAGTGCTGTCAACAGGGCGGCAGGAGCCCAGGGACACCGACGGCACGGCGGTCACCGCCCCAGCGGTCACCGTCCGGTGCGCACGGTCACTTCTTCACGGCTTTCAGCACCACGAACTTCGGGTCGCTCGCCACCAGTTCGCTGTTGCCGAACAGGCGGCGCAGGGTGACGTGGTGGCCGAGGTGGCGGTTGCCGACCACCCAGAGTTCGCCGCCCGGACGCAGGGCACGGCGGGCCTGGGTGAACATGCGCCGGGCGGTGGCGTCGGTGGTGGCCTGGTGGGAGTGGAACGGCGGATTGTTCAGCACCAGGTCGACCCCGGCCGGGGCGAGGTCCGCGAGGCCGTCGCCGACCATGAACTCCGCCCCGCCGGCGCGGTCCGTGCCCGTGGTGTTCTCCCGGTACGTCTCCTCGGCCGACGCCACCGCCTGGTACGACTCGTCCACGAACAGGACGTCGGCTCCGGGCTCGTCGAGAGCCACCGCGGTGCCCACGATCCCGTTGCCGCAGCCGAGGTCCACCACGCGTTGTCCGGCGCGGGCACGCGGGAGGTGGCGCAGGAAGAAGCGGGTCCCGATGTCGAGCCGGTCGGCGCAGAAGACACCCGCGTGGTTGGTGACCGGCCGTCCCGACAGCACGCCGACGTCGTCGGGGAGCGCGTAGCGGTACGGCCAGGGGTCGCGCCCACGGGCCATGTGCGCGTCGGGGGCGCAGTGGATCAGCCGGGCCTTCTGCTCGGCGAGGGAGGTGCGGGTCGGACCGAGGATCCGCTCGAAGGTCCGCAGCGTCGAGGTGTGGATCTCCTTCACCATGCCGGCGCCGACGACGACCGTGTCCGGGCGCACGGCCGGGGCCAGCCGGTGCAGTTGGTCCTCCAGCAGCGCGAGGCTCTTGGGTACGCGGACGAGGAGGACGTCGACGGTGTCCGGGGGCGGATCCTGGGTGGTGAGCAGGCGCACGGCCGACGGGTCGACGCCGGCCCGCGCGAGGTTGGCGAGGGTGGCCTGCCGGGCGAGGAACGAGTCGGTGACCTGGGTGGGGCGGTACGGGGCGAGCGCGGTGGTGAGCGCGCCCCAGCGGTCGCCGAGGACGACGACGGCGGGGACGTCGGCACCTTCGACGGTTCCCGCGTTCCCGAGAACGCCGGCCACCGCGAGGTGGCGGAGCAGGTACGCGTCGGCGGCGTCCCAGGCGCGCAGCCGGTCGCGGGGGTCCGCGGGGAAGCGGGTGAGGTGATAGGTGCCCTGGGGAGTGGTCATGGGGTCGTTCATCGCGTGCCCAGGCTATCGGAGCGGCCGGGGAGCGTCCGGGAGCGCCCAGGGGCGCCGTCCGTACCCGCGGATCATGGGAGACTCGCCCTCATGAGCGGCAATGCGGCCCCGCGCGCGGCGGGGGAAGGGAACACCACCCGGGCACGGCTGGACCGGGGCCGCGGTGCCCTCGGCCCCGCACTCGAACTCGTGCACACCGGCCGCGCCCCCACCCGCGCCGTCCTCACCACCGCCCTCGGCGTCACCCGCGCGACCGCCGGCGCGGTCGCCGCCGAACTGGAGGCGCTCGGTCTGATCCGGGTCGACGCCCACCCCGGCGCCGCCGCCGGCTCCCAGGGCCGCCCCTCGCACCGTCTGGAGGTCGCCGAGGACGGCCCCGTCGCCCTGGCCGCCCAGGTCCACGCCGACGGATACCGCGCCGCCCTCGTCGGCCTCGGCGGCCGCATCGTGGCCACGGCCCCCGGCTGCGAGACCGTCGACCCCGACCCGGCCAAGGTGCTCGGCTCCGTCGTCGAGGCAGGCGCCGACCTGCTCCGCGCGACCGGCCTGCGCTGCGTCGGCGCGGGCCTGGCCGTCCCGGCCGCCGTGGCCGCACCGGAAGGGCTCGCGCTCAACCCGATGCACGTGGACTGGCCGGCCGGCTCCCCCGTGCGGGAGATCTTCGCGGAGCGCGTGCGCGCCGCCGGCCTCGACGGTCCCGCCTTCGCCGCCAACGACGTCAACCTCGCCGCCCTCGCCGAACACCGGCACGGGGCCGGCCGCGGCGCCCGCGACCTGCTCTGCGTGGCCACCGGGCACCGCGGCGTGGGCGGCGCGCTGGTGCTCGACGGACGGCTGCACACCGGGAGTTCGGGACTGGCCCTGGAAGTGGGACACCTCACCGTCAACCCGGAGGGCCGCCCCTGCCACTGCGGCAGCCGCGGCTGCCTCGACGTGGAGGCCGACCCGCTGGCCTTCCTCACCGCCGCGGGCCGCGACCCCGGCCCCGAACTCTCCCTGCTGCAACAGGCGAACGACCTGATCCGCGCCCACCACGCCGACGACCCGGCCGTCCGCGCCGCCACCGAGGCGCTGATCGACCGGCTCGGCCTGGGGCTGGCCGGGCTGGTCAACATCCTCAACCCCGACCGGATCATCCTCGGCGGCTTCCACCGCACCCTGCTGGACACCGACCCCGACCGGCTGAGCGCGGTCGTCGCCGACCGCAGCCTGTGGGGGCGCAGCGGCGGCGTGCCGATCCTGCCGTGCACCCTGGACCACAACAGCCTCGTCGGCGCGGCGGAACTCGCCTGGCAGCCGGTCCTGGACGACCCGCTGACGGCACTCGCGGGGGTCTGACCTCCGGCCACCCGGCCCGTCAGCCCGTCAGCCGCGCCGTGACGGTCCCCGCACCCGTCCGCTGCCGCCTCACCACTGCCGCCCGCGCGGTAGCCGGTCCCGTCCCGGGGCCGACAGCCGCAGCACCCGGAAGACGTCGCCCTCCGTCCTCGGCGCCGCGTGCTCCCAGAGCGAGAACCGCACCACCTCCCAGTGCCGGGAGTCGACGGCCACCGCCGCGCACACGGCGCCGTCCAGCGCCACCAGCAGCCCCGCGTCGTGCATGACCTCCTCCGCCACCTCGCCGAGGGCGGCCCCCTCGGGCACCGGCGTGCGGTGCCGTACCGCGTACCGCGCCTCGGCGCCCGGGACCGCGCTCTCCTCGTACCACAGCCCCGTCCACTGGCGGACGGACGGCCGCCCGAAGTCGTCGACGAGTCCCTGGAACGGGCCTCCGTACAGGAAGGCGTTCATGCCGCGCGCCTCGTGCCACAGGTAGAAGGGCGCGTACTGGTTGACGGGCGAGCCGTCCACCCCGCGTTCGCGCACGAGGTACGCCTTGAACCCGAGCCCCTCCCAGTCGTCGAGCGCGTGCCCGGCGCGGGCCACCCGGTCCCGCACGATCCCCATGTCGTAGTCGGCGGGCAGGGTGATCTCGTACTGCATCGCCTGCATCACACGTCTCCCCGGTCGGCGGGCCGCAGCAGGGCGAGCAGTCCGCGCACCCCGGTGTCGAAGGCGGCCGGGGAGCCCGACGCACGGGCCAGGACATAGCCTCCCTGGACCGTCGCCACGATCGTCGCCGCCACCTCCTCGGCGTCCAGCGCGGTCGCGAACTCCCCCTGCTCCTGACCCTCTTCGACGATGCCGGCCAGCTCCTCGCGCAGCCAGTCCAGTGTCTCGTCGACGGGTGCGCGCAGCTCGTCGTTCGCGATCACGTCCGGATCCATGGTCAGCCGCCCGACGGGACACCCGCGCAGGACGTCGCGCTCGCGCCGCAGATACGCCGTCACGCGCGCGGACGGTGTCCCGGGTCCGCGCAGCACGCCGGCCGCGGACGCGCGCATCTCGTCGGCGGTACGGCGGATCGCGGCCAGCGCCAGATCGGGCTTGCCCTTGAAGTGGTGGTACATGCTGCCCTGGCCGGCGCCCGCGCGCTCCAGGATCGCCCTGGGGCTGGTGCCCACGTAACCGCGCTCCCACAACAGGTCGCGCGTGGACTCGATGAGTCGCTCCGAGGTGCTCATGCGGAGACTGTACATACCAGTAGTTACAGACGTCCAGGGTCTGCGCCGCGCGCGCCTACTCCCCGGGCGGTAGGCGCACCGCCGCCGGCCGTACGACGACGCGGGCCCCGTGCCGGAGCGACGCTGAGGTCATCGGAACGACGCACACCCGAGGAGATGACCCGAGATGCAGACGCTGGCGCAATGGAACGGCGGGCCCGGCCCGTGGATCCTGTTCTTCCCGCTGATCTGGGCGGCGGTCGTGGTGGCCGGCGTGACGCTGCTGCGCCGCACCGGCCGGCGCGGGCAACGGGGTCCGTGGCACCCCGTGGACGCCGGCCGCCCGCGGGGCGACTCGCCCCTCGCGGTCCTCGGCCGGCGGTTCGCCTCCGGTGAGATCGACGAGGACGAGTACTGGCGCCGTGCCTCCGTCCTGGAGGAACACTTCGGCCCCACGAACAAGCCCCCCACCCTCTGACCCCACCCGCCCCGCGCCCCCCAAGGGGCGCGGGAACCGCGCGAGCAGCCCCCGGCGACCCGCACCCGGCAACGCGCCGATCCGCCCCCGCCGGGGCACCGCACGCCCCCGCAGGGAACCCGCGCCGTTCCGGGAACCCGTGCGGCCCCGCAGGGAACCCGCACGCCCCCGACGGCGCGAAGCGCCGTCATCCCGGCACCACCGCCCGCTCCCCGCGCCGTCCGGCAACGCCGCCGACCGCCGCGACCCCCTCCACGTCCCCGGACGCGAGACTCCGTACCGACACCACCGGCGCGCACGCCGACAGCGCGAACCACACCACCTTCCCCTCCTCCCCGTCCGGCCGCACGCCCCAGCTCTCGCTGAGCTCGGCCACCATCGCCAGCCCCCGCCCACAGGTGGAGCCGGGCTCCGCCTCGCACGCGGCGGGCAGCCGGGGGTCGTGGTCGTGCACCGAGACCGTCAGACGGTCGAGCCGCAGCTCGATCTCCACGGTGCACGTCTTGTCGGGCTCGGCATGCCGGTGCACGTTGGTGAGCAACTCGGTCACACCGAGCGAGGCCCGGTCGATGAGGGCATCCAGATGCCAGTAGCGCAATTGCGCCGATACGATTCTGCGGACCTGGCCGATCCGCGACGGCAGGGCTTGGAGCTCCACCGTGCAGTGCCTGCTTCGCTGGCTGATCACGGCTGCGACTCCCCGAATTGAGGTCCGGAAGAAGACGAGAACGGATCCTGCGTAGGTGGCCGCGTGTAATACGCCGCCTGGTGCTGCGCGGCCCACGTCCGGCGACCGCTGTGGGGGCGACGACCGCGTACGACGGCCGTCCGCCGATCGGGGCGGCCGGTGAGCGTGCCGCCTGGCTCGGGGCGGCTCCGTACGTCGGCCGCCCGCTTGTCGTGGCCGGCGGGCTGGTTCTTCAGCGTGATCGCCGGTAAACCCAGAGTGACGTGTGACCAGCGTGACGTACGGGGTTGGGATGCGCAACTCGCGCCCCCGTGGCGCCCGAGCCGTTCAACGGCCGCGGCCGGACGCCCTGCGGACCGCCTCGATGAACCGCCGGGCCGGCGGCGACCCCTGTGCGCCCGGGGCGGGATCGCTCTCCCCGAGGGTCAGCGAGTACCGCGTCCCGCCCAGGTCCGCACGGGCCCGGTCCTCGGCGCCGAACCACGGCCTGGACGCGCGCACCGCCTGTACCGGCGCGCTGTCGATCTCGCTGCCGTAGCTGGTGAGCAACCGCAACCGGCCGTCGCTGATCCGGACTTGCCCGGCCCTGGTCAGGGACCGCAGCCCTTTGCCGATCCGCACGCCTCTGGCCGTGAACTCCGGTTCAGGCATGGTGTTCCGCCCCCTCGTGCGCCTGGGTGGTCCTCCGTGGTTCCGCGCGGGCATGGCCGTACGACTTCCGAACCCGGCCCGTCCGAGCGTCCGAGCGTCCGAGCGGTCGAACGGTCCCGCGCCGTGCAGTCTGCCCGCGCACGGCCCCGAGCACCAGTGCGCATAAGGGGTGCACCGTGCATCACCGGGCGCACACACGCGAGCGCGCCCCCCTTGCGCGCCCATCCCGGCCCCCAGGACCACCTTTGAGTACCTCAAAGACGTGTTTATGCAGGTGGGAAGCGTGCGCAAGCGTGCCTATCATCGAGACGTCCGGGCGCACGGAGGCGCTCTCGGCGCACCGTGTAAGGAGTCCCGGCGTGAGCACCACCCCCACCCACCAGCCCGGCGCCACCCTCGACGTCGACCGGACCGACGTGTCGTACCGGCACTGGCTCAAAGAGGCCGTGCGCAAGGTGCAGGCGGACGCCAACCGCTCGGCCGACACGCACCTCCTGCTCTTCCCGCTGCCCGAACAGTGGGGCGTCGACCTCTATCTCAAGGACGAGTCGACGCACCCCACAGGCAGCCTCAAGCACCGTCTGGCCCGCTCGCTCTTCCTCTACGGGCTGTGCAACGGGTGGATCCGCCCGGGCCGCCCGGTGATCGAGGCGTCCAGCGGTTCGACGGCCGTCTCGGAGGCGTATTTCGCCAAACTGATCGGCGTGCCGTTCATCGCGGTCATGCCACGCACGACGAGCGCGGAGAAGATCCGCCTGATCGAGTTCCACGGCGGCCGGTGCCACTACGTCGACGACCCGCGCACGATGTACGAGGAGTCCGCCCGCCTCGCGGCGGAGACCGGCGGCCACTACATGGACCAGTTCACCTACGCGGAACGGGCCACGGACTGGCGCGGCAACAACAACATCGCCGAGTCCGTCTTCCGCCAGCTCGAACGGGAACGGTTCCCCGAGCCCGCGTGGGTCGTCGCCACGGCGGGCACCGGCGGCACCTCCGCGACCATCGCCCGGTACGTGCACTACATGCAGTACGACACCCGCGTCTGTGTCGCCGACCCGGAGAACTCCTGTTTCTTCGAGGGGTGGACGACCGGTGACCCGGGCGTCGTCTGCGAGCGGGGCTCCCGCATCGAGGGGATCGGCCGGCCGCGCATGGAGCCCAGCTTCGTGCCGGGCGCCGTCGACCGCATGATGAAGGTGCCGGACGCGGCCGCCGTCGCCGCCGTCCGCGCGCTGGACCGCGTCACGGGCCGCAAGGCGGGCGGCAGTACGGGAACCGGACTGTGGAGCGCGCTGAAGATCGTCGCGGAGATGGTGGCCGAGGGGCGCCGGGGGAGCGTCGTCACCCTGCTGTGCGACCCGGGGGAGCGCTATCTGGACAAGTACTACTCGGACGCCTGGCTCGCGGCGGAGGGACTGGACGTCGCCCCGTACGCGGCCGCGATCGACACCCTGCTGAGCACGGGGGCCTGGTCGGAGTAGAACGGCGCGCCGGGGGTCGACGGTCGCGCCGGAGTCACCCGCCCGGCGCCGCGCCTCAGCCCGATCCCTCCGCCGTCTGTGCCTGCTGTGCCGGCTCCGGAGCCTCCCGCTCCTCCGGTTCTCCGGCCACCACCAGTCGGTCGAGGTGTTCCGCCATCTCCGCCCGGGCCTCGCCCGGCAGCCCCGAGTCGGTCACCAGCGTGTCCACCTGCTCCAGCGTGGCGAACGAACTCAGCCCCACCGTGCCCCACTTGGTGTGGTCGGCGACCACCACCACACGCCGCGCGGACTGCACCAGCCGCCGGTTCGTCTCGGCCTCGGCCAGATTCGGCGTCGACAGACCCGCCTCGGCGGATATCCCGTGCACGCCGAGGAACAGGACGTCGAAGTGGAGTGCGGCGATCGCCTGGTCGGCGACCGGGCCCACCAGCGAGTCGGACGGTGTGCGCACCCCGCCGGTCAGCACCACCGTGGCCGCGCCCTGCCGGCGGCCCATGGCGCGCTGCGCGGAGTGGAAGACGTCGGCCACGCGCACCGAGTTGGTGACGACGGTGAGGTCCGGCACGTCCAGCAGGTGGTGCGCCAGCGCGTACGTCGTCGTGCCGCCGGAGAGCGCGATCGCCGTGCCCGGCGCGACCAGTTGGGCCGCCGCCCGCGCGATGTCCTCCTTGGCGGTCAGCTCCAGGCCCGACTTGGCCTCGAACCCGGGCTCGTGCGTGCTCGCCTCGACCACCGGCACCGCGCCGCCGTGCACCTTCTCCAGCACGCCCTGGCGGGCCAGCGCGTCGAGATCCCGGCGGACCGTCATGTCGGAGACGCCGAGCTTGCGCGTCAGCTCGTTGACCCGGACGCCGCCGCGTCGGCGTACCTCGTCGAGGATCAGGGTGCGGCGCTGCTCCGCGAGCAGGTTCTGATTCTCGCTCACGTCCGCTGCGGATCCTTTCCTCGTCCCGACTCCGTCCGGTCCTTGCGCGCACCACCCGCCGCACGGCGTCCGTACCGGCTCCGACCGGCGCGTACCGAGGGGCGGCGGTGGCGAAGGACGCCCCATCCTCGCACGCCCCAGCGACATCCGCGCCACTGCCCGCACCATCGCCGTCCCTGCCGCCGACCGTGCAGGCGGCACCCTCGGACCGGTGCCGGGGGGCGTCGTCGGCCGCGTTTCTCCTGCCCGCGCGTCACGCATCCTGAAAACATTTCGGTCACACAGGTGTGGCCGTGCCCCACATCGGCAATCCTGTGCCTGCACATGACATGAAGACAGACGCCCGCCACAGGCGCGCACCGCGCGCGGGGGAAGTGCGAGACGGTGGAACACGCAGCGGCACAGAACACCCTGGAACTCCTGGTCCACGGGGTCGGCGGCACCACTCCGCAGGAGATGCTGAACGATCCGCGCACGGTCCGGATCACCGGCGACGACACCGCCGCCGTCTTCCGCCGCGCCGACGACGTCGACGCCGAGGAACGGCCCGCCGACCACGGCGACGCGCCGGTGCCCGAGGCCTACGTCTGGTGCAACCTCACCTCCGGCAACGGCTCGCGCGCCCTGTGGCTGCTGCTCCTGCCGTTCATGGTGGTCAACCTGGCCCACTGGATGCGCCCCAGCACCGAGGGTCACCGCATCCGGACCGTACGCCTGTACGGCCTCCTGGTGCGGCTCGCCGGACTCAGCCTCACGGTGCTGCTGGTCGCCGCCGCCTGCGAGGTCGCCCTCGACCTCACCGCCTGGCAGTGCGCGGGCACCCCCGCGTGCGCCGGGCGGCACTCCTGGCTCGGCTTCCTGTCACCCGTCGTCTCCGACGGCGGCTGGTGGAGCGAGCCCGGCCGCCGGCTCGCCCTGGCCGCGCTCGTGCCGACCGCCCTCACCGGACTGCTGTGGTACCTCTCCCACCGCACCTGGAGCGCCTACGAGTCCCAGCCGCCACCGCCGCAGGACGAGGAGGCCGACGGGGAAGCAGGGGAGGACGCCTACCGCAGCGCGCTCGCCCGCCCCGGCTTCTGGTACGGGCGCCGACTCGTGGCCCGGCTGCGCGCCGCGCACACCGCCGCCGCCCTCCTCACCGTCGCCGCGGCCGTCGGAACCGCCGCCGCCCGCCAGGACCGACGCCCGGGCGGACCCGCGCTCCTCGACGCCCTGGCCCCGCTGTTCGAGTCGGCGTACGTGGCCGGCGCGCTCGTCGTGGTCTGGGTGGTCTGCCGCCGCGGTCGCACCGAGAACCGTCTCGACCGGGGGCTCGACCGCGCCCTGGTCCGCCTGCTGCCCATGAGCTCCCTGGCCCTGCTCGTGCTCTCGCTCGGGTACGCCTGCTGGTCGCGCCCCGACTGGCGGTCGGCCGGACGGCTGCCGGGCGACCGGGTGTTCGGCACGCTCACCCTCACGCAGTGCCTGCTCGTCGTCGTACTCGCCCTGGTCGCCCACACCCTGTACCGCACGCACCGTCACCCGCGCACCGCGCTGCGCGGGCTGGCCGGCCCCGCCGTCGCCATGCTCGCCTGCGCGCTCGGCGGGGTGATGTCCGGCGGCGTCGCCCAGCGGGTCTCCGACTGGCTCGACGGCACCCGCCGCACCCTGCCCGGACCGCCCGTCCTGCTCACCTGGCAGGCCTCCGCGATCCCGCCGCTGCTCCTGCTGCTGCTCGTGGTCGTCGCCCTGCTGGCGCGCCGCACCCTGCGACTGCGCCGGGCCGAGGCCGTCCAGGTCGAGCGCGACCACCCCGGCGAACCCACCGACGCCGCCCGCACCCGCCGTATCGCCGGGGCCAGGGCGATGGCCCCCCTCACCGACCTGGCCCCCCGCGTCATCGGCGTCGTCGCCGTCGCCACGCTGCTGCTCGGCACCGCCTCACTGGTCGGCGCCGAACTCACCGACGAGGTCCCCGGCGACGCCGCCCGCGGCACCTCCTCCGCGCTGCAGGGCGCCGCCGACACCACCCAGGCGTGCGGCTCCTGGCTGATAGGGGTCGGCTTCCTGCTCTTCGTCACCTGGGGCCGACGCGCCTACAAGGACCCCGCCGCCCGCCGCACCATCGGCATCCTGTGGGACGTCGGCACCTTCTGGCCGCGCGCCGCGCATCCCTTCGCCCCACCCTGCTACGCCGAGCGCGCCGTGCCCGACCTGACCTGGCGCATGGCGACCTGGACCGGCTCCACCGGCGGCCGGCTGGTGCTCTCCGGCCACTCCCAGGGCAGTGTGCTCGCCGCCGCGGCGGCCTGGCAGCTCAAGCCCTCGGTACGCCGCCGGGTGGCCCTGCTGACCTACGGCTCACCCCTGGAACGGCTGTACGGGCGCTGGTTCCCGGCGCACTTCGGGCCCGCCTCGCTCAGCGCCCTGCACCGTGAGGTCGACTGCTGGCGCAACCTCTACCGGCTCACCGACCCCATCGGCGGGCCGGTCCGGCTGCCCGGCGACTGCGGTCCCGAGGTGGACCGCGCCCCGCTCAAGGACCCGCTCGCCTACGGCCGCACCGCGCTGCACCCGCTGCCGGCCCCGATCCTGGGGCACAGCGACTACCAGGCGGACCCGGCGTTCGCCGAGGAACGCCGACTGCTGCTGGCCCGGCTGCGGCCCGGAGTGCCGGCCCCCCGCCCCGTCGAGGAGGCGGACGGCACGGCACCCACGGACAACACGCCTCAGGCGCCCGGCAGTTCCGGCAGGTCCTCCGGATAGAGCAGCGTCAGGTCGTCCGTGCTCGGTTCGGCGAACTGGGCGACCCGGCCCGCGTGCCGCTCCACCATCGCCTCGAACGTCTGCCGCGCCGTACGGCCGTTGCCGAAGGCGGGGCCCTTCGGTATCGCCGCGAAATACTTCAACAGTGCCTCGGACGCCCCCTCCGCCAGCCGGTACTCCTGCTCCTCCGCCTGCTGCTCCACGATCCGCAGCAGCTCCTCGGGGCCGTAGTCGCCGAAGGTGATCGTCCGTGAGAAGCGGGAGGCGACCCCCGGGTTGACGCTCAGGAAGCGCTCCATCTCGGCGGTGTAGCCGGCGACGATCACCACCACCGCCTCCCGGTGGTCCTCCATCAGCTTCACCAGCGTGTCGATCGCCTCACGGCCGAAGTCGCGGCCGGAGTCCTCGGGGGACAGTGCGTACGCCTCGTCGATGAACAGCACACCGCCGCGCGCCCGGTCGAACGCCTCCTGGGTGCGGATGGCGGTGGAGCCGATGTGCTCGCCCACCAGGTCGACCCGGGACACCTCGACCAGATGGCCCTTCTCCAGCACCCCGAGCGAGGCCAGGATCTCCCCGTACAGCCGGGCCACCGTCGTCTTGCCGGTGCCGGGGGAGCCGGTGAACACCAGGTGGCGTCGTACGGAGGCCGCCTTCAGGCCCGCCTGCCGGCGGCGCCGTCCCACCTCGATCATGTCGGTCAGGGCCCGCACCTCGCGCTTGACGCTCTCCAGCCCCACCAGCGCGTCCAGTTCGCCCAGCACCGCCTCCGAGGTGCGGGCCGCCGGGGCCGCCGGTTCGGGCGCCGCCACCAGGCCCTGCGGCTCCGTGGTGCGCTGACCGGGGATGGACCCCAGCAGCCCGGACCCGGGTGCCGGTGTGGTCTGCACGGCCGTCTCCCGGGCGGGGGAGCGCAGGCTCGTGCTCTCGTCGCTGGTGCAGTCCTCGACGAGCGCGCCGCCACCGCCCGGAGCCTCCGGCCCGCCGTCCGCGAACTCGTAACCCCCGCGCGCGCACCGTTCCGTACGGCACTTGCGCAGCGTCGTACGGCAGCCGTCGATCACATGGAAGCCGTATCCGTCGCTGTCGGTGACCCGGCAGTTCTGGAAGGTGCCCCGGCCGCCCGCCGAGACGTAGAAGCCGGCCTCCGCCGGGGAGGCGATGGTGCAGCGCTCGACGGTGGGATCGGCGCCCTTGGTGACGATCACGCCCGTCTGCACGCCGTCCACCGTGCAGCCGCTCAGGGTGCCGCCGCTGCCGTGGTCGCGGAACCAGGCGCCCGTCGCCGCGTCCTTGATCCGGCAGTCGTCCAACTGCGCGGTCGCGCCGTCGCTCACCGACACCGCGGTGTTGCGCACCTGCGTCAGGTCGCTGTCGATCACGTCGGCGCGCGAGCCCCGGTCGAGCACGAACAGCGCGTCCGGCACGTCGTGCACCCGGCAGGACTCCAGGACCACGGTGGCGCCGTCACTGATCCACACCGCCGGGTAGTCGCCGGTGGAGTCGAAGATCTCGCACTGGTTGGCGTCCACACGGGTGCCCGGGTCCCAGACCGACAGCCCGTTGCGCCCGAACTGGCGCACCGTCGTGCGGGTCAGTGTGAGGACCGCGCGCGAGCGGAGGTCGACCGCGTTCTCCGGCACGTCGTGGATGCGGCAGTCGGCGAGGGTCAGCACCGCGTCCGTGTCCAGGGTGACGCCGTCCGCGGTGGTGCGGTGCACGTCGCAGTCGGTGAGGTGCGCCGTCCCCCGCCCGGTCACCTGCACACCGGAGCCCTTGATCTCGTAGACCTCGCAACCGACGCCCTCCAGCGAGGAGTTCTCCCCGGTGACCGACAGCCCCGCGCCCGAGGCGTGGTGCACTCGGCAGCGCTCCAGCCGGGGCCGCGCGCCCCCGCGCACGGCCACGCCGGACTGGCCCGCCGCGACCACCTCGCACTCCTCGAACACCCCGCCCCCGCCGTCGACCACGGCGATCCCGACACCCGCCGGGTTGTCCACCGTGCAGCGCCGGACGGTGGGACGGGCCTCGGCCCGCACCTCGATCCCGGCCGACGAACGCGTCATGATCCGCAGATCGGTGAGCTCGGGGGTGCCCTCCTCCACCAGGACGGCCGGCGCGGACGCGTCCTGGCCCTCCACGTGCAGGTCCTGCACGACCGCGGAGGCGCGGACGGTCAACGGCACCCCGTCCACGGGGGCGATGCGCACGGAACCGGGCGAACCCTCCGGCCCGCGCAGCGTCACCGCCCGCTGGACGACGAGGTTCTCCCGATAGGTGCCCGGGGCGACGGTGAGGACGTCGCCGTCGCCCGCGGCCTCCAGCGCGGCGGCGAGGGACGCGTACTCACCCGTGCGGCGCCGCCACCTCGATGTACCGGTGTGCGTCACCTGGACCGTGCCCTGTGCCATGGCGTTGCCGTGCCCCCACCTCGTCGTACGCGGGTCGTTGCCGAAGAGTTCGGCCGGTCCACCGTAGCGTGCGCGGGGCGGGTGGACGGACCGGAGCCGAAGGCCGTTCAGGCGTCGGTGCCGGTGCGACCCCAGTCCGGGCCGGCCTTCTCCCACGCCCGGTCCAGGCGGGCGTACCGGCGACGGACCATGCGCCACACCAGCAACCGTCTGCCGCCCTCGACGAGTCCGGCCGCCGCGACGGCCGAGCCGAAGCCCGCCAGGACGGCGTGGGTGGTGGCCGTGACCGTGTCCAGCGGACGGTCCACCGGGTGGCCGCGGGCGTTGGTCCACAGGGTGAAGTGGTCGCCGTGACGCGGCTGTTCGAGGTCGGCCAGGACGGCCCCGTGCCGGACCGTGCCGTCCGGGCCCGTCCAGCTCGCCAGGACGTGACTGTGCGCGTCCCGGGCGGTGGCGGTCTCCGGATCGGGGTCCAGCGGGCTGTGGTCCAGTCTTCGGACGACTGTGGCCACCACCTCGTGACGGGCGTGCCGTTGCTCCCGCACGGCGTGTTGCAGGGCGTCCTGCGTGGCCGCCCCCACGGCGGCGCCGACCAGCGGCGCCACGACGAGGATCAGCACGAGGGCGACCAGTGCCAGCCATGCCTCGACCAGGTCGGTCGTACGACGCAGTGGATTGCCCCGCCAGCGCCAGAGTCCGCGAACCGCCCGCAACCGCCCCACCCCCTTCCGCTCCGTGATAACTCCGCGCGCGGGCCGAAGGCGCCCGGGCGCGGAGAAGAGAGAGCGACATCACGCCGCCGTGCTCCACGGATCTTCAGAAACGTCTCACGCGTCCCAACGCTCGCGGACCCGGCGGGGGTTCCCCGGGACCGCCCTCCCGCCCCCGCTTCGGTGGGCTGCTCCCGGGCCCGAGCCGGGCCTAGCCCAGCACCTCGACGGGGTCGCCCACCCGTATCGTCCCTGTGGTCAGCGGGACGAGGTTCTGGCCGAAGACCAGCCGGCCGTCGAAGCGCCGGTGCCGTGCGAGGGTGCGCAGTGGTTCCCTGCCGCGGGCCCCGGTGTCCTGGTCCGTGGTGGTCACCACGCAGCGTCCGGACAACTTGGCCACGCGGAAGACGACCTCGCCGATCGCCACCCGGTTCCAGTCGTCCTCGGCCCAGGGTTCGGTGCCCGAGACGACGGCGCCGGGCCGGAACCTGTTCATCGGCAGCGGGCCCTCCGCCGCGTGATCGCCCCGCGCGATCAGTGCGTTGAGGGAGTCGAGGGAGGCGAGCGTGGTGAGCAGCAGGGGGTAGCGGTCGGCGAGGCTGACCATCTCGCCGGGGGAGCTGTACGGCGGATCGTCGATGGGCCTGCGCACGGCGGGGTCGTCGAGGTGGGCCAGGAAGACGTCGCTGTCCAGATGGCCGCTGAGCCAGTCCCGCGCCTCGGTGCCGGCGGACACCAGGTCCACCTTCTGCCCGAAGATCCGCGCCGTCGTGGTGACGCCCGGCTCCGGCACGGCGACCGTGAGCGGTTCCCGGCCGGGCGCGGACAGCACGATGCCGCCGCCGGGCAGGGCCTCGGCGGCGGCAGTCGCCAGGCGCGGTTCCTCACGCTGGGTGAGGACCTTGCCGGTGTCGTCGATCACCGCCCAGCGCCGGTCCCCGGCCAGCCCCCAAGGCTCGACCACGGCCGCGGGCAAGGGCTGGGCCCGCAGCGCTTTGACCGGGTGGATGTGGAGCGAGTGCAGCGCTGGTTTCGGCATGGGGCCATCGTGTCAGCAACCCCTGACACGGGGCCCGGTGGGAGCGTCACGGCCCGGACAGCCGTGACGCTCCCGGCGGCCGTCACGGTCCCGGCGGTGCTCCGGGACCCGACGGCGTCGAGCCGGTGTGCTCGGTGGCTCAGTAGCCCCGGTACTGCTGCCCGTTCTGGTACGGGTCCTGGTACGGCGTCGGGGCCGGGCGCGGGGCGGCGGGGCGCATCGCCTCGTACCCCGTGCCGCCCACCATGGGGCGGGGCGGCTGCGGTGCCTGGGCGCCCGGGTAGCCGCGCGGGCCCACCTGCTGGGGAATGTAGGCGGCGGGCGCCGCCTGCTGCAGTGGTGTGGGCTGCTGCGCCTGTGGGTAGCCGTACGCGGGGATCTGGGGGGACGGGCCGGACGGCAGCGCGGGAAGAGCCGAGGGCAGGGCGGGCAGGTTGTTGCTCGGCTCGTAGGCCGAGGGGACCCGGATCGGGGCGATCTGCGGGGTGCCCCGCTCGGCCACGAGCGAGTCGTAGATCGGGGTGTCCGGGAAAGGCGACGCGGAGTAGTAACCGCCGCCATAGGTGGAGCGGGGGGAGGTCATGGCACATAAGTTAAGCCCACGATGTGCTGGTTGGGGAGACCGATAAGAGGGTTGTTTTCCGTGTCGGCTGGTGACGTCGGATCCCCAATACGAGCGAACTCGCCGAAAAGGGGCGGCGACTGGCGTCCTGATGCGGTATAGGCCGCGCTCCGGGGCTGGTGACCAGCGGTCCGGCGCCCTTCCGTCCAGGAAAGTGACGCACGGGGATTCCCGGGACACGGCGCCGTAGATTTGGCTGGAAACCCTCCGACGGCGCCGCCGCCGGGCGGGCCGGTGCCGAGAGGTGTGAGGGGGAGCAGCATGTCCATGCTGAAGGGGGCGAACGTTCCGGTGCCGACGGCGGAACTCCGCGTCGAACTGGGCCGGCGGTCCGGTCCGGGGGTGCCCGGCGCGGACGCCTCGGCACTCCTGCTGGACTCGGGAAGGGTGCGCACCGACGCCGACTTCGTCTTCTACAACCAGCCCACGCACGCTTCCGGCGCGGTGCGCCACGAGGGCAGCCGGACCACCGGCGGCGAGGTGACCGACACGCTCCTCGTCGACCTCCCCCGCGTCGAGGGTGCGATCGACCGCATCGTCCTCGCGGCCTCCGTCGACGGCGGCACCTTCGGACAGGTGCCCGGGCTGTACATCCGCGTGCTGGACGCACGCAGCGGCGAGGAGGTCGCACGCTTCGACGCCACCGCGACCGTCGAGACCGCCTTCGTCCTCGGGGAGCTGTACCGGCGTCAGGGCGCCTGGAAGTTCCGCGCCGTCGGCCAGGGATACAGCAGCGGACTGGAAGGGCTCGCCACGGACTTCGGCATCACCGTGGACGAGCCGCAGCGACCGGCCGCCACCACCCCGGCAACCGCCCAGGCCCCGGCTCCCGCACCTCGTGTCGACTGGCCGGCCGCGCCCGTCACCGCGCCCCCGCCCACCGGCGCCCCCGTGCCACTGCCACCCCCCGTGGGTGTCTCCCCGGCGGCACCGCCCCCGCCGCCGGCGTCGCCCGCCCCCGTCCGCCTCGCCAAGGTGACGCTCACCAAGGAGGCCCCCTCCGTCTCCCTCGCCAAGCAGGGCGGCACCTCCGGTGCCATGCGCGTCAACCTCAACTGGGAGGTGCGCAAGCAGTTCTCCGGCTGGGGCAGCAAGCGCGGCCGGGCCGTCGCCCACCACCGCGACCTCGACCTGGACCTGTGCGCCCTGTTCGAACTCGCCGACGGGCGCAAGGGCGTCGTCCAGGCCCTCGGCAACGCCTTCGGCGCGCTGGACCGGCCGCCGTACATCCACCTCGACGGCGACGACCGCACCGGCGCGGTCGAGACCGGCGAGAACCTCACCATCAACCTCGACCACCTGCGGGACTTCCGCCGCATCCTCGTGTTCGTGACCATCTACGAGGGCGCCCGCTCCTTCGCCGACCTGCACGCCACCGTCACCCTGCGGCCGCAGCACGGCGCACCCGTCGACTTCTCCCTCGACGAGTGCACGGTGCCCTCCACCGTGTGCGCGCTCGCCCTGATCACCAACACCGGCGGCGATCTCGTCGTCCAGCGCGAGGCGCGCTACCTGGTCCCGGACCGCGGGGTCAGCCCCCAGCGCACCCTCGACCGCGCCTACGGCTGGGGCATGAACTGGACCCCCGGCCGCAAGTGAGGAGCCGCCTGCGAGGGATCAGCTCTCCTCGAGGGCCGTGTCGGGCCGGGCGTAGGTCCGGCCCTTCCAGGCGGCACCGCGCCCCCGGTAGTGCCGCACCGCCGAGTCCACCGTCATCAGCAGATAGAGGAGCGCGGTGAACGGCAGCAGGGGGGCGAGCCACGGCGGCAGGCGGTAGTAGCGCAGCATCGGCACGAACGTCGCCGTCATCACCAGCCATGCGAGCCCCCCGGCCGCCGCGGCCGCCCAGGACCCGGTGACGAGGCCGGCGAGGAACGCCACCGGCGGCACCAGATACACCAGGGCCAGCCCGAGGACGGTGCCGAGCAGCAGCAGCGGGCTGTGCCGGAGCTGCGCGTACGCGCTGCGCGCGACCATGTGCCACAGGTCGCGCAGCCGCGGGTAGGGGCGGACGCTGTCGACCCGGTCGGCCAGCCCCAGCCAGATGTGCCCGCCGCCGCCCTTCACGGCCCGCGCCAGCGCCACGTCGTCGATGACCGCCTGCCGGATCGCGTCCGGGATCCGCGCCCGCTCGGCCGCCTCCGCGCGCAGCAGCACACAGCCGCCGGCCGCCGCCGCCGTGCGCCCGCCCCGCACGCCGATCCACCGGAAGGGATAGAGCTGCGCGAAGAAGTAGACGAAGGCCGGGACGACGAACCGCTCCCACCGGCTCTCCACGCGCAGCCGCGCCATCTGGGACACCAGGTCGTACGCCCCGGTCTCGGCCGCGGCGACCAGGGACCGCAGGCTGTCCGGGGCGTGCGCGATGTCGGCGTCCGTCAGCAGCAGGAACGCGGGCTCACGGGTGCGGGCCAGGCCGATGCCGTGCCGCACGGCCCACAGCTTTCCGGTCCAGCCGGCGGGCGGCTCGCCGGGGGAGGTCACGGTCAGCGGCAGACCGCCGTGGCGCCGGGACAGCTCCGCGGCCAGTTCCCCGGTGCCGTCGGTACTGCCGTCGTCGACGAGGAAGACCTCGGCCCGCCCGGGATACTCCTGCGTCAGCAGCGTGGGCAGACTCCGGGGGAGCACCTCCGCCTCGTCCCGGGCCGGTACGACGACGCACACGGGGGGCCACACCTCCGGGTCCCGGCGGAGCGGCAGCCGGACGTCCGTGCGCCAGAAGAAGCCCTGGCCGAGCAGCAGCCACAGCCAGGCGAGGAGCGATCCCAGGGCGATCCACACAACGGCACTCATCCGCCGCAGTCTGCCCCACACCGGCGGCCTCCCGACACGGATCGTCTAAGGTGACCGGGTGAAGATCGCGCTCATGGACTCAGGAATCGGACTGCTCCCGACCGCCGCCGCGGTACGCCGACTGCGGCCCGACGCCGATCTCGTGCTGTCCTCCGACCCCGACAGCATGCCCTGGGGCCCGCGCACCCCCGAGGATCTCACCGCTCATGCCGTGGCCGTCGCCGAGGCCGCCGCCGCACAGCGCCCCGACGCGCTGATCGTCGCCTGCAACACCGCCTCCGTGCACGCCCTGCCCACGCTGCGGGCCCGCCTCGAACCCGGGCTGCGGGTCATCGGCACCGTCCCCGCGATCAAGCCGGCAGCGGCCGGCGGCGCACCCTTCGCCATCTGGGCCACCCCCGCCACGACCGGCAGCCCCTACCAGCGCGGCCTCATCCGGGAGTTCGCCGACGACCTGGACGTCACCGAGGTGGCCTGCCCCGGTCTCGCCGAGGCCGTGCAGCACGCCGACGAGACCGCGATCGACGCCGCGATCGCCGACGCCGCCGCGCGCACGCCGGACCACGTGAGGACCGTCGTCCTCGGCTGCACCCACTACGAGCTCGTCGCCGAGCGCATCCGCGCCGCCCTGCGCGGCCCCGGCCGCCCCTCGCCGGTCCTGCACGGGTCCGCCACCGCCGTCGCCGCGCAGGCGCTGCGCCGCCTCGGCGCGCTCCCGGACCCGGAGGCCGCGGTACGGGGCACGCTGACGGTGCTCCTGAGCGGGCGCGAGGCGCCGCTGCCGCCGGAGGCCGCTGCCTACGAGGAGGGCCGACTGCTGGACACGGTCAGCCCCGCACGCTGACGCCTCCGGAACCCGGCCACCGCGGGGGCGACGCTGTGCGAGCGACTGCCCGCGCAGCGGAATCGGGCTACCCTCAGGGACATGAGGGACCACCCCCACGGTGACCACAGGCACCCGGACATCTGGACCGGACGCGCCACCAACCGCGCCCAGTGGCTCGCGGCCCTCGCCGGCGCCGCCTGCCTCGCGCTCGGCATCGAGCTGGCCATCGACTCCGCATGGGAATCCGGCGTCGCCGCGCTGGCCATGTCCGTCGTGGGCTGCATCGCCGCCGGGCTGCTCATCCTCTTCGGCACCCTCGCCTTCGTGCACGTCGCGGTGAGGGTCGACGGGGAGTGCCTCGAAGTGCGCTGCGGCCACATCGGAGTGCCGCGCCGCCGCATCCCCCTGTCCCACGTCGTGGGCGCCGAGTTCGCGCCCAGAGTCACCCCGCGCCAATGGGGCGGCTGGGGCTACCGCTGGCGGCCCGAGAAGGGCACCGCGGTGGTCGTACGGCGGGGCGAGGGGCTCGTGCTGCGGCTGTGGGACGGGCACGTGTTCACCATCACCGTCGACAACGCGGAGGCCGCGGTCCGTGTCATCAGCGACCGCCTGCACCCGCCGGTGGCGGACACGGCGGGCTGAACCGCACCGCGCGGAGACGGTTCCCCCGCCCTCACCGCTCCGGGGCGCCCTCACCCTCGTCGCCGCCGAGCGGCCGGGCCGTCGCGACGCCCGCCAGCGCGCCCGCCCCCGCGGTGACCGTCGTGAAGCTCAGGGCGTTGCCCACCGTCGCCAGCACGCCCACCGCGGCCAGCGCCACACCCGCGCTGAGCACCACCGGCGTACCGCGCGGCGAACGCCACAGCGCGTACAGCACCCAGGCGCCCGCGGCCGCCAGCAGTGCCACCCCGACCAGACCCTGCTCCGCCGCCTGCTGCAGGGCCGCCGAGTGCGGCCGGCCGTCGGAGGTCAGTGTGGCCGCGGCGGTCGGGCTCAGCTCACCGAACCGTCCGGGCCCCGCGCCCAGCAGGGGATCACGGCCCGCCATCCCCACCGCGTCCCGCCACAGCAGGACCCGGTACCCGCCCAGCTGTCCCTCCGCCGACGCGGCCAGCCCCTCGGGCAGGGCGTCCTCGGCCACCGCCCAGGCCAGAGCGCCCGCCGCCGCGACCGCGGCCGCCGGACCGGCGAGAGCGAGCCCGCGGTGCCGCATCCGCGCGGCGGCCGGCGAACAGAGCAGCACCCCGGCACACGCGAGGCAGCCGGCCACCGACCCCTGGACAGCCGCGGCCACGGCGGTACCGGCGGCAAGCAGTCGCAGCGTGAACCGGGGCAGCGGTGCCGCGGCCGCCAAGGCGGCGCAGCAGGCGGCGCCCGACGAAAGTGTCAGCAGCGCGGCGGTGGCACCGGCGTGACCGAGCGGCGCGGCGAGCCGGGGACCGGCCGTCGCGCCCGGAACCCCCAGCGCCAGCCCGAGCCCGGCCAGGGCGGCCACGGCGGGCGCGGCCACCGGCAGCAGGGCACCGGCGATCCGGCCGGTGGCGTATCCGGCGGCGACCGCGAGCACCGCGAGCAGCACCCCCTCGGGTCTGCCGTCCCGCCCGGCCGCCGTGAGCAGCGCCCACCCGGCGCAGGCGCCGAGGATCGTCACCCCCCACGCGTCCGCGCTGCCACGGCGCTCCCGGACAGCCGTTCCCCCGGCCGTCGCCCTCTGCCCCGTGGCCTCCGCTCCGTCTCTTGCGGTGCCCACCCCACACCCCCGCCCTGTCGTGCCCCGGCCCGCGACGGCCCCCGGTCGGCGCCCCGCCCCCAGGCGGTGGCCGGACCCGGTGGGCGTCCCTCGTCCCGGGTCCGGGGCACACCGTAACGGTCGGGGGCCGTTTTGTGTACGAGCTGTGCAGAAACGGTCCAGCTGAGGTGACGGCCGGTGCCGGGGGAGCGGCGGGACGGACCGGACCGATCTGTCGCCCCGCTGGTCACGCCCCGTACACTCCCGGAGTGACCGCCACCGCCACCACCGTGGACCGGCCCGACCGGCTCGGCCCCAGGGCCACGCCGGCCGCGCGCTCCCTCCGCCTGCTGCGCCGACTCCTGCCGGCCGCCGTCGCGGCGCTCTGCGGAGTGCTCCTCTACGTCAGCTTCCCGCCCCGCACCCTGTCCTGGCTGGCCCTGGCGGCCTTCGCCGGATTCGGACTGCTGCTGCGCGGCCGCACCTGGAAGGCCGGGCTCGGCCTCGGCTATCTGTTCGGCCTCGGGTTCCTGCTGCCGCTCCTGGTCTGGACCGGCGTCGAGGTCGGTCCCGGACCGTGGCTGGCGCTCGTCGCGGCGGAGGCGGCCTTCGTCGCCCTGGTCGGCGCCGGTATCACCGCCGTCTCCCGGCTGCCCGGCCGGCCGCTGTGGGCGGCGGCGCTGTGGACGGCGGGGGAGGCGGCACGCGCGCGGGTGCCGTTCGGCGGCTTCCCCTGGGGCAAGGTCGCCTTCGGTCAGGCCGACGGGATCTTCCTCCCCCTCGCGGCCGCGGGCGGCACCCCGGTGCTCGGCTTCGCGGTCGTCCTGTGCGGTTTCGGACTCGGCGAAGCGGTCCGGCTCGCGGTCGCGGCGCGGCGTACCGGCGGGCTGCGGCGCGGGGCCGCCGCCGTCGCGCTGCTGAGCGTGGCCGTCCCCGTGGCAGGCGCGTTCGCCTCCCGCACGCTGGTGAGCGACAAGGCCGAGGACGGCACCACCACGGTCGCCGTCATCCAGGGCAATGTGCCGCGCGCGGGCCTCGATTTCAACGCCCAGCGCCGTGCCGTCCTCGACTACCACGTGCGCGAGACCCGGCGGCTGGCCGCCGAGGTCGACGCCGGCAAGAAGGCCCGGCCCGACCTCGTGCTGTGGCCGGAGAACTCCTCCGACATCGACCCCTACACCAACGCGGACGCCTACGCCGTCATCGAGGGCGCGGCCGAGGCGATCAAGGCCCCGCTCTCGGTCGGCGCCGTCATCGAACGCGACGGCAAGCTCTACAACGAGCAGATCCTCTGGGACCCGGAGAAGGGGCCGCGGGACATCTACGACAAGCGGCAGATCCAGCCCTTCGGGGAGTTCCTCCCGCTGCGCGGCATGATCGGCGCGATCAACAAGACGTGGACGTCGATGGTGCGCCAGGACTTCAGCCGGGGCCACGAGCCGGGCGTCTTCACCATGGCGGGCGCCCACGTCGGCCTCGTCACCTGCTACGAGGCGGCCTTCGACTGGACCGTCCGCTCCACCGTCACCGACGGCGCCCAGATCATCTCGGTGCCCAGCAACAACGCCACCTTCGACCGCAGCGAGATGACGTACCAGCAGCTCGCCATGTCCCGGGTCCGCGCCGTGGAGCACAGCCGCACCGTCACCGTGCCGGTGACCAGCGGCGTCAGCGCGGTGATCATGCCGGACGGGCGGATCACCCAGAAGACCGGCATGTTCGTCGCGGACTCCCTGGTGCAGAAGGTGCCGCTGCGCTCCTCGCAGACGCCCGCGACCCGGCTGGGCACCCTGCCCGAACTGGCGCTGGTGCTCGTCGCGGCCGGCGGCCTCGGCCGGGCGGTGACCGGCACGGTCCGCGCCCGACGGACGGGAGGCGCCGGGCGGCAGGCGTCCGAGCAGGGGTGACGACGCCGGACGGACGGCGTCCGAGCAGGAGTCACGGCCGGACGGCGGCCGGGCCCGGCGGAGGGTGGCCGCGGGAGGAGCTCTAGGGTCGTGGCATGGCCACCCCTGACTTCATTCACACCCTCCGGGCCTCCGCGGGCCACCAGTTGCTGTGGATCCCCGGCGTCACCGCCGTCGTCCTGGACGACGCCGGACGGATCCTGCTCGGGCAGCGCGCCGACAACCACGAGTGGGCGCTGATCGGCGGCATCCCGGACCCCGGTGAGCAGCCGGCCGACTGTGCCGTGCGCGAGGTGTACGAGGAGACAGCGGTGCGCTGCGTCGCCGAGCGCGTCGTTTCGGTCGGCGTGAGCCGCGAGATCACCTACGCCAACGGTGACATCTGCCAGTTCATGGACATCACCTTCCGCTGCCGGCCCGTGGCCGGCGAGCCCCGGGTGAACGATGACGAGTCGCTCGCGGTGGGCTGGTTCGCACTGGACGCCCTGCCCCCGCTGCGGAACGGTCATCGCCTCCGGATCAAGCAGGCGCTCTCCGACGAGCCGACCTGGTTCGAAGCCACCGCCGGCTGAGGACGCGACGTCACTTCCGGGACCCGGGGCGCATGGTCCGGGTGCGCCTGGGTAGGCGCCCCGAGGTCCGATCGGGCCGCTCACACACGGGGCCGCCCGACCGCCACGACCTGGGAATCTGCCATGGACACACCCGAAAGCCCCCGCACGACCACCGCCGTCCGGGACGCGCTCACCACCCTGCTGGTGGACGCCGAGGACACCGACGCGCTGGACACGCTGGCCGGGAGCGAGGTCCTGATCCCCGTGCCGGACGACGCCACCGGCGAGGACGCCACCGACCCGACCACCGTCGCCCTGCCCGTACTGGAACAGCCGGGCGGGACGCAGACCGTGCCGGTGTTCACCTCGGAGGGGGAGATGGCGGAGCTGCTGCCGTCCGTGACCCGCTACCGGCTGGTCCCGCTCGGGGCACTGGCCGCCCAGTGGCCCGCCGACGAACTGTCCCTCACCATCGACGCCAGTTCGCCGCACGGCCTGACCCTCGACTCGCACGGTGTCCGCAGCCGACTGGCCCGGCCCTGACCCGAGCCACCCAGCCCTGACGTCGGTCGCTCGACTTCGACGTCAGTCGCTCAACATCCGTTCCAGCACCGCCCGTTGCAGGGGCCGCACCTCGGCGTACAGGGTGCGGCCCTTCTCGGTCAGGGCGACCCACACTCCGCGCCGGTCGTGCGCGCAGACGGAACGCGTCACCAGGCCGTCCTTCTCCAGCCGGCCGATGAGCCGGGACAGCGCGCTCTGGCTGAGATGGACCCGGCCGACGAGGTTGTGCACCCGGCACTGCTCGCCCTCCTGCGGCGCCTGCGCGGCGAGGAGGTCGAGCACCTCGAAATCGCTGGCCCCCAGGCCGTGCGGGTGCAGTGCGCGGTCGATCTCGCACATCGTGCGCGCGTGCACCGACAGGATGTCCCGCCACCGCTCCTCGAGCGGGGAGGTGGCTGTCTTCGCTGACATACCCGAACGGTAACAGAATCCGGCCATTCGTTGAGCGTGCAACTAACTCTGGGTCGTGCCCGCCGGGTCCTCGGTGAGACCCAGCAGGTTGCCGTCCGCGTCCTTCACGAAGGCGATGAGCTTTCCGCCGCCGACGTCCTGCACGTCCTGCAGCACCTCGGCCCCGGCCTCCCGCAGCGCGGTGAGCCGGGCCCGGATGTCGCTGACGTGCCAGTAGGGAACCGGACCGGTCATTCCCCGGGCGTGCCCGTTGGGGTCGAGCCCGATGTCCTGCCCGGAGTCCTTGAACCCGACGTAGTACGCCTCGTCGGCGTAGGGCTCGGTCTCCAGCAGTGCCTTGAACAGCTTCTTCGCCCGGGCGAGATCGTTGACGGGGTAGATGACGGTCCGCACTCCACCGGTCATGGCGGCGCTCCTCAGCTCTCGTGTGGTCCCGGGCCGTGCGGCCCCGGTGAGATCCACGCTAGGCGGGAGGGGCACCCACCCGCTTCTCGAAAACTGACCGGTCCCCGCGCGCGGCCACGCCCCGTCCCCGCGTTCCGGGAGCCGTGCCGCCCGCGCGCCCGCACTTCGGCCCATTACGCCCTCTGTGCGGCTCCCCGCCCCGCGTCACAGTGGGCATCGCGAGGTCGTCGGGAAGGGGCGCCGTGCTGAAGTCACCCATGGGCGGCGGCGGAATCCGCCGCCGCATCCTGGAGCTGCTGGTGGACCTCGACGGCGCCACCGCCCCGGCCGTCGCCGTCGTCCTGGGGATCACCCCCGACCTCGCCCGCGCCCATCTCGGCGTCCTCGCCGCGGCGGGTCTGCTCCGCGCCGAGCGCGTCGCCGGGCGGACGTGCTACCACCGCGACGAGGCACGCATCGCCGAGGCCCGCGACCTGTTCGAATCCGGGTGGTAGGGGCGCCGGCGCCCCGCCGGCCGGTCGCACGCCTCCCGTACCCCGCGATAACCTTGCCACCGGCCGCGCTCCCGACACGCGGCGCGGCGGTGGGGCCCGCCGTACCCGAACCGCGGCGGGGTCGCCGCCGACGGTCCCTACTTGCACCCGAGCGTGCCCGGCGGACCGGGCCCCGGCGAGTAGGAGCAGCAGCCCATGACGGTCCCGCACCCCGAACGTGTCGACGCCGGGAAGTCCGCGCACACCACCGCCCCTCCCGTACGCCGCCCGCCCGTCCGGCACGGTCAGGGCCGTGCCGTCGCGGCGGTCGCGCTCGGCGGCGGCACCGGAGCCACCGCCCGCTACGCCGCCGGCCTGCTGTGGCCGACGCCCACGGGCGGTTTCCCCTGGACCACCCTGTGGATCAACGTCGTCGGCTGCGCGGTGATCGGCGTCGTCATGACCCTCCTCGCCGAGGTGTGGGCCCCCCACCCCCTGGTACGGCCCTTCTTCGGCACCGGAGTGCTCGGGGGCTTCACCACGTTCTCGACCTACGCCGTCGACATCGAGAGGCTCCTCGACGCCGGCCGTCCCCGCACCGGCCTCGCCTACCTCGCCGCCACCCTGTTCGCGGCCCTGGCCGCGGTGTGGCTCGCCGCCGCCGCGACCTACCGCCTGCTGAGCTCGACCCGGAGGACCCGATGACCGTCCCCACCCGTCGCGCCCTGCGCCTGACCGTCCTCGTCGGCGAGTGCGACACCTGGCACCACAAGCCCGTGTACGCGGAGATCGTGCACCGGGCGCACGCCGCCGGCCTCGCCGGCGCGAGCGTGTTCCGCGGCATCGAGGGGTTCGGCGCCTCCTCGGTGATCCACACCTCCCGGCTGCTCTCGCTCGGCGAGGACCTCCCCGTGGCCGTCGTGATCGTGGACGCCGAGGACCGCGTACGGGCCTTCCTTCCCCGGATCGAGGAACTGCTCACCGACGGACTCGCCGTCCTCGACGCGTGCGAGGTGCTCGCCCCCGCATGGCCGGACGACCGGGAGACCGGGCAACCGACGGGCAGTATCGGGACGAATCGGACCGAGGAAGGTAAGAACCGTTCGTGAACTGGCTGCTGGTCGTCGCGGGTGCCATGGTCGGCGCACCGCTGCGCTACCTCACCGACCGTGCGGTGCAGGCCCGGCACGACTCGGTCTTCCCCTGGGGCACCTTCGTCGTCAACGTCGCCGGGTGCGTGATCCTCGGCCTCCCTGACCGGCGCCGCGACCGCGGGTGCGGCCGGCTCGCGGCTGCAACTGCTGCTCGGCACCGGTCTGTGCGGGGCCCTGACCACCTACTCGACCTTCTCCTACGAGACCCTGCGCCTGGCGCAGGACGGCGCCCGCTCCTACGCGGTCCTCAACGCGGCGGCGAGTGTGGCGGCCGGGCTCGCCGCCGCGTTCGCCGGCGTCTCGCTCGCCGGAGTCCTGTGGCGCTGAGGGCAGCCCCCGGCAGCGCGGAGGCATGTCGCCATGCCACTCCTCGTGCCGCCCTCGCACGGCGGTGCGGGGCCGCTTCCGCGCGTGCGTGCGCAGGCCCGATCCCGTGCAGCCCCAGGGCGGTGCGGAGGCCCGCACCTTCGTGTAGTAAGACTGTCCCCGCCGTCGGCACACCGCCGACAGGCCGCTGACACACCGTGGGCAAGACGCTCCTGCCGGACAACTTGCCGCGGTCCCGTCGCCGTCCTTACGTACACGTGCGTTCCTGGCGTGTCCGCGCCACACGTCTCCCGCGAGCAGAACTGGATCCCATGAGCGTCATCAACGTCGGTCAGGCCGTCGTCCTCGGAGCCGTCGAGGGGGTGACCGAATTCCTGCCCGTCTCCTCCACCGGCCATCTGAAGATCACCGAGGGACTGATGGGCATTCCCGTCGACGACGACGCCGTCGTCGGGTTCTCGGCCGTCATCCAGGTCGGCGCGATCGCCGCGGTGCTCGTGTACTTCTTCAAGGACATCGTGCGGATCGTCTCCGCCTGGTTCCGCGGCCTGGCCCACCGCGAGGAACGGCACAACCACGACTACAAGTTCGCCTGGTGGGTGATCGCGGCGACCGTGCCGATCGTGATCGTGGGCCTGGCCGCCAAGCCGCTGATCGAGGGGCCGCTGGCCTCGCTGTGGGTGGTGGCGGCCTCGCTCATCGTCGGCAGCGGGGTGATGTGGGCGGCCGATCAGATGGGCCGGCACAAGCGGGGCGAGGACGACACGTCGTTCAAGGACGCGATGCTGGTCGGCACCTCGCAGATCCTGGCACTGCTCTTCCCCGGCTTCTCCCGCTCCGGCGCCACGATGTCCACGGCGCTCATCCTCGACCTGGACCGCGTCGCCGCGACCCGTCTGTCGTTCTTCCTCGGCATCCCCGCGCTCACCGGTGCCGGCCTGTACGAGCTGAAGGACGCGCTGGGCGCCGGCGTGGGCGTCGCGCCGCTGGCCGCGGGCACGATCGTGTCGTTCGTGGTCGCCTACGCGTCCATCTCCTGGCTGCTGAAGTTCGTCGCCAAGCACTCCTTCAACGCATTCGTGATCTACCGCATCGTGGTGGGCGTGGCCCTGATGGGTCTGCTCGGCGCGGGTGTGCTCGACAGCTGACCACCTTCCGTTCCCGTCCGGCGGGGCCGCGGCGCGCGGTCCCGCCGGACGGGGGCCCGGTGGAGTTCCACCGCCGGGCGGGAGCTTGACAGAAACGTTTCCGCGGCCGCAGGATCGCCTGGTGAACCTGTCAGACAGCCAGACAGGCGTCGGGACCCCGCGGCGGGTCAGCGCCATGGAGGCGGTGCTCACCCACCTGCGCGGTGCCATAGAGCGCGGCGAGTACGCGATCGGCGACCGGCTGCCCTCCGAGGCCGAACTGTGCCGTGCCCTGGAGGTGAGCCGCCCCGTTGTGCGCGAGGCCCTGCGCGCCCTGCAGACCATGGGACTGACCGTCTCCCGGACCGGCAGGGGCACCTTCGTCGTCGCCGACACGGCCCGGGACCTCACCTTCGGCGACTACACGGCCGGCGACCTGCTCGAAGTGCGGCGGCACGTCGAGATCCCGGTGGCCGGCTACGCGGCACTGCGCCGCACCCCTGAGGACCTGGACCGGCTGACCGGCCTCCTGGACCGCATGGAGCGGGAGACGGACACCACCGCCTGGGTGGCGATGGACACCCTCTTCCACCTCCGTGTGGCCGAGGCCGCCCGGAACCCGGTCTTCCGCCGGGTGATCGAGGAGATCCGGGACGCGCTCGCCCGCCAGTCCGCCTTCCTCAACGATCTGGGCGGCCGGCGCGAGCAGTCCGACCGTGAGCATCGCGCGATCGTAGAAGCCCTGCGCGACGGCCGTGAACAGGACGCGGTGCGGGCCATGTCCCACCACCTCGACCGCGTCGAGACCACCCTCACGGACATCGTGCGCCCGGCGCGCACGGACACCCCCACGGAAGGCGGACCGGAGAGTTGAGCGAGCACCCCGAGCCCGGAACCGTCACCCCGGACCGGCACCGGCACCCCGAGCCCGGAACCGGGGTCGGGGCCGTGACCCCGGCCCCCCGCGCCGGAGTGGCCGACGCCCCCGTGATCCGGGAGCCGCGCCACGCCCCCGTCGCCCACGTGGTGCGCGGCGGACTCGTCGAGGGGGTCCACTACGGGTCGGTCGTCGTCCTCGGGACGGGCGGCGAGACGCTGCTGGACGTCGGCGACACCGAGGCCGCGTTCTATCCGCGCTCCGCGCTCAAGCCCGTCCAGGCGGTCGCGATGGTGCGGGCCGGACTGCCGCTCGACGGGGAGCCGCTGTCGCTGGCCGCGGCGAGCCACTCGGGCCAGGAGCGGCACCTCGACGGCGTGCGCCGCCTCCTGGAGCGGGCCGGGCTCACCGAGCACGACCTGCGCAACGTGCCCGACCTGCCGTACGGCACGGGGGAGCGGGACGAGTGGATCCGGGCGGGACGGGCACCGTCGCGGCTCGCCCAGAACTGTTCCGGCAAGCACGCGGCGATGCTGTACACGTGCCGGGTGAACGGTTGGTCGCTGGAGGACTACCTCGATCCCGGGCACCCGTTGCAGCGGGCGGTTGCCGCGACGGCCGAGGAGCTGACCGGACAGCGGATCGCCCGGGTCAGCGTCGACGGCTGCGGCGCCCCGCTGTTCGCCGTCTCCCTGCGGGGACTCGCACGGGCGGCGGCCCGGCTCACCACCGCGCCGGCCGGAACGCCGGAGGCACGCGTGGCGGACGCGATGCGGGAGCACCCGGAGATGGCGTCCGGGAGCACCCGCGACGTGGCGGCCCTGATGCGGGCGGTGCCGGGGCTGCTGTCCAAGGACGGCTTCGAAGGAGTACAGGTGGCCGCGCTGCCGGACGGACGCGCGGTGGCGGTGAAGGTGTCCGACGGGGCCGAGCGGGCGAGGGTGCCGGTGACCGCCGCCGCGCTGGAGTGGGCGGGGGTGGAGGGGGACGTCCTGAAGCCGTTCTCGGGGGCGGTGCTGCTGGGCGGCGGCCGCCCGGTGGGCGCCGTCTCGGCGGTGCCGCCGCTGCCGGCTCCGAGCGCCGGGTAGATCGTACGGCGGCGTCGGGTGGCCCGCGGCACGCTCGTCCGCCGGTCACCGAACGCGCCGGGCCCCGGGAGTCACCCCCCTGCGGCGACGGGACGCGGCGCGCAGCACGAGGGTGAGCACCGTCGCCGCCGACAGCGCCGCCCCGCACACCACCGCCACGCCCGTCGGCCAGTGCGGGCCGGCCGAGGCGTGGGCCCGGGCCGGCGGGCCGGGGCGGGCCCTCGCGGGGGCGGAGGCCGGCGCCGGGGGTGTCTTCGTAGGGTGGCGGGGCTCCAGGGAGCCCACCGCCGTCACATGGCCCTCCGCCGCGAACCCCCAGTCGAGCAGCGCGCGCGCCTCCTCGTACACCTGGAAGCCGCCTCCCGCCTGCGGGTGGAGGACCGTCACGACCAGCGTGCGGCCGCCCCGGCGCGCCGCGGCGATCAGCGTGTTGCCGGCACCGCTGGTGTAGCCGTTCTTGACGCCGATCAGGCCCGGGTACGGGGCCACCCCGTCGGTTCCGGTCAGCAGGCGGTTGGTGTTCTGGATGCCGTACGGCTGCCCGTACCCGGGGAAGTAGGCCTCGGGCGTGGCGCAGTACCGTGCGAAGTCCGCGTCGTGCAGTCCGGCGCGGCCGAACACGGCGAGGTCGTACGCCGAGGACACCTGCCCGGGCCGGTCGTAGCCGTCGGGCGAGACCACATGGGTGTCCCGGGCACCGAGTTCCCGTGCCGTGGCCTGCATCCGGCGGGTGGTGGCCGCCAGGCCGCCGTTCATCGCGGCCAGCACGTGCACCGCGTCGTTGCCGGAGCTGAGGAACACCCCGCGCCACAGGTCGGCCACGGTGTAGGTGAGTCCCTCGGCGACACCGACGAGGCTGCTGCCGGGGCCGATGTCGCGCAGTTCGCTCTCGTCGACGGTGTGCCGGGCGTCGCCGGGCAGGGCGGGGAGCACGGTGAGCGCGAACAGTGCCTTCAGGGTGCTGGCGGGCGGCAGCGGGCGGTGCGGGTCGTGCGCGGCGAGCACGTCCCCGGTGTCGGCGTCGGCCACCAGCCAGGAGAGTGCGGAGACCTCCGGGACCGCGGGCGCCCCCGCCCCCGGCCGCACCCGCGTGTCCGCTCCGTCGGCCGCCGGGTCCGGTGCCGGAGCCGGTGCCGTCGGCGACATCAAGGACGCCTCGGACGCCGGTGCGGGAGGGGCCGCGTCGGCGGCGGACGGGCTCGGCGCGAGGGCCAGCGCGCCGACCGCGCAGAGAGTGGCGCCACAGACGGCAATGCGGTGTGAGAAGCCGATGGTCATACCGGCTACGGTCGGGAAGGGAGTCCGCCCGCGCCGGTCGGACCGGTCCGAACGGGCGGATCCGGCACCCGGTTGACGCAGCCGCCGCGCGGCGCCGCGCTCACCCCTGTCGCAGCGTCGGCTGGACCTGGTGCAGGAACGTGGCGTTGTCCGGAGTGCCGCGCAGCCGCTGCAGCAGCGTCTCGTAGCCGCCGGGTCCCTGGCCCTGCCCGTCGCGGGACACGAGGGCTCGCCGCAGTCCGCGTACGGTGGTCAACTCGCTGGGCGGCAGCAGGAGTTCCTCGCGCCGGGTGCCCGAGCCCGCGAGATCCACGGCGGGGAAGACACGCCGGCCGGCCAGGGTGCGGTCGAGCCGCAGTTCCATGTTGCCGGTGCTCTTGAGCTCCTCGAAGAAGTAGTCGTCGGCCCGCGAGCCGGTCTCCACCAGGGCGGTGGCCAGGATGGTGAGCGAACCGCCCTCCTCGGCGAGCCGCGCGGCCCCGAAGAACCGCTTCGGGCCGAGCAGCGCCGCCGCGTCGACGCCGCCGCTGAGCGTGCGGCCGCCGGAGCCCGCCGCGTTGTTGTGGGCGCGGCACAGCCGGGTCAGCGAGTCGAGCAGGATCACCACGTCACGGCCCTGTTCGACGAGCCGTTTGGCGCGCTCCACGACGAGTTCGGCGAGCGCGATGTGGTCCTTGGGCGCCCGGTCGAACGTGGAGGCGTACACCTCGCCCCGCACCGAGCGCCGCATGTCGGTCACCTCCTCGGGCCGCTCGTCGAGCAGCAGCACCATGAGGTGACTCTCCGGATGGTTGCCCGCCACGGCCGCGGCGATCTGCTGCAGCAGTACGGTCTTGCCGGTCTTGGGCGGGGCGACGATCAGCCCGCGCTGCCCCTTGCCGACCGGCGCGAGCAGGTCGATCAGGCGTCCGGAGACCCCGCTCGCCGGGTGTTCCAGGCGCAGTCGGTCCCGGGGGTGCAGCGGGGTGAGGTCGTGGAAGTGCGGCCGGTGCCGGGCCTCGCCGGGGGTGCGGCCGCCGACCCGGGCGACGTCGGTCAGGGCATGCCGGTCGCCGAGCACGCCCTCGACATGGTCGCCGGTGCGCAGCCCGTACCGGCGGACCAGCGCGGCCGGGACCTCGGCGTCGGCGGGCGTGGGCAGGAAGTCGCCGGTGCGCAGGTGCCCCTTGCCGTGCCGGTCGACGTCGAGGAGACCGGCGGCGGTGCGCGCGGAGGTGCGGTCGGGGCCCGCACGGTCCGGGGTGCGAGCGGCGGCGGGGCCGCTCGTGGTGCGGTCGGGGGTCCGCCGTGCCGCGGCGGATCGTCCGAGGGTGGAGGTGGTGGTCGTCATGGAGGGGCCTTTCGGGACGGAACGCGACAGCACGCGGTAGGGGAGAGGGCCGCGGGGGGAGGGCCGGTGGGCACGTCTCCACGGAGCGGCGAGAACGGCATCCCGGCCGTGTTCCGCTACAGGGAACCGCGGTGTCGGCGGAATACCGGGTGAGAAGCCACCGGCCGGTCGTACGACGGGCGGGGCGGCGGGAAAAGAGAGTGACAGCGGCACCGGCGCCCCGGACGGGGCGTGACACAGGTGCTCTTCGCACTGTAGCACTTGACCCGCGGACGTCAATGGCCGTCGACCCCGGGCCGAGGCGTCCGGTCGGGCTTCCGGTTGCGCTCGGACCTCCCGGTCCGCCCGGCCCGGGGCCAGGTGGCCGAAACCCGCTCTCGGGCCTCCTCGCGGATCACCGCAAACCACAACGGTGCGGCACGGAGGGGGACTTGACCACTCATCGAGCATTATCGTCACATCATGTCCACGCCGCCGAAGCCTTCGCAGCCCCCCGAGCCCCCCGAGCCGCCGGAGCCGCCGCCGCCGGCGCCCCCGAGCGCCTACTCGTACCCGCCGCCGGGCGGCGGCCCCCTACGCCTCGCCCGGACCGTACGCCGCGACTTCGGCGCCGCCTCCCGGCGGCAGCGGCGGGGCCGGACGGGCGGTGCTGTGGGCGGCCGTCGGGGCCGTGGTCGCCTCCGCGGCCTGGGCCGTCGCGTTCCTCGCCCTCGACGCCGGGAAGGACGACGCCGATCTGCGCGGCTACACCGCCGCGGCCAACCTGTGCGGCAAGGCCGACCACTCGTCCTTCGACGACGAGTACCCGGACGACAGCGGCTCCCCGACCCACAACTCCCTGAAGGACACCGCGCTCGACCAGAGTTACTGCAGCCTGAACCTGAAGAAGACCACGTCGAGCTACGCGGACGCCTACCTCACCCTCCAGTTGGACCTGCACAAGCGGACCGATCCGGGGCCGGAGTTCCGGGCCGTCTGGAAGAAGTACGGGGACCTCCACGACGGTTACGACGTGGACACCGTCGACGGCATCGGTGACGAGGCGTACCTGGTCAGCCAGGACACCACCGGCGACACCACGAGCGGCTCCCGTTACGCCACCCTCGCCGTGCGGGACGGCTGGATGACGTGGACGATGACGTACAGCAGTTACCTCACCTCCTACGACGAGGACAAGGACCCGCCCGAACTCGACGAGGTCACCGACTGGCTGAAGACGGACACCGAGTCCACGCTGGAGGCGCTCAGGGACTGAGCGGTCCCACTCGGATTTGGTCGAGGAACGACGACCGTCGCGGCCGGGCGCACGGGCGGCACGGCCGCGCATAGGCTGTGCGGTGATGTTCTCTCCCCAGGGCCCCGGCCTCCATGAACTGGCCGTCCAGGCGCTGTCGTCCGTCGAGCACGGCTACGACCTCCTCGCGCCCAAGTTCGACCACACGCCGTTCCGCACCTCCGACGCCGTCCTCGACTCGGTGACCCGCGCCCTCACCGGACTGGGCCCCTTCGAGCGCGGCCTCGACCTGTGCTGCGGCACCGGGGCGGGGACGGACGTGCTGCGCGCGGTGTGCGGGGCCGGTGTCACCGGCGTCGACATCAGCGCGGGGATGCTCGCGCAGGCCCGGCGGCGGGAGCTGGACCGGGGCGCCGGGACCGGAGCCGGGGCCGTCGGACCGGGTGTCGACTGGGTGCGTGGGGACGCCCGGGCGCTGCCCTTCGGGCCGGACTTCGACCTGGTCGTCAGCTTCGGGGCGTTCGGGCACTTCCTGCCCCGGGAACTGCCGGCGCTGTTCGCCCAGGTCCACGCGGTACTGCGGCCGGGCGGGCGGTTCGCCTTCCCGATCGGCGCCCCGCCGCCCCTCACGTCGCCCTGGTACTGGGCCCTGCTCGGCTTCGACACGGCGATGCGGGTGCGCAACGCGCTGTGGCGGCCGCCGTTCGTCATGTACTACCGGACGTTCCGTCTCGGCGACGTGCTGCGCGCACTGGAGGGCGCCGGATTCGAGGTCGGGCTGCGCGCCCTGCCGGAGTTCGGGCGGCGGCCCGACGGCAGCCCGCGCGGCCGGCTGGTCGTCGCGACGCGGGCCGCCGCCTGACGGCACGCGCGCGGACGGCGACGGGAGGGCTCCGGGAGGGGCTCGGAGGCGGGCGGGCGCCGGTGGCTCAGAGGCGGGTGGGGAGCCAGGCGAGCTGGGCCGCCTGCTGGTAAGGGCCGCCGCCCTCGTGGTCGTTGAAGTCGTACACCTCTATCGCCTTGTCCTCGCCCGCCCACACGTTGAACGCGGCGAACACCGTGGACGGCGGGCAGGTCTGGTCCTCCAGGGCCGTGGAGAAAAGAGCCGGGGCGGTGCCGCGGGCGGCGAAGTGCACGCCGTCGAAGTACGACAGGGTGCGCAGCGTCTGCTCGGTGCGGCCGCGGCGGGTCCTCAGGTAGTTGCCGATCTCCCGGTACGGGTCGCGGTCCGTGAGGGTCGTCGCGCGGGGGAAGTCGCACAGGAACGGGACGTCCGGGGCGACGGCGGCGAGGTCGGGCACGAGGCCGCCCACCGCGAGCGTGACACCGCCGCCCTGGCTGATGCCGACGGCGGCGGTGCGGGCCGGGTCGGTGAGCGGGTGGGCGCGGGCCGCCTCCACGGCGCGGACCGCGTCGGTGAACAGCCGGCGGTAGTAGTACGTCTCCGGGTCCTCGATGCCGCGTGTCATGAAGCCGGGGAAGGCGGGTCCGAAGCCCACCGGGTCCGGGGTGTCACCGCCACCGCCCCACCCGCTGCCCTGGCCGCGCGTGTCCATCACGAAGTGGGCGAAGCCGGCCGAGGCCCACAGCAGGTGGGTGTGGGGCAGGCCGCGCCCGCCGCCGTAGCCGATGAACTCCACGACGGTCGGCAGCGGGCCGTCGGCCCGGGCCGGCACCGTCAGCCAGCCCTTGACCGGGTGGCCGCCGAAGCCGGCGAAGGTGACGTCGTGCACGCGGACGGTCTTCAGACCCGTCTCGACCGGCTCGAAGCGGGCGTCCAGGTCGTGTGCGCGGGCCTCCTGGAGGGTCTTCGCCCAGAACGCGTCGAAGTCCTCGGGTGCGACGGAGTCGCTGCGGTAGTCGCGCAGCTCGTCGAGGGGAAGGTCGAACAGGGCCATCGAGGACCGCCTTCACGGCGTCGGGCGCCGGCCCGGGCGGCCGGTTGCGGGTGAGCACACCGTACGTGCGGCCCGGGCGGTGGGGTGGGGGCGGGTTCGGCGGTGCGGGACGGCTGCTCACCCGGGTCCGGTCCGGGGCGGGCGGGCGTCGAGCGACGCGCGCACCGCCCCGGCGGGGCCCCGGACGCCCGTTCACGGCGTGCGGTTGCGCCACTCGGGTTCCGTGCGCTCCCACTCGCGTTCCCACTCCGCCATGTGGTGCCGTTCGCTCGCGCGGCGCACGGTGACCCTGCCCAGCAGGACCACGGCGGTGGCTCCGCCCATGGCCCAGATGCCGGTGGTCAGCGTGTGCTGCCAGACCATCGTGCCGGTCACCGGCGCCTCGACACCGCGCCCCTGCCGGTCCAGCCAGACCTCGGCCCGGTCGCCCTGGCGGGTGCCGGCCGGGACCAGGGCACGGCCGGTCCGCCGCGCGCCCGAGTCGGGGACGGTCCACCGCACCCGCACGCGGTAGAGCGGCTGCGTGCCGCCCTCCGTGGAGGACACGGCGGCGGGCGCGTCCTCCAGCAGCACGGCGGAGACCTCGTGACGGGCGGCGCGCTGGGCGGTGGCTTGCGCCCGCGCGTCGTCGTACGCACGCAGGCCGGTCACCACGCCGGCCAGGGGCGCGCCGACGCACAACAGAACGGCGAAGACCAGGGCCGCCCACGTGTCGAAGACGTCGGAGCGGCGGCGCAGCGGATTGCGGCGCGTGCGTCGGCCGGGCACCCGGGTTCGCATCGTGACCTCCTCGCCGCTCCGGTTCGCCCCGGTCGGAGGCCCCGCGCCTGGGCGACGGCGTCCGCGAACGGTCCGCACAGCCAATTCTCCGCCCGTACGGGCGTTCGGCGCACCCGCTGGCACGAACCGGTCGGCACGGTCGGCCGGTACGGACCGGTCGCGCGCACCGGTCCGCTCGCGCGGAGGGCCCCTCAGTGCCCGCCCGGCCGCGGGGGCAGCCCGTCGTTGTACCGGACCAGGTACTGCGCGAACCGGTCGAGGTCCTCCTCGGGCCAGTCGGCCAGGCGTTCCCGGATCGCCCGGCGCCGTCGCTCCGTGACCCGGGCGAGGATCCGCGTGCCCTCCTCCGTCAGGCGCAGTACCTGCACCCGGTGGTCCTCCGGGGCCTGCCGCCGCTCGATCAGCCCGGCCCGCTCCAGCGCCGTCACCTGCCGGCTCACCGTCGACTTGTCGAGCGCGTAGTGCGCGGCGAGATCCGTCGCACGGCACCCCCCGCTGTCCTCGAGATGCCCCAGCAGCGTGTACGACACCAGGGACAGCTCCGGGTGCATCCGCCCCGCCGACGCCCTGGCCCGGCGGGCGAACGCCGTCATCTCGCGCTGGATCGTCTCGGCGGAACGGTCGGCCGCGCTCACGGGGCCTCCTTCGGTCGCCTGCCGCAACCAGCCTACGGTGCCGCGGAAGGGGGGGCCGGCTGCTAGGGTGACCGCTCCGGCGAGGACGGCCCCCGCCGGACCGGGGCGAGGAGGTGGGACCCATTACCGCAGTGTCAGGTCGGGTGCTCTCGTCCCCGCGCGGCGCGGTCCGCTAGCCGCCGGTCGGGAGAGCGCCTTCGGCTCTCACCCCGAAAGGCCCATCGGCCGTCATGCCTTCTTCCGTGCCCCCTGCGTCCCCTACGCCCCCCGTACCTCCTGCGCGCCCGTCGTCCGCCGTGCTCGCTTCCGTCGTCGTCGCGCTGCGTGCCGCCGGCTGCGTGTTCGCCGAGGACGAGGCGGAGCTGATCCTCGCCGCGGCCCGTACGCCGGCCGAGGTCGCCGCGATGGTCGACCGGCGGGTCGTCGGTGAGCCGTTGGAACTCGTCGTCGGCCGGGCCGAGTTCCACGGTCTGCGCATCACTGTCGAGCCCGGCGTGTTCGTCCCCCGGCGGCGCACCGAGTTCCTCGTCGACCAGGCCCTCGCCCTCCTCCCCGACCAGGGTCTCGTCGTGGACCTGTGCTGCGGTTCGGGCGCGGTCGGCGCGGCCCTCGCCGCGTCGTCGGCCGCGCCGCGCCTGCACGCCGCCGACATCGACCCTGCGGCCGTGCGCTGCGCCCGCCGCAACGTCGCCCCGTACGGCGGCCACGTGCACGAGGGCGACCTGTACGCGGCCCTCCCGCCCGCCCTGCGCGGACGGATCGACGTCCTCACCGCCAATGTGCCGTACGTGCCCACCGACGAGGTGCGCCTGCTGCCGGCCGAGGCCCGTGAGCACGAGCCGCTGGTCGCCCTGGACGGCGGCGCGGACGGTCTCGACCTGCTGCGCCGGGTCGCCGCCGGGGCGCCCCACTGGCTGGCCCCCGGCGGCGCCCTGTTCGTCGAGACCAGCGAGCGGCAGGCGGCGGCGGCCGTGGCCGCCTTCACCGGCGCCGGGCTCGGGGCCCGGCTCGCGCGGTGGGAGGAGTTCGGGACGACGGTGGTGATCGGCGTCCGCCGGTGAGTTCTGCGCCACGTCTTGTGCAACTAGTTGCACAAGACGTGGCGCGTCGTCTACAACGGATCCGTCCACCCGTGTGTCCGGAGGGTCCCGATGAGCCTGAGCCGTTACCCGCATCTGCTGAGCCCCCTCGACCTGGGCTTCGTCACCCTGCCCAACCGCGTGCTGATGGGCTCCATGCACATCGGCCTGGAGGAGGCGGAGGGCGGCTTCGCGCGCATGGCGGAGTTCTACGCGGCCCGGGCCCGGGGCGGCGTCGGCCTCATCGTCACCGGTGGCATAGCACCCAACGAGGCGGGCCGCCCCCATGAGGGCGGCGCCAAGCTGACCACGGAGGCGGAGGCCGACCAGCACCGGGTGATCACCGACGCCGTGCACCGCGAGGGCGGCCGCATCGCGCTGCAGCTGCTGCACTTCGGCCGGTACGCCTACCACCCGGACCTGGTGGCCCCCAGCCCGCTGCAGGCCCCGATCAGCCCCTTCGCGCCCCGCGAGCTCACCGACGCGGAGGTGGAGGAGACGATCGAGGACTACGTCCGCGCCGCCACGCTCGCCCGCCGGGCCGGCTACGACGGCGTGGAGATCATGGGCTCCGAGGGCTACCTCGTCAACGAGTTCGTCGCCGCCCGCACCAACCACCGCACCGACCGCTGGGGCGGCCCGTACGAGAACCGGATGCGCTTCCCCGTGGAGACAGTCCGGCGGGTGCGCGAGGCGGTCGGCGAGGACTTCATCCTCGTCTACCGGCTCTCCATGCTCGACCTCGTGCCCGGCGGCTCCTCCCCGGAGGAGGTCGTCACCCTCGCCAAGGCGGTCGAGGCGGCCGGGGCCACGCTCCTGAACACCGGCATCGGCTGGCACGAGGCGCGCATCCCCACCATCGCCGGCTCCGTGCCGCGCGGCGCGTTCACCTGGGTCACCGAGCGGCTCATGGGCCAGGTGTCGGTGCCGCTCGTCACCACCAACCGCATCAACACCCCCGAGCTGGCCGAGCGGGTGCTCGCCGAGGGCCGCGCGGACATGGTGTCGATGGCCCGGCCGTTCCTCGCCGACGCCGACTTCGTCGCCAAGGCCGCCGCCGGTGCCCCCGACACCATCAACACCTGCATCGGCTGCAACCAGGCCTGCCTCGACCACACCTTCAGCGGGAGGATCACCTCCTGCCTGGTCAACCCCCGCGCCTGCCACGAGACCGAGCTGGTGCTCACCCCGACCCGGCGGCGCAGGCGGATCGCCGTGGTGGGCGCCGGGCCCGCCGGTCTGGCCTGCGCGGTCGCCGCCGCCGAACGCGGTCACGAGGTCGTGCTGTACGACGCCGCCGGGGAGATCGGCGGCCAGCTCAACGTCGCCCGCAAGGTCCCCGGCAAGCAGGAGTTCGACGAGACCCTGCGCTACTTCCGCACCCAGCTCCGACTGCGCGGCGTGCAGGTCCGGCTGAACACCCGGGCCGACGTCGGCGACCTCATGGAGTACGACGAGGTCGTCGTCGCCACCGGTGTCACCCCCCGTGTGCCCGACCTGCCGGGCGTCGACCACCCGAGCGTCCTCGGCTACCTCGACGTGCTGCGCGACGGCGCCCCCGTCGGCGAGCGGGTCGCCGTCCTCGGCGCCGGCGGCATCGGTTTCGACGTCGCCGAGTACCTCACCGACGGCGGCGAGGGCGCGGGCACGGACCCGGAGACGTACTTCCGCCACTGGGGCGTCGACACGGAGTACCGCACGCCCGGCGGCCTCACCGCTCCCCGGCGGCCCGCGCCGCCGCGCACGGTGCACCTGCTCCAGCGCAGGACCACCAAGGTCGGCGCCGGCCTGGGGAAGACCACCGGCTGGATCCACCGCACCGAACTCAGGCACCGCGGCGTCACCATGGTCCCGGGCGTCACCTACCGGCGCATCGACGACGCCGGACTGCACCTGAGCGTCGACGGCGCCGACCGCGTCCTGGAGGTCGACACGATCGTCCTGTGCACCGGGCAGGAACCCCGCCGCGACCTCTACGACGCCCTCACCGCCGCCGGGCGCACGGCACACCTCATCGGCGGCGCCGACCTGGCCACCGAACTGGACGCCAAGCGCGCCATCGCGCAGGGCACCGAGCTGGCGGCGGCCCTGTAGCCGCGGCGAGGTCCTTCCTAGGATGACGTCATGTCACTCCCGCACGCGATCCTGACCGCCCTGCTCGAGAGGCCCTCGTCCGGGCTGGAGCTGACCCGCCGGTTCGACATGTCGATCGGCTACTTCTGGTCGGCGACCCACCAGCAGATCTATCGCGAACTGGGGAAACTGGAGAGCCAGGGACACATCCGGGCGCTCCCGGCCGAGCAGCCGGCCCGCGGGCAGAAGAAGGCGTACGAGGTGCTGCCCGCGGGCCGTGCCGAACTGGCCCGCTGGACCGCGAAGGCCCAGGATCCCAAGCCGCTGCGCGACACGCTGCTGCTGCGGCTGCGTGCCGCGGCCGTCGTCGGAACCGCCGGGATCGAGGACGATCTGCGCCGCCATCTCGCCCTGCACGAGAGGCAGTTGGCCGAGTACCGGGAGATCGAGGAGCGGGACTTCGGCGCCGACCGGGACACCGCCCAGGACCGGCTGCGGCATCTGATCCTGCGGGCCGGCATCGACCTGGAGACCTTCTGGGCGGGATGGCTCACCCACGCCCTGGAGGAATTCGGCCGGCTGCCGGCGCCGGAGGGCGAGCGGACATAGGCAGGCGGCGCCGGGTCAGAGGTGGTGCGGGCGGCGGGTGCGGCGGCGCAGGTACCAGGCGGCGACGCCCGCCCCGGTCGTGGCGAGGACGCCGCCGGCCACCAGCGTGAGGGTGCCGTAGTCGTGGACCGATCCGCCGGCCCCGCCCATGACGCCCAGCGAGGGGGACACCGCGGGCGCCGGGGCCGCCGGGGTGGCCGGAGCGGCGGGGGGCCTGCTGGTGGCGGACGGCGAGACGAGGATCGGCTGGGTGCCCGCGGTCGAGCCGTCGGCGCACACCACGACCACCGTGAACGTGCCGCGGCCCACGTTCGACCAGGCCGCGGACTGCGTCCCGTTCGCCTGCGACAGCGCCACCTGCCGCCCCTGGGCGAAGCGCGACTGCCCGGGGGAGAGCAGCGAGGCGTTGCCGAAGCTGCCGCCCATCTGCTTGCAGGCGGTGGTGGCCACCGACACCGTGGACCCCGCGGTGCTCACCGAGATGCCCGCGGCAGAGGCGGGCGAGGAAAGAGCCAGCGGCAGCGCGGCGGTGACCGCGACGAGGCCGCTGCGGACCGATATCTGAAGTACACGCATGGGACTTCCCTCCAGCGGCACGGCCGGCGGCACACCCTTGCGCCGCCGGGATCGGGGAACGTTCGCGCCGCCTCGAAGCGATCTCAGACCGTCCGCGGGCGGCCCGCATCCGGACGGCCCCCGGCCAGGTGAACCTTTCCGTCGTCCGGCGCACCGCCGGTGCACGTCCCGCGCGGGACCGGCGCGGGACCGGCCCCCGGCCGGACACCGGCCGTGCGCGCGGCCGCGTGCGGCGGACGGGGCGTGTGCGCCGGACGCGCGGAGCTTCGTATGCTTGATACGTCCACGGGGCGCGAACTCCGCCGTCGACGGCGGCAGTTCGCGTCCGCGGCGCGGACCGCTGTCGTCGTTGAGCCCGCGCCACCGCGGACGGCCGGGGGCCGCCGCCGGGTCCGGCCCGGCCCCCGGCCGTGACCGGCCCCGGCCGGACCGCCCCCGCCCGCCGCGCGGACGGCGCCCCGGACCGCCCCGCCCGCCGCGTGGTGCGTGCTCGGCGCCGACCGCCGTGAGAGGGTCCGTAGCCGTGCGTTACACCACCTCGTTGTCGCTGGTGGCGGCCAGTGCCGCCCTCCTCGCCCCGGCCGGGCCGGTCACGGACGTCCGCCCCCGGTTGCCCGCGGCGGCGGAGACCGCCGTCGGTCCGGGCGACGCCGTCGCGTCGCGCGGCGGCGCGCTCCCGCCCCGGTCCGGGCCCGCCTTCCGCGACCGCGACCGCGGCCGGGAACGGCCCGTCCTCGGGCGGCGCGGGGCGCGCGAGGATCCCGGCGTACGCGGGGACCGCGGGGGACACGGGGATCGGGTCGCCGCCGCCGACCTGCTCGCCCGGACACGGCACTGCACCCCGGTCTCCCACGGCCGCTACCGCAGCGACGCCGGCGCCCGCGCCGACATCCCCGTCTGCGGCCGGCACGGCGCGGTCTTCTGGAAGGCGGACATGGACATCGACTGCGACGGTCGCGCCGGGCGCCACTGCAACCGGCGGACCGACCCCCGGTTCACCGGCTCCACCGCCTTCGAAGGGGCGGACGGGCACCGTCTCGACGCCGAGAGGGTGCCCTACATCGTGGTCCCCGGGCCGAGCCGCATCTGGAACCACCGGGCGGACGGGGTCCGCGGCGGTTCGGTCGCCGCGGTCATCCACGGCGACCGGGTGCAGTACGCGGTCGTCGGCGACACGGGGCCGCGCGACATCATCGGCGAGGCCTCGTACGCCACGGCGAAGGGGCTCGGTATCCGCCCCGACCCGCGCGGCGGCGGCACGGACGGCGAAGTGACGTACGTCGTCTTCCCCGACTCCGTCGTGACCCCCCTCGACGACCGCGAGGCGACGGCGGAACGCGGGGAGGAACTGGCCCGCCGGTTCCTTTGGAGGTCGGGCGACGGAACGAGACCGGCGGCCGCCCCCGCGGCCTCCGCACCCCACCGACGGTGAGCGACTCGGCGCGAGGAGGCCGTCGGCGGTAACGGCCGGCGGCGCGCCGGGGTCGGTCCATGGTCCCGGCCACGCGGGCCCGGGGCCTGACTGGTGCCGGGCGGCGTCCTCGCAGGTACCGGTCGGTCGTCGGCCCGGTGGGGGTCGGGGCCCGCGGTTCCGGGGTTCTCGCCGGTGGTGCTCGGCGTCCTGGCCGGAGTCGGCCGGTCGGTGGCTCGACGGGGTCGGGTCTGTGGTTCCGGCGGTGCGGGTCCGGGGTCTTCACCGGGGTCGGTCGGTGCTCCTCGCCGGTACCGGGGGGAGGCCCAGCGGGGGTCCGGGGCGCCGGCGACGCGGCTCGGGGTTCTCACCGGGTCGGCCGGCGCCCTCCCTGTGCCGGTGGGCGGCACGCCGGGGCCGGGCCGGAGGCTCCGGCGATATGGGTCCAGGGCTTCCACGGGTGCCGGCCGGTGCCTCCGGCGGAACCGGACGTCGGCCCGCCGGGGGCGAGGCTCGGGGCCCCGGCAGGGCGGGCCCGGGGTCCACACCGGTGCCGGTCCGGGCCCCCGCCGGTACCGGTCGGCGGCCGCCCGTCACTCCTTGCGGTAGGCGTACGCCTCCTTCGCCGCTTCCTCGACGGCGGTCACGTCCGCTCCCGTCGATGCCGTCACGACCGCCGCGATCGCGCCCTCCACGAACGGGGCGTCGACCAGACGGGTCCCCTCCGGCAGTTCGTCGCCCTCCGCCAGCAGCGCCTTGACCGTGAGGACCGCGCTGCCCAGGTCCACCAGGACCGCGACGCCCGCGCCCCGGTCCACCGAGGCCGCCGCCGCGGAGATCAGCTCCGCGCTGGTGCCGAGCCCGCCGTCCGGCGCGCCGCCCGCCGCCGCGACGGGCGGCACCGTCGCACCGCCCGCCAGACCCCGGGCCAGCTCCGCCACCGACGCGGCCACCTCCGCGCTGTGCGACACCAGCACGACACCGACCAGCCGTTCCCGGGTCTCCTCACTCACCGCGTGCCTCCTCCAGTGCGGCGATCAGCAGGGCGGCCGAGGTGGCGCCCGGGTCCTGGTGCCCGATGCTGCGCTCACCCAGGTAACTGGCCCTGCCCTTGCGGGCCCGCATCGGCGTCGTGCCCACGGCGCCCTCCTCCGCGGCGGCCCCGGCCGCGGCGAACGACTCGGAGAGGGCGTCGACCGCCGGCACCAGCGTGTCGATCATGGTCTTGTCGCCCGGCGCCGCCCCGCCGAGCTGCCGCACCGCGTCCACGCCGGTGCGCAGCGCGTCCGCGAGCTGCTCCGGTGAGACCTCGGCGGCGTCCCCGAGCGCCTTGCCCGTGCGGCGCAGCAGCGTGCCGTACAGCGGCCCGGACGCACCGCCGACGGTGGAGATGAGCTGCCGTCCGGCCCGTGTCAGCACGGCCCCCGGGGTCTTCGGCGCCTCCTCGTCGAGTACGGCCTTCACGGCGCGGAACCCGCGCTGCAGATTGCTGCCGTGGTCGGCGTCGCCGATCGGCGAGTCGAGGGCCGTGAGCCGCTCGGCCTCACGGTCGACGGACGCGGCGGTCGCCGCCATCCAGCGGCGGAAGAAGTCGGCGTCGAGCACAGGTTCTCCTTGCGTGGTACGGACGTTGCGGGGGCGGGGTGGGGCGGCCCGGGACGGCCGAGGGGGCGGCCTCGGGCATCGGCCGGGGCGTCTACCTGCCCCAGCGCAGCCCCGGAGTGCTCACCGGCGCGTCCCACAGCCGCAGCAGCTCCTCGTCGATCTGGCACAGGGTGACGGACGCACCGGACATGTCCAGGGAGGTGACGTAGTTGCCCACCAGCGTGCGGGCCACGGCCACTCCCCGCTCGGTGAGCACCCGCTGCACCTCCGCGTTGAAGCCGTACAGCTCCAGCAACGGCGTCGCGCCCATGCCGTTGACGAGCACGAGGACCGGGTTGCGCGGCTCCAGGTCCTCCAGCACGGCGTCGACCGAGAAGTCCGCGATCTCCCGCGAGGTCATCATCCCGCGCCGCTCGCGCCCCGGCTCACCGTGGATGCCGATGCCCAGCTCCAGCTCACCGGCGGGCAGGTCGAAGGTCGGGCTGCCCTTGGCGGGCGTGGTGCAGGCGGAGAGGGCCACGCCGAAGCTGCGCGCGTTGTCGTTGACCTGCCGGGCGATCGCCTCGACCCGTTCCAGGGGCTGCCCCTCGTCCGCGGCCGCGCCCGCGATCTTCTCCACGAACAGGGTCGCGCCGGTGCCCCGGCGCCCCGCGGTGTAGAGGCTGTCGGTGACGGCGACGTCGTCGTTGACGAGGACCCTGGCGACCCGGATGCCCTCGTCCTCGGCGAGCTCGGCCGCCATGTCGAAGTTGAGGACGTCACCGGTGTAGTTCTTGACGATGAACAGCACCCCGGCGCCGCTGTCCACGGCGGCCGCGGCCCGCACCATCTGGTCCGGGACGGGGGAGGTGAACACCTCGCCGGGGCAGGCCGCCGACAGCATGCCCGGACCGACGAAGCCGCCGTGCAGCGGTTCGTGCCCCGAGCCGCCGCCGGAGACGAGGGCCACCTTCCCCGCCACCGGCGCGTCCCGCCGTACGATCACCCGGTTCTCCACGTCCACGGCCAGCTCGGGGTGGGCGGCGGCCATCCCCCGCAGCGCGTCCGTGACCACCGTTTCCGCGACGTTGATCAGCATCTTCATGGGTACCTCCGGTGCACCGGCAGGCCTCGCTCCGGCCTGCGTCCTGGGCCGCTCCTACCGGCAGTATCTGCCCCGTGACGGCGAAGGTCACCTGTGACGGCGGTGGTCACCCGTGCCGATGGTGCTCACCCGCGACGGCGGCCGTGGTGCGGACATGCCGACACCCCCTGGGGATCCAGGGGGTGTCGGCCGGGAGGCCGTCCCGGTGGCGCGGGGGATGTGACCACCGGGACGGTGTCGTGGGAAGAGGTGTCACACCCCTCAGGCGGAGGCACCCACGGCTGCGTCCGCGGCGCCCGGGCGCGCCTCGCCGTCCTCGGCGCTCTCCTCGAGGTCCGGCGGGATCGTGGACAGCGCGCTGGCGTGCACGTCCTTGGTGCGCAGCATGGTGAAGCCGATGACCGCGGCGACGAAGCCGAGGATCGCGCTGAAGGTCATGGCGCCGTGGAAGGCGTTCATGAACGCGTCCTGGCCGGCCACCAGCACCTTGTCGCGGAGCGGGCCCGCGGCCTGGGCGACGGCGTCGAGACCGCCGGCGCTGATGCCGTGCGCGGCCTCGTGGGCGGCGTCGTCACCCATCTGCTTGCCCACCGCGGAGCCGGTGAAGTCCTCGGTGACCGTGTGCTGGAAGTAGGCGCCCACGGCGGCGATGCCGACCGCGATGCCGACCTGCTGGAAGGTCTCGTTGATACCGGAGGCGACACCCGACTTGGCGGGCTCCGTGACACCGATGGCCAGGGCGGCGCGGGCCGGGTTGAAGGCGCCCATGCCGAAGCCGGAGATGACCAGGGCCGGGATGAGGACCGTCCACTTGGAGTCGGCCTCGGTCATGTTGAGGAAGAGGATGCCGACGGCCATCACCAGGGTGGAGCCGCCCAGCAGCACCCGGAAGGGCACCTTGCCGATGAGGCCGCCGCCCAGGGCACCGGCCACGAACATCGCGCCGGTCAGCGGGAGGAACCGCAGACCCGTGCCCCACGCGTCCACGTGCAGCATGTTCTCGATGTAGCTGGTCTCGAAGAACACCGACGGCAGTGCGCCGGCGTTGCCGATCATGGCGACGAGGGAGATGCCGATGAAGGTGGGGCTGCGGAAGAACGCCAGGTCGATCATGGCGCGCTCGCCCATGCGCTTCTCGATGAACACGAACAGGGCCAGGAACACCGCGCTGGCCGCGTACAGGCCGAGGGTGGTGGCGCTCGTCCAGCCCTCCACCGGCCCGCGGATGGTGGCGTAGACCAGGGCGGCGAGGGCGACACTGAAGGTGCCCAGACCGGCCCAGTCGGTCGGGTGGGCGTTCGGGTTGCGCGACTCGCGCACCCGCAGGGCGCCGATGACCAGGGCGATCACGCCGACCGGCACGTTGATGTAGAAGATCCAGCGCCAGGACAGGGAGTTGATCAGCGAGCCGCCGATCAGCGGGCCGGTGGCCACGGCGAGGCCGATGGCCGCACCGAAGGCGGTGAAGGCGGTCGCGCGCTCCTTGCCGTGGAACTCGTGGCTGAGCATGGCCGGGCCGACCGCGAACATGACGGCGGCGCCGACGCCCTGGATCGCCCGGAACCAGCTGAGCGCGTTGGCGCCGTCCGCCAGGCCACAGGCCAGCGAGGCGGCGGTGAAGACGGCGAAGCCGACCTGGAAGAGCTTCTTGCGGCCGATCCGGTCGGCCAGCGAGCCCGCCGCGACCAGGAAGATGGCCAGCGTCAGGGCGTAGGCGTCGAACACCCACTGCAGGTCGGCGAAGCTGCTGCCCAGCGACTCGTGGATCTGCGGCAGCGCGATCGAGACCACGCTCAGGTCGAGCATCAGCATGAACGAGCCCAACGCGACGATCCCGAGCGTCCACCACCTCGTGGGGGACGGGACGCGTTCTGCGGACATGCGGGGAACCTTCCAATCAGCAGGGGGTGTCGATGATGGGAATCTAGATGATTGGAAAGCGATGCGTCAACGCGAGCCGGTCGGGCGTGCGGGGCCGGCCGGTGCGGGGGTCCGGGCGCGACTCTGCGTGGCCGAACTCATGATGAATTCCCTTGCGACGGCGGCCGGTTGGGCAATGACGCAGAGGGACGGCGAGGCGCGGGGCGCCGGTGGGTCGGGGGAGGGGACACTCGCCCCGGACGTGCGAGAAGGGGTGCCCGGCCGAGCCGGACACCCCTTCTCAGGGCTTCTGGGGTCCTCCGGGGACCCGGGGACGCCTCGCGTCAGTCGGTGCAGACGGACGCCGGCCAGCGGCCCTCGAGCAGCCTGCCGAGCATGCCGCGCAGCGCCTCGCGTTCGCCGTCCTCCAGTGCGCCGAAGAACTCCGTCTCCACCTCGGAGGCCACCCGGTCGGCGGTGGCGAGCGCCTCCCGGCCGGAGTCGGTGAGAATCAGGTTGTAGCGCCTGCGGTCGGCGGGGTTGCGGCGGCGCTCGACGTGCTTGTTGCGTTCCATCTCGTCGATCACCGTCACCACGGTGGTCGGGTCCAGGTTGAGCAGCCGGCTCAGATCCTGCTGGGACAGCTCGGGCCCACCCGCCAGGGCGGCCAGCACGAAGAAGTAGCGGATGCGCATGCCGACCCGGGCCAGCGCCTTCTCGGCGTCCTCCACCAGCACCAGACCCGCCTTGTGCAGCAGGTACCCGGGGCGCTCGGCGATGAGGAAGTCCGCTCGCGGGGACTGCCGCGCCTCGGGCCGTCCGGCGTGGGTGGTGCGCGCCATGAACCCGCTCCTCTCGATGATACGAAACTCCGACCATCAAGATAGCAACGTTCCCGGCCGGAGATCCAGTCCGCATCCGGCCAGGACCTTGCGCGGGCCCGGTCCGCGTGACCTGGACGCACGCCGCAACCGGGTGTACCGGCGGGCCCGTCCGCGTGCGGGGTGCCGCGCGGGCGATCGCGCGCGGGCCCGGCGCGCGCACGCCGACGCTCCACCGGGCCCGGCGGTGCCGGCCCGAGCGGCCTGTTCACGCCCCCGTTACGGGCCGAGCGGCCGTCCACCCATGAAATGGCAAAATCTTCCGGCCGCCTTGCGGCCCGTTGTTCGGCGGAATGAGTGGTTCACCTGCACCGCGCTTGGTCGGACGCCTATCCGGGGTGCGCGGTACTGCCCCACGGAAGGGGCTCGGTAAACAAAAATGTGAGCTGGATCACAGGCTTTATGAATAGCTGCCCTGCTACGCTCCCTCTCCGTTGGCCGGAACATCACGCACAGTGGCTTAGGGGAGTGCATTGTGTAGGCTCGATTCGAGTCGCGTATCTGTCAGCCAGAGAGTCCGTACACGAGGCAGCGGGAGTAGCTTCGAGGGAATTCACGGGGAATAGCACGTCGTAGTCCGTTGTGGCCCGGCCCGGGTCACGGGGAACAGTCCGACGGCACATCATTCGACCGCGGGTCGTCGTGGGGGAATCGTCTCGACGCCAGGGTCCCGCATGCCCATCCATGCTGGTCAGCCCGGGTGTAGGTGCCTCCCACCCGGCCTCTCGATCTTCTCGTCGCCTTGCGCCGCGCCCTGTGCGGACCGCAATTCGACGTGCGCCATTTCATCATTCTCGGCTATCCGTCGCCGTTGACCGGCCGGTCGGTATGCCCTGCCCTCTCGTCAAAGACCGTACCTCTCGCGCGAAACGGAAATCGACGCGTCATGACCCAGTTAGAGTCCGAGTCACCCACTGTCACCCCCATCGCATTGGCGGAGTCGCTCGAGAAATGGTTCGGCGACCCCGGCACGGAGTCCAACTCCCTCAATTTTTCCTCAGCTCTGGAACTGGACGAGCGCAATGAACTGCCGGCCGCCGGAATCGAGCGGCTGCGCGGGTTCGGATTCAACCGCTTTTTCGTCCCGGAGCAACTCGGCGGTAACTTGCGCGCCGCCGAAGACATCCTCATGTTGACCCGTGTCATCGCCCGGCGGGACATGAACGTCGCCGTCAGCGAGAGCACCCAGGTGTGGATGATGCTCGCCTGGATCGGCGGCACCCCCGAGCAGCAGGCCAAGCACGCGGCCAGCGTGCTCCAGGGCGGGGTCGTGCCGTGCCTGGCCTACTCCGAGCCCGAGCACGGGGCCGACCTCGCGGCCAACACCTTCCGCGCCACCCCGGACGGCGGCCAGTACGTCCTGTCCGGCGAGAAGTGGCCGATCAACCGGGGCCGTACCTCGACCCACGTGGTGCTGCTCGGCACCACCGGCGACGGGACGACCCCGGCCAAGCGCCGGCAGTCCATGTTCCTCGTCGACCGCTCCACCGTGCTCTCCGGCGAGGTGACCGGCGTCCCGCGCGTCCCCACCTACGGTCTGCGCGGCTGCGACATCAGCGGTGTCGCCTTCGACGAGACCCGGGTGGACGGCTTCGCCCGGCTCGGCGCCGAGGGGGAGGGACTCGAACTCGCCCTGCGCGGCCTCCTCGTCACCCGCACCTTCTGCACCGGCCTGTCCCTGGGCACCGGCGACACCATGCTGCGCACGGTCGGCGACTTCCTCTCCGACCGTGTGCTCTACGACGGACCCGCCGCCGAGATCCCCTACGTCAACGAGTCCCTCGCCAACGCCTACCTCAGCCTGCTGGTGGCGGAGTGCGAGAGCCTCGTCGCGATGCGCGGACTGCACCTGTACACCGAGCAGTTCAGCATCTGGGGCAACCTCGCCAAGGTGCAGGTCGCCCGCCTGGTCGACTTCAGCGCCAAGGCGCTCGCCCGCACCCTGGGCGCCCGCTACTTCATGCGCGCCCACGAGCACGTGGGCACGTTCCAGAAGATGTACCGCGACAGCGCCGTCGTCTCCGTCTTCGACGGCAGCGAGCCCGTCTGCATGGACAGCATCGCCCTCCAACTGCCCGCCCTGGCCAAGGCGTACGGCAAAGACCGCGACGAGGACTGGCGCCCGCTGTACGACCTGCGGGCCGAACTGCCCGTCTTCGAGCCGCACCGCGTCAGCGTGTTCGGCCGCGGCCGGGACGCCACCTTCGCCAGCCTGCCCCACCTCCTCGACCGCCTCGCCGCGCTCGAACCCTCCGGCGGCCTCGACGCCGGCCGGCTGGCCGCCCTGCGCACCCGCGGGGAGGGACTGCGCGAGGAACTGGAGGCGCTGCTCGCCCGGGTCCAGGACGCCCGCCGCACCCCGGCGGGACAGGACCCGGCGGACACCGCGACGACGTCGACCAAGACCACCGCGCCCGCCCTGATCCGGATCGCCGAGGAACTGAGCGCCCTGCACGCCAAGGTGGCGGCACTCGGCATCTGGCTGTTCAACCGCGACCACCTCGGCGAGTTCTTCGCCGACGGCGCCTGGCTGGAGGCCGCACTGAACCGCGGCAAGGTCCACCAGTACGAGACCGGCGACCTCGACCCGGCCGCCGCCCGGACCCTCGCCGCCGAGATGCACCGCCAGCGCACGGAGGGCGAGTACTTCTCCCTCCTCACCGTGCGCATGGCCGAACCCGGCGCCCCCGAGGAGGACGGCACCGACCGGCCGTCCGCCTCGCCCACCGCCGCCTGAACGTCACCCACCCCCACCCGGACCACCGGAAAGGTTCCGATCCGAGATGAGCAGCACGGACATGACGCTGGACGACGTCCGCAACGTACTGATCAAGGCCGTGGCCGCCGAAGCCGGCATCGCCCCCGCCGAACTGGCCACCGACCGGCCCTTCACCTCCTACGGCCTGGACTCCATGGCGGCACTCACCGTCGGCATGGAGATAGAGGACTCCTTCGGCCTCACCGACCCGCCGGTGGACCTGCTCTGGGACCACCCCACGGTCGACTCCCTCGCCGAGGCGCTTGTGGTGCTGATCAACGGCGGGACGCCCGCCGACGGCGCCGTACCGGCCCGGACGGCCGCCGCGGACGGCAAGTGATGAGCAACCCGATACCCGCCAACCACCAGCAGGCCGGGCTCTGGTTCATCCACGAGACCGACCCCGGGTGCGCGGCCTACCACATCACCTTCGCCGCCGAGGTCACCGCCGACCCGGAACTCGGCCCCCGAGTCCTGGACGTCGTCGAGGACCTCACCCGCGAGCACGACGCCCTCCGCATCGCCTTCCGCGCCGGCCCCGAGGGGCCCGAGCAGTGGGTGTCCGGCACCGTCCGGCCCGACATCCGGCACGCCGACGTCCGCGGCACCGACCCGGCCGAGCTGCGCGACCGCATCCGTACCGACAGCCGCGAGCCGTTCGACCTCGCCCGCCCGCCGCTGTGGCGCGTCCACCTCTACCGGACCGCCGAGCGCACCTGGGTGTTCACCGTCGTGATGCACCACATCGCGATCGACTTCTGGTCGCTGGCGCTCCTGCTGTCCGAGGTGCGCGGCCGCCTGGAGGGCACCCCCAACCGGTTCACTCTGGACGGCGGCTCCTTCGCCGCCTATGCCGAGCAGCAGCGCGACTTCCTCACCGGCGAGCGGGCCGCCGCCCTCCTCGCCGGTGAGGAGGAACGGCTCGCCGACGCGCCGCCCGCCCTCGACCTGTACGGCGACCGGCCCCGGCCGCCCGCCCCGTCCTACGACGGCGCCTCGGTGCCCTTCGGCCTCAGTGCCGACACCACCGAGGCGGTACGGCGACTGGCGCGCGAGTCCTCCACGACGCCGTACACCGTGCTGCTCTCCGCCTACCTGGTGCTGCTCAGCCGGCTCAGCGGCCAGGCGGACGTCATGGTCGGCACCCCCACTTCCGGCCGTGTGCAGCGGCAGTTCCGCGACGCGCTCGGCAACTTCGTCAACACCGTCGTCGTCCGCGGCGAGGTGAACGAGGAGTCGACCTACCGTCAGCTCCTCGCCTCCTCCCGCGAGCGGGTGCTGCGGGCCACCCGGGCGCAGGAACTGCCCTTCCCCTGGCTGGTCCGGGAGCTCGCGCCGCCGCGCGACCCCAGCCGCACACCCCTGTACCAGGCCGGCTTCGCCTGGGACCGGCTGCCGTTCCTGAACGACATGGACGACTTCTTCCTGCTGGAGCCCGGCGAGGGCACCGAGCTGGAGCTGGCCGGGGCCACCCTGCGGCCGTACCCGCTGCCGCAGCAGGAGGGCCAGACCGACCTCTGGATCGAGATGGGCGCGGAGCGCGCCGGCGCCTACGCGGGCGTCCTGCGCTTCAACACCGACGTCTTCACCGAGCGGACGGCCCGGGAACTGGCCGCCTCCTTCGTCACCACCGTGGAGACGCTGGTCACCCGCCCCGACGAGCCGCTGGGCAGCCTGCCCCGGGGCGACGAGCGGCAGCGGACCCGGATCGCCGACTGGGGCACCGGACCCGCCCGCACCGTCCCCGAGGCCGGACTGCCGCACCTCTTCCGGGAGCAGGCCACCCGCACCCCCGAGGCGATCGCGCTGGTCGCCGGGAAGACCGGGGAGGAGCAGTGGAGCTACGCCCGGCTGCTGACCGAGGTCGAGACGGTCGCGGCCGCGCTGCGGACTGCCGGGGTCGTCGCCGGGGACCGGGTCGCCGTCATGGCCGACCGCGGCGCCCCGCTCGTGGCCGCCCTCCTCGGCGTCCTGGAGGCCGGGGCCGCCTACGTCCCCCTGGACCCCAGCCTCCCCGCCGAGCGGCTGGCCTACATGGCCGAGGACTCCCGCGCCCGGCTGCTGCTCAGCAGCGGCACGCTGGCCGACAGCCACGTGCCCGGCCTGCCGGTGCTCGACCTCGACGACCTGCCGCCCGCCGCCCCCGGCGGCGAGCGCGCCTTTGTCGGGGCCGGTGACCTCGCCTACGTCCTCTACACCTCCGGCTCCACCGGCCGCCCCAAGGGGGTGGCGATCCCGCACCACGCCCTGACCAACCTGCTCCTGTCGATGCGGGAGGACACCGGCTTCACATCCGACGACAGCCTGCTCGCCGTCACCACGGTCTCCTTCGACATCGCCGGCCTGGAGCTGTACCTGCCGCTGCTCACCGGCGGCAGGGTCCTCGTGTGCGACAGCACCACCGCGGCCGACGGAGCCGCGCTCGCCGTCCGCATCGAGGAGTCCGGCGCCACCTGGATGCAGGCCACGCCCACCTCCTGGCGCATGCTCCGGGACGCCGGCTGGCAGGGCTCCGAGCGGCTCAACGTGCTCTGCGGCGGCGAGGAACTCCCCCTTGAACTGGCCGAGTTCCTCAGCACCCGGGTGGCGAGCCTGCGCAACGTCTACGGGCCCACCGAGACGACCATCTGGTCCACCTCGGGCCGCGTCGACCCCGCCCGGGGCATCGACATCGGCACGCCGCTCGCCAACACCCGGCTCCACACCCTCGACCCGCAGGGCCGGCAGGTGGAACCCGGGTTCCCCGGCGAGCTGTGGATCGGCGGCGACGGCCTCGCGCTCGGCTACTGGGACCGCGAGGAACTGACGGCGGAGCGGTTCGTCACCGGACTCCCCGCCGCCCCCGAGGACCGGCTCTACCGCACCGGCGACCGGGCCCGCTTCACCAGCGAGGGCCGGCTGCTGCACCACGGGCGGCTGGACAACCAGGTCAAGCTGCGCGGCTACCGCATCGAGCTCTCCGAGGTCGAGACCGTCCTCGAAGCGGTCGACGGGGTCGCCACGGCCGTGGTCGTCGTCCGCGACGACCGCCTGGTGGCCTACCTGGTCGCCGAGTCCGGCGTCGAACTGAAGCAGGCGGACGTGAAGTCGGCGGCCGCGCTCTCCCTGCCGCCGTACATGGTGCCCGGCGTCGTCATGGTCCTCGACGAACTGCCGCTGACCGCCAACAAGAAGATCGACCGCAACCGGCTGCCCGAGCCCGTCGCCACCTCCGACGCCGGGTTCGCCAAGCCGCGCGACGCCACGGAGATCACCCTGGCGCGGATGTGGACGGAGATCCTCGGCCTGTCCCAGGTCGGCATCCACGACAACTTCTTCGACGTGGGCGGCCACTCCCTGCTCGCCGTCCGGCTCAGCGCGGCCATCCGCGAGGAGTGGGACGTGGACGTGCCGATCTCCGTCATGCTCCGCCAGGGCACCGTCGCGGAACTCGCCGCGCTCGTCCGCCGCGGCGGGCAGGACCAGGACGGCGAGCGCGTCCCGGTGGTCACCCTGCGCGAGGGCGACCCCGCCCACCCGGACCAGCGGCCGGTGTTCCTGTTCCACCCCTTCGGCGGCACCGTCTTCTGCTACGTCGAACTCACCCGCCACCTCCCCGAGGGCCGGCCCGTCCTCGCCGTCGAGGCCCCCGGCATCGAGAGCGAGGGCGAGGCCGAGGTCAGCGTCGAGGCCATGGCCACCCGCTACCTCGAGTACATCAAGGCCCTACAGCCGAACGGTCCCTACACCGTGGGCGGTTGGTGCTTCGGCGGCGTCATCGCCTACGAGGTGGCCGTCCAGCTGCGCGAGGCGGGCGAGAGCACCGACCTCGTGTTCGGCATCGACAGCCGCGCGCCCGTCGAGGAGAACATCCCGGAGTCCTCCGACGACGCGACGATCCTGTCGTGGTTCGCGCGGGACCTCGCGGTGCCCTACGGCAAGACCCTCGACATCCCGGCGGAGTACCTGCGCGAACTCGGCGGCGACGCCGCGTTCGACCACATCCTGAAGGAGGCCGCCGACCTCGGCGTCCTCGCCCAGGACGCCGACCGCGCGCAGATCCTGCGCTACTTCGAGGCCTACCTGGCCAACGGCATCGCCCTGCAGACCTATCTGCCGGAGCCCGCCGACGTCGACCTGGTGCTGCTGCGCGCCGTCGACGAGACCACCGACTACGGGCCCACGCTCGGCTGGCAGTCACTGATCGAGGGGTCCCTGGACGTCATCGACGTCCCCGGTGACCACAACTCGGTGATGTACCCGCCGCACGCCGAGAAGGCCGCCCTGGCCGTCGGCCCCCACCTTCAGTCGCACCCGGCCTCGCGCCACGGAGAAGGAGAGACGAACGATGAGCAAGGATGAGACGGTCAGGGCCGAGTACACCTTCAGCGTGCCTGTCCCGCCGCAGGAGGCGTTCGCCCGCATCTCGGACCCCGAGCAGGACCCGGAGTGGCAGGCGGCCGTCACGGGCGTCACCCTGCGGGGCGGCGAGCCGCGGCCCGGCTGCCGGTACGACATCGTGTTCCAGCTCATCGGCAAGCGCATGGAGTTCACCGTCGAGATCGACGAGTTCGAGCCGGGCCGCCTGTCGAAGTTCCACACGCTGAGCGGGCCCGTGTCCTACCAGGGCACCTACGCCTACACCGCCAACGAGGACGGCGGCACCGACGTGCACTGGACGTTCGACGTCCAGCCCGGGGACTACTTCGGCATCATGCCGAAGACCCTGCTGCGCAAGGTTCTCATCAACTCCGTCAAGAAGGACTCCGGCAAGCTCGCCGCCCGGCTCGGACAGGAGGCACGCACCCGATGAGCACACCCCCGGAGCAGACCAAGGTCGTCGTCACCGGCCTCGGCACGACCACCCCGCTCGGCGGTGACGTGGCCGCCACGTGGGACGCGCTCCTGCGCGGCGAGAGCGGCGTCCGCGTGCTGGACGACGAGCCGTGGACCGAGGATTCGCCGCCCGTCCTGGGCGGCCGCATCAAGGTCGAGCCCGGCGCCGGGCTCGACCACCAGCAGCGCCGCCGCTTCAGCCGCTCCGCACAGCTCGCGGTCACCGCCGCGGCCGAGGCGTGGAGCGACGCCGGGCTCGACGGCGCCTCCGTCTCCCCGCACCGCGTGGCCGTCGCCGTCTCGGCCGCGCTGGGCGACATGAACGCCATCATCAACGGCTGGGAGGCGCTCAAGGAGCGCGGCTGGCGGCGGGTGCCGCCGATGACCGTGCCGATGTCCATGGGCAACGGCTCCGCCGCGGCCGTGGCCCTGATGGTCGACGCCCGTGTAGGGGTGCACACCAGCGTCAACGCCTGCTCCTCCGGTACGCAGGCGCTGGCGACGGCGGTCGAACTGATCCGTCGCGGCGACGCCGACATCGTCGTGGCGGGCGGTACCGAAGCCCCGCTGCACCCCCTGGTCCTGGCCTCGTTCTCGGCCATGCGGGCCCTGTCCACGCGGGTGGACGACCCCGCCGCCGCGTCCCGCCCGTTCGACGCGGACCGCGACGGCATGGTCCTCGGCGAGGGCTCGGGCATCCTCGTCCTGGAGTCCGAGCGGCACGCCCGCGAGCGCGGCGCCCGGATCTACGCCGAGCTCGCCGGGGTGGGCATCACCTCCGACGCGTACCACATGGTGCAGCCGGACCCCGAGGGCGCCGGCAGCACCCTCGCGGTGCGGGCGGCGCTGAAGGAAGCCGGCGTCTCCCCCGAGGAGGTGGCGTTCTACAACGCCAACGGCACGTCCACGCTCCCCGGCGACGCCGCCGAGGCCAAGACGGTGCGGGACGTGTTCGGCGACGGCCGGGGACCGGCGGTCACCGCCCTGAAGTCGATGACCGGCCACACCCTGGGGGCCGCCGGCGCCCTCGAGTCCATCGCCACGATCCTCAGCCTGCACCACGGCCTGGTGCCGCCGACCCGCAACTTCGAGCGCCTCGACGACGGCGTCGCACTCGACGTGGTGCACGGCTCGCCGCTCAAGCTGGGCGACGGACAGAACATCGCGGTGAAGAACTCTTTCGGCTTCGGCGGGCACAACGTGGCCCTGCTCTTCCGGAGCGGCACGCGGTCCGTCCGCGCCGGGGAGCGGACGGAGGGCAGCGGCGGATGAGCGGGCACCACGACGTCCTCGTCACGGGGCTCGGCGCGCTGACCCCCCTGGGCGCCACCGCGGCCGACTCCTGGCAGGCGCTGCTCGACCAGCGCTCCGGCGTGCGCGCCCTGCCCGGGGACTGGCCCGAGGACCTGCCCGTACGGATCGCCGGGACGGTCACCGCCGACCCCGTCGACATCCTGGGCCGGGTCCAGGCGCGCAGGCTGGACCGCGGCGAGCAGCTCGCCGTGGCCGCCGCCCGGCAGGCCATGGAGGACGCGGGCCGGCCCGAGGTCGAGCCCGAGCGGCTCGCCGTGGTCGTCGGCACCGGTATCGGGGGCGTGCTCAGCACGCTCGGCCAGAACGAGCTGTACGCGAGTTCCGGCATGCGCAGGCTGTCCCCGCACGCCGTGCCCATGCTCATGCCGAACGGTCCCGCCGCCTGGGTCAGCCTCGACCTGGGCGCGCGGGCCGGGGCACGGGCGCCGGTCAGCGCCTGCGCCTCCGGCGCGGAGGCGATCGCGCTGGGACTGGACCTGATCCGGCTCGGCCGCGCCGACGTCGTGGTCGCGGGCGGCACCGAGGCCTCGGTGCACCCGTTCATCGTGGCCGCGTTCGCACAGATGAAGGCGCTCTCCCGGGACGAGGGCGACCCGGCCGGGGTGTCCCGGCCCTTCGACGCGGAGCGCACCGGCTTCGTGATGGCCGAGGGCGCGAGTGTCATGGTCCTGGAGCGCGCGGACTTCGCGCGCGCCCGGGGCGCGCGCGTCTACGGCGCCCTGGCCGGCGCAGCCGTCAACTCCAGCGCCCACCACATCTCCGCCTCCGACGCGGAGGGCCAGATACTGGCGATCCGCGCGGCACTGCGGGACGCGGAGCTGGAACCCGGCGACATCGGGCACGTGCACGCGCACGCCACCTCCACCGAGGGCGGTGACCTCGCCGAGGCCGACGCCGTCGCCAAGGCGGTGGGCGACCACCCGACCGTCACGGCGACGAAGTCCATGACCGGGCACATGCTCGGCGCCTCCGGGGCCTTCGGCGCCACGTCCGCGCTGCTCTCCGTCCACCACGGGGTCGTCCCGGCGACCCGGAACCTGCGGACGGTCGACCCCAGGATCCACCTGGACGTCGTCGCCGGGGAGAACCGTACGGACCGCCCCGCGGCGGCCCTGGCCAACTCCTTCGGCTTCGGCGGGCACAACGTCAGCCTCGTGGTGACGCGGGAGTCCTGACCGGATCGACGGCCCTCTCCTCCCTGACAGGGCCAGGGAGGAGAGGGCCGTCCGGCGTGTCACAGGGCCCGCGGTTGTGAGGGGGCTTCCGGGGTACGCGGGAGCCATGAGTACGCAATGGACGGTAACCACCGCGGCGAGCGGCTTCTCCGTCATCGGACCGGTCGTCGCGGGCGTGGTCGTGGTCGCGCTGCTGATCGGCGCGGTGTGGAAGGGCTACCAGACCCGACGGCGCGCGCCGGCCCCGCCCCGCCCCGAGGAACAGCCGAGGATGCCCGAGGGCGGCCCCGTCCGCGAGGAGCAGCAGGTGCGGGAACCGCACGAGATGCCCCGCGACGACGAGCACCGCCTCACCCCGCACGAGATGCCCGCCCACGGCAACGCCTCGTCCCGGACGGACCCGGAACAGAAGCGACCCCGCTGGAACCAGGGCGGCAGCGGCGGCTTCGGCAGCGGCGGCCCCGGCAGCACCTGACGGTCGCGGTGGACTCCGGCACCGTCCGGCAGTACGTACATGAGGGGCCCGCGCCGAGCGCGCGGGCCCCTCGACGCGCGCCCGCGCACCCACTCCGCCCGCGCCACCGGTGGTTTGGGGCCGGGGAGCCCGGCTACCCGGACAGGGTGACTACGACGACATCTCGGACGACGACTCAGGAGGAGCTCTTCCGGTTCCTGGAGGACCGCTTCGCGTGCGCCCAGACGTGTACCGAGTGTGCACGTGCCTGTGCCCTGCGCGCGAGCCTCGTGGATCCGGGCGGGCCGGCGGACCAGGAAGCGGTACGACGCAAGGGCATCATGTGCGCCGAGGTGTGCGACGCCACCTGCCGCGTCCTGTCCGAACAGGGCAGCCAGGACGAGGCGGCGCTCCGCGTCCAGGTCGAGTGGTGCCGGGCGGCGTGCCTGGAGAGCGCGCACGTCTTCGACGACCACCCGGGCGCGGAGGACACCGCCAAGGTCTGCCGCGAGTGCGCGCAGGCCTGCACGGACTTCATGGCCACTCTGGCCTGACGGGCCGGTGGCCCCACGGCCCGCGGCCGGCGCCCGGGGAGAGCCGCGTGCGGTGCGCCGGCGGGTACGGGTGCGTCGTGGTGGGCTCGCGCGGTTCCCCGCGCTCCTGAAGACGGGGCCGCGCCCCGCCCGCGGGCGCGGGGAGCCGCGCGATCCCAGGGTGACACCCGGGGGCGCGTTAGCCTGGGCTCCGTGGACACCCCCCACAGCCACCACGGCGAGCGTGCCGATCCCGGCCTCTTCACCCCGGCCTCCGTGACCTGGCAGGCGCACGGCGACCCGATGATGTGGGTGGCCGGCATCCGCGCCCTCTACCTCCAGGCCCTGCACCCCCGCGCAGTCCGCGGAGTGATCGAGAACTCCGACTTCCGCGACGACGCCTGGGGCAGGCTGCGCCGCACCGCCGACTACGTGGGCACCACGACCTACGGCACCACCGAGGCCGCCGAACGCGCGGGCGCCCACGTCCGCCGCATCCACGACAGGCTCCGCGCCACCGACCCGGACACCGGGCGGACCTACCGCGTCGACGACCCCGAACTGCTGCTCTGGGTGCACTGCGCCGAGATCGACTCCTACCTGCACGTGCTGCGCCGCTCCGGTTTCCCCCTCACCGACGTCCACGCCGACCGTTACATCGCCGAACACCGCGTGAGCGCCCGGCTCGTCGGCCTGGACCCCGGCGAAGTGCCCGGCGACCGGGCCGAACTCGCCGCCTACTTCGCCTCGGTACAGCCCTCGCTGGCCGCCGGGCCCGATGCCCGTGAGATCGAGGACTTCCTGCGCCGCCCCCCGGTCCACCCCCTCCTCGTCCCGGCCCGCGCCCTGCTCTGGCGGCACGTGGCGGACCTGTCCTACGCCGCCCTCCCGCCGTACGCCCACGCGCTGTACGGCCGCCCCGCCCCGCCGCCCGCCACCGTCACCCGACGGCTCCGGCGCACCGGCGCCCTGCTGCGCACCCTCCCCGCGCGCCTGCGCTGGCAGCTCCCGCCGCAGCACATACTGCGCGCCACCGCGCGCCTCGGTCCGGGTACCCGTCCCGACCCGCGCCGCCTCACCCCCTGAACACCACGCCCTCGCAGACGCACCCTGGCCCACCCCGCCCCCGCGTGTTACCAAGGACCACATGCCCGCACCCCAGGGACACCCCGCCGCCGACCGCTACGACGCCGTGATCGTGGGCGGCGGCCACAACGGACTGGTCGCCGCCGCCTACCTCGCCCGGGCCGGCCGGTCCGTGCTCGTCCTGGAACGCCTGGACCACACCGGCGGCGCCGCCGTCTCCACCCGCCCGTTCCCCGGCGTGGACGCCCGGCTCTCCCGCTACTCCTACCTGGTCAGCCTGCTGCCGTCGAAGATCGTCCAGGACCTCGGCCTCACCTTCCGGACCCGCCCGCGCACGATCTCCTCGTACACCCCCGTCGAACGCGCCGGCCGCCCCACCGGACTGCTGGTCGGCGGCGGAGAGCGGCGCACCCGCGAGGCGTTCGCCCGCCTCACCGGCTCCGACCGCGAGTACGAGGCCTGGCAGCGCTTCTACGACATGACCGGCCGTCTCGCCCGCCGGGTCTTCCCCACACTCACCGAGCCCCTGCCGACCCGCGCGGAGCTGCGCCGCCGCATCGACGACGAGGAGGCCTGGCGGGCCCTGTTCGAGGAACCGGTCGGCGCCGCCGTCGAGGAACGCTTCACCGACGACACGGTCCGCGGCGTCGTCCTCACCGACGCCCTCATCGGCACCTTCGCCGGTGCCCACGACGCCTCCCTCGCCCAGAACCGCTGCTTCCTGTACCACGTGATCGGCGGCGGCACCGGCGCGTGGGACGTGCCCGTGGGCGGCATGGGCGCGCTCACCGACGCCCTGGCGGACGCCGCCCGGGAGGCGGGCGCCCACCTGCGCACCGGCCGCGAGGCCGTCCGTATCGACACCGACGGCCGCACCGCCGAGGTCACGCACCGGGGCCCCGACGGCGAGGCCGCCGTCGCCGCACGGCACGTCCTCGTGGGCGCCTCGCCCGAGGAACTGGCCCGGCTCACCGGCGACACCCCGCCCGCCCCCGCCGAGGGCGCCCAGCTCAAGGTGAACATGCTGCTCACCCGGCTGCCCCGGCTGCGCGACACCGCCGTCGACCCGCGCGAGGCGTTCGCCGGCACCTTCCACATCGCCGAGGGCTACGAACAGCTCGCGACCGCCCACGCCCAGGCCGCCGCCGGCGCACTGCCCACCGCGCCGCCCTCGGAGATCTACTGCCACTCGCTCACCGACCCGAGCATCCTCGGCCCCGATCAAGCCGCCCGGGGCCACCACACGCTCACCCTGTTCGGCCTGCACACCCCGGCCCGGCTCTTCGCCGCCGACAACGACGGCCGCCGCGAGGAACTGCTGACGGCCACCCTCGCCCAACTCGACGCCCACCTCGCCGAACCGCTCGCCGACTGCCTGGCCACCGACGCCGAGGGCCGCCCCTGCATCGAGGCACGCACCCCGCTCGACCTGGAACGCGACCTGCGGCTGCCCGGCGGCAACATCTTCCACCGCGAACTGTCCTGGCCGTACGCGCAGGAGGGCGTCACCGGCCGCTGGGGCGTGGAGACCGCGCACGCCAATGTCCTGCTGTGCGGGGCGGGCGCGGTGCGCGGCGGCGGGGTGAGCGGCATCCCGGGCCACAACGCGGCCCGGGCCGTACTGGAGGACACCATCTGACGGGGCGCCACCGGAGGGCGGCAGTGGTGGCGGGCCCGGACCGGACCCGCCACCACCGTCCCTCAGCCCCTGACCCGCACCACCCTCAGCGCGGGCGAGGAGCGGATGTCACGCTCGCAGAAGCGGAACGTCACCCACTTCTCCTGGGAGAACAGCCGGGTCTGGTCGGCGTAGTGCGCCGAGTTCGGGTTCGAGGACTGCGAGTACGTCAGCAGCGTCCGGGCCACCGGGCAGCCGCTGCCGTCCCAGCCGACCGCCTGCACATGACTCGACCCGGTGGTCACCTCGGTGTAGCCGCCGGCCGGCGCGTCCCACACCGACTCGACCTTGTTCCACACCCCGAGCGACTCGGTCCCGCCCGGCACCGGGATCCGCCTGCCGTCGCGCACCACGAACTGGTGGGCGCCCAGCGGTTCGTCGAGCCCGATCCCGGCCCCGTCGAGCTCCCGTACCGCGTCGGCGAGGGCGGTGGCGAAGGCGGGCGTGGCGGTGTTCAGCGTGCGCGGGGTGCTCAGCGGGGCCGTCGCGGAGAACGGGACCTCCCACAGTCGGTCCAGTGGCAGGGCGCCGCTCAGCTTCCGCCAGAACCGGTCGAAGAGCAGCGCGCCCTTGCTGTCGGTGCCGGCGGTGCGGTTCCAGTCCGCGAGAACCCGGCACGCCTTCGACACGTCCACGGTCGTCCCGTCGGACGCCGTCGCCGTACCGCCGGGCAGTGCGGCGCAGGCCCGGGCGGTGTCACCGGCGGCCAGGTCGGCCACCGGCACCCGGTCGGCGAACTGCTGCCGCTGCAGGTCCCGTACGGTCAGACGGCCGCGCGCGGCCATCGCGGACACGTCCTGCACGGCGCCCCGTGTGCGCGGGCTCACCGGCGCGGCGATCCGGCCGAACACCCGCTCGTAACCGGTCAGCGGACGGTCCGCGTTGGCCAGCCACGCGCTGTCGTTGCTGTTCTCCGCGTACGGCGCGTCCTTCAGCGTCGGCATCCGGGAGGGCCCGAAGGTGCCCGCCTGGACGGCGTCCGCGTCACTCCCGAGCGCACAGGCGCCGCGGGAGCCGTCGAGGACCGCGAGCCCCGCGGAGGAGTACGTGGCCCGGCCCAGCGGGGTGGAGCAGCGCGCCTGAAGGCCGTCGGTGATGCGGGGCAGCACCTGGGACTGGGTGAACAGGGAGTGTCCCGAGGAGTCGGCGGCGATGGTGTTCACCCACGGCAGCCCCTGGTTCCGCTCCAGGGAGCGCTGGACGTCCGCGGTGCTCCGGGCCTTGGCGAAGCCGAGGGAGGTGTCGGCGAAGCGGAGGTTGGCCGCGTTGGGGTCGTTGAGCGCGTACGCCGTCGTGGCCGTCCAGGGCAGGGGTATCTGGCTGCCCATGGAGGTGATGACCGGGCCGTACCGCGTCCACCACTGGGCGCGGGTGACCGGCGCGGCGTCCTTCACGGCGACGGTCACGGTCCGCTTCGTCATCCGCTCCCGCCGGCCGTCGACCAGGTAGACCGTGGGGTCGGAGGGATCGAGGGTGAGCTGGTACAGGTTCTCCGGGGTCCCGGTGGCCACCGTGTGGCTCCACGCCGTGCGGCCGTTGAAGCCGATGGAGGTGATCGGCAGACCGAGCAGCGAACCGCCGGCCACGTTCAGCTCGCCCGGGACGGTGAGCTGGGACTGCCAGAAGCGGCGGCCGCCCTGCCACGGGTAGTGCGGGTTGCCCAGCAGCAGACCCCGGCCGTCGGCAGTGGTGGCCCCGCTGAAGGCGACCGCGTTGGACCCCATGTCGCTCCGGTCCTGCGCGAACATCTCCCGCGCGGCACGGGCCGCCGCCCGCGGGTCGGGGGTCACCGCTGCGGAGCGCTCGTCCGACGCACCGGCGGCGGGTGGACGCGCGGTCGCCAGCGAGTCGACGACGCGGCCCTGACCGGCCAGGACGACCACCGCGTAGCCGCGCACGGCCACGTCGAGCGGGGTGACCGGCCGCACCCAGTCCGCGCCCTCGCAGGCGGGGTCGGTGATCCGGTGCCGGGCCAGCCAGGCGTTGTACCCGGCGGCCCAGCCGCGCATCAGCTCGCGCACCTCCTTGCTCGGGCCCAGCGGCGCGCGCTCGGCGAGCAGCTTCTCCACCGTGTGCGCCCGGCGCACCCCGCGGAAGTAGAGGTCGCTGGTCAGATTGGTCGACGCCGAGGACAGCGAGCCGTCCGGCCGCGCGTCGGCGCCGAACCAGCGCGAGCGCTCCCCGCGCAGCGTGACGAAGCCGTCGGCGAGCGTGCAGACCTGGTCGGCGGCCTGGGCGTAGCCCTCGCCGAAGCCGAGGTCCGGGTAGTCCTCGGCGACGATGTGCGGAATGCCGTACTCGGTGTAGCGGATCTCGGCCGACAGCCCGCCGGCGGAAGGACGTTCCGGATGGTGTGCCGCGCCCTGGGCGGCGGTCGCGGGCAGGGTCCCCGCGGTGGCGAACAGGACGGCGGCCGCGACGGCCGCCCATCTGTGACGAATACGCATGGTGCCCCTCAACTACTGTGTCGGAAGGGAGCGTTGAGCCTAACAAGGGGCATGCGGGCCGGTGGGGTGTTGCCGTGACCCGACCCCGGGTTGACCGTGATCACGCCATGCCCGTGGCCGTCGGCCGCGGACCCCCGCGCACCCCGCGGGACGGCGCGCCGCTTGCCCCCGCCCCCGCCGCACCCCAGGATCACGGGCAGAACGGGCCGGGCGGAGGGACAGGGCATGGCGCGATCGGCAGGGGCAGGAGCGGAACACGGTGGCGGCGGCAGCGCCGGACCCGGCGGGGTCAAGGCCGGTCGGAGTGTCACCGTGGACGGTGTCCTGCGGCGCAGCGCCGGCCGCACCCCCGCACGCGTCGCGCTCCACTTCGGCGACCGGCACTGGACCTACGCCGACCTCGACGACGCCGTCTCCCGCGCCGCCCGCACACTGCTCGACGCCGGGCTCGCCCCCGGCGACCGGGTCGGCGCCTACGGCCACAACTCCGACGCCTACGTGATCGGCTTCCTGGCCTGCGCCCGGGCCGGACTGGTCCACGTACCGGTCAACCACGCCCTCACCGGGGACGACCTGGCCTACCTCGTCGGGCAGTCCGGCTGCTCCCTCGTCCTCGCCGACCCGGACCTCACAGGGAACCTGCCCGCCGGCACCCGCGCCCTGCCGCTGCGCGACGCCGAGGGCTCGCTGCTCGCACGGCTCGCGGCGACCGAGCCGTACGACGGTCCCGAACCGCGCGCCGAGGACCTCGCGCAGCTCCTCTACACCTCGGGCACCACCGCCCTGCCCAAGGGCGCGATGATGACGCACCGCGCGCTGGTGCACGAGTACCTGAGCGCGATCACCGCACTCGACCTCCAGGCCGGCGACCGCCCCGTGCACGCGCTGCCGCTCTACCACTCGGCCCAGACACACGTCTTCCTGCTGCCCTACCTCGCCGTCGGCGCCGAGAACATCCTGCTCGACGCCCCCGACGGCGACGTGCTCCTCGACCTGATCGAGTCGGGCCGCGCGGACAGCTTCTTCGCCCCGCCGACCGTGTGGATCGCCCTGGCCGGCCGCCCCGACTTCGCCACCCGCGACCTCGGCGGACTGCGCAAGGCCTACTACGGGGCGTCGATCATGCCGGTGCCGGTCCTCGAACGGCTGAAGGAGCGGCTGCCGCACCTCGCCTTCCACAACTGCTTCGGCCAGAGCGAGATCGGCCCGCTCGCCATGGTCCTCGGCCCCGGCGAGCACAGGGGCCGCATGGACTCCTGCGGGCGCCCCGTGCTGTTCGTCGAGGCCAAGGTGGTCGACGAGGAGGGGCGGGACGTGCCCGACGGTGAACGCGGCGAGATCGTCTACCGCTCACCCCAACTCTGCGAGGGCTACTGGGACAAGCCCGAGGAGACCGCCGAGGCCTTCCGCGACGGCTGGTTCCACTCCGGCGACCTCGCCGTGCGCGACGCCCACGGGTACTTCACCGTCGTCGACCGGGTGAAGGACGTCATCAACTCCGGCGGCGTACTGGTCGCCTCGCGCCAGGTCGAGGACGCGCTCTACACCCACGAGGCGGTGGCCGAGGCCGCCGTGATCGGGCTGCCCGACGCCCACTGGATCGAGGCCGTCACGGCGGTGGTCGTCCCGCGCGGCGAGGTCACCGAGGAGCAACTCCTCGCGCACGCGCGAGACCGGCTCGCCCACTTCAAGGCGCCCAAGCGGGTGCTGTTCGTGGACGCGCTCCCGCGCAACGCCAGCGGCAAGATCCTCAAGCGGGAACTGCGGGAGAGGTTCACGGAGGAGCAGTCGGGCGAGCCGGGGGAGCGCGAGGAGCGGAAGGAGCAGGAGGAGCGGAAAGAGCAGGAGGAACAGTGGCCGCCGGGCGAGCCCCGCGAATAATCCGGTGACCGCACCGCCCGCCGCTCACCACAATGGGCCCCACCAGCACAGGGATTCCGCGCACAGGGGAGGACTCCCGCGAAGAGAGGGCCCGCCCGTGTCCGCCACCCACGTCCTGCTCTCCGGCGTCGTCGGCTCCACCGCGTACGGACTCGCCCACGCGGGCTCCGACGTGGACCGGCTCGGCGTGTTCGCGGCCCCCACCGAGGACCTGCACGGCCTGCACCGGCCGAAGGAGTCCCACGTCACCACCGCGCCGGACCGCACCCTGCACGAGGCGGCGAAGTGGTGCCGGCTCGCCCTCGCCGGCAACCCCACCGTGCTCGAACTCGTCTGGCTCCCGGAGGAGTTGTACGAGGTGCGCAGCGAACTGGGCGACGAACTCGTCGCCCTGCGCTCCACCCTGCTGTCCGCCCCGCGCGTCCGCGCCGCCTACCTCGGCTACGCCGCCCAGCAGTTCCGACGGCTCCAGGCGCGCGGCGACGGCTCCTTCCCGGCCGACGTGCGCAGGCGCACCGCCAAGCACGCCCGCCACCTCAAACGCCTGTGCCACCAGGGCCACGAGCTCTACGCCACCGGCCGGCTGACCCTCCGCGTGGAGGACCCGGAGGAGTACCACCGGTTCGGCGAACAGGTCGCCGCCGACCCGTCCGCCGCCCGGCCCCTCCTGCGCCACTACGAGGACGCCTTCGCCACGACCCGAACGGTGCTGCCCCCGCAGCCGGACGAGGCGCCCGTCGAGGCCTGGCTGCGCCGTGTCCGCGCCCACCTCTACACGCCGGACGGCCGGACCGGCGCCTGACCCGGAAGGAGCCGGACCAGCGACCGACCTGTTGCGCCGGCAGGAGCCGGGCCCGCGACCGAGCGGTCGGGAGCGGACCTCACCCGTGCCCCCGCCCTCCGCGTCGATGCGCGGCAGGACCCGGTGCAGCCACCGCGGGGTGCGCCACGCGTGCCGGCCGAGCAGCGCGACCAGCCGGGCCACGAGGACGACGACGAAGTGCCGGGCACACCACTCGCCCAGACGGCCCAGCCGACCGGGCGCGGGCCCGCCGACCTTCACCACGGACGAAGTCGACGGTATGGTCCGCTCCAGGACGACGAGGTGATGGCGAGGGACGATCCAGGACGGCTACAGGGGTGGGGGTGGCGAAGGGACGACGAGGTGGGACGACGACGGGACGCCCCTCCCTCGATAAGCCGGGCAGGCCCCCCTGTCCTGCCGGACGCGTCCGCACGGGCGCCCTGCCGCGCCCGGGGGACCCCGTTCCGGGAAGCGTCCCTTCACGTGCCCTGTCGGTGCCCGGAACCGGTCGCTAGGCTGACCGCGGACGACGAAACGGGAGGAGCACGGCCGTGGCCGAGAGCACCATCCAGCAGCACGCCCTCACGGGTTGGGTCAAACCCGACCTGGACCTCACCAACGCGGAGTGGCACTCCAGCAGCAAGGGGCGCGGAGATGTCCAGATCGCCTTCGTCGAGGGCTTCATCGCGATGCGCAACAGTGGCCGCCCCGAGAGCCCGTCCCTGATCTTCACCCCCGCGGAATGGGGCGCGTTCGTCTCCGGCGCGCGGGAGGGCGAGTTCGACCTCACCTGAGCTGACCCGAGCTGAGCCCCGGCCCCAGGTCGGACGCGGGCGCGGACACGTACCATGGCGGCATGTCCTTCCTCCGCCGCCGCAGCGCCACTCCCGCCGGGCCCGAATTCGACGTACTGGCCATGGATCCGGGCGACTGGCCGGGCAATCTCGGTGCCGGCCTGCTGCCCGCCCCCGACGGCAGCTGCCAGGGCGTGTTCCTGCGCTACGACCTGTTCGGCGGCCGGGGCCCGGCGATGATCATCGGCAACCTCCCGGAGGGATCCCCGGCCCGTGAGGTCGACGAGGGGGAGATCCCCTTCGAGGTGGCCCAGCTCCTCCTCGCCCTGGAGAACGACGAGGAGGTCACCGTCGTCGGCACCGAGGACGTGCCGGTACTGCAGGGCGACAACCTGCTCGTGGTGCGCCGCCTCAAGCTGTCCGAGAGCCGCATCTCCTGCGTGCAGTTCGACCGCAGCGACAACGTCCTGGTGACCATCACCGCCTGGGACCGCCCCATCACCGACGACCTCTACGCCCTGCTCAAGCCGCTCCCCGCGGAACTGTTCCAGCAGGGCTGACCCGCCGGAGTCGGCACGGGACACACAGGGGCCGGACCCGCCTCCCGGCGGACCCGGCCCCTGACCGTTTCCTTCGGCCCGTGACTCAGGAGGCCGAGGGAAGCACCCGGACATCGGCGGCCCGCACGAAGCCGACCCGGTGGCCGTACTGGATCTCGTAGTACATGTCCTTGCCGGTCACGACCTTGTGCGAGGCCTCGTCGAAGGTCACCGCGTAGTAGTACTGGCCCGGCATCGCGTCACCGACGACGTACTTCTGGCCCGCCGGGATCCGGTACGGCAGCGGCGAGACGGCCTGCGCCGGGACGCCTGTCGGGTACGCGGACGCCTCCGGGTAGGCGCGGCCGTAGACGGGGACGTCGGCGGCCCCGGCCTTCGGCGTGACCACCAGCCCCTTCGCGTGCACGGCCGTCGGCTGCTTCGCCGGGTTCCGGAACCAGGCCTTCTGGCCCAGGTACCAGATCGCCGTCCAGTCCCCGTCCCGGCCGGCCACCGCGTACTGCTGGCCGGTGGAGACCCGAGAGGCGAGGTCGTTCACGTCGATCGTGGAGTCGCCGCCCCCCGGCCGCAGGCCGATGTCCTTGATCAGCGGCGCGCTCTCGTCCGGCGCCGTGTACAGCCGCACCTCGCCGGAACCGTGCGCCGCGCACGGCTGGTCGCCGTCGGTGCAGCCCGTGTACACGGGCTTGTTGGCCGCGTAGTCGGGCCGGATCGTCACCAGGCCGCCGTGCGCGTCGGCCGTGCCCTTCAGCGGGGCGCCCAGCAGGTCGAAGTAGTGCTGCCAGTCCCAGTACGGGCCGGGGTCGGTGTGCATGCCGGGCACGGTGGAGGTGGTGGGGCCGGGCACGTTGTCGTGGCCCAGCAGGTGCTGACGGTCCAGCGGGATGTCGTACTTGTCGGCGAGGTACTTCACCAGCCGCGCCGAGGAGCGGTACATCGCCTCCGTGAACCAGGCGTCCGGATCGGCGAGGAAACCCTCGTGCTCCAGGCCGATCGACCGGGAGTTCACGTCCCAGTTCCCCGCGTGCCAGGCCACGTCCTTCGCCTTCACATGCTGGGCCACGTGCCCGTCGGTGGACCGCAGGGTGTAGTTCCACGACACGTAGGTCGGGTCCTGGACGAGGTTGATGACCCCGTCCCAGGCGCCCTCGGTGTCATGGATGACGATGTACTCGATTCTCTGCGAGGCGGGGCGGTCGCCCAGGTCGTGGTTGCCGTAGTCGTCGTCCCCGAACTCCTCGTACGGTGCCGGGATCCACTCGCACGCCACGGACTCGGGGCACTCGGTGCCGGCGGCGTGGCCCTTGCGCAGGCCCGCGCGGCGCAGTGGTGCGGTGTCGGGCCGGACGCCGGGACGCGCGGGCAGGGTGACGCGCTGCCCGGTGTCCGTGGTGCGCCGCTCGCCGGTGCGGATCACGTCGTAGACGTCATCGGCGTACGCCGACGCGGTCGCCGTGTCGTCCGCGCCGGAGAACCGGGCGACGGCCCCGTACCAGTCGGCCGGGTCCGCGCTGAGCGGCTCGCCGAGTGCGCGCTGCGCGGCGGCCAGCAGGGCGGCGCCGCCCCGGATGTTGGCGGCGGGATCCTCGCGCAGGGCGGCGGCGGTGAGGCCGGTGAGACCGGCGGCCCTGCCGAGCGTCTTCAGCCGGGCCGGCAGCGCGGCGGCGGCCGGGACACCGGGCGCCGCGGAGGCCGGGCGCGGGGCCGGGCGCGGGGCCGGGCGTGCGGTGTCGCCGCGGGCGTCGCCGACACTCTCCGGGTGCGCGGTCGCGGTCTGTCCCGGGTGCGTGGCCGTGTGGGCGAGCGCGGTGCGGGCGTCCGTCAGGTGCATCGGACCGTAGCCGCCCGACACGCTCGGCGCGCCGGCGTGGGTGTCCCAGCGCGACTGCAGGTACGAGACGCCGAGCAGGACGCTCCCCGGCACGTGGTACTCGGCGGCCGCGGCGGCGAAGGCGCGCTGCAGCCCGGCCGGGGTGCCGCCGGTGCGGACATCGCCCTGGCCGGCCGCCGGGGCGGCGCCGAGCAGGGGGAGCAGCAGTGCGGCGGACGCGGCGACGGCGGCCGCCGTCCTGCGGGTGGGTCTGTGTCCGGTGGTGGGGAATCCTCGCAAGGCAGGCCTCCTGGGCGGTCGAGCGCGACGGGGCGTGCGGGGCCGAACGTGCGTCAGTGCTATCGGCTCTCCGACGATCCGTCAATCATGTGCCGGAAGCCGGGTTCCACCCGGTCTACGGCACGTGCTCGGGCCTGCGGGGCGTCAGTGGAGTGGACCAATGACCCGGACGGGCGAGTGGGGGGCCGTGCGAGGGGGACGCCCGTCGGCGGCGGGGAAGCCGGTGCGTGGCCGGCGCGGGTCCCCCCTCGCGTCAGCGGGTGCCGACCGCCGCGCGGACCGCGCGGCGGGCCAGCTGGCAGTCGTCGTGAAGACGGCGGAGCAGCAGGCGCTGCTCCTCGCCGGACGGCGTGGCGCCCGGGGCCGTCGGGGCGCTGTCGTGCATCGAACGCTGCACGGCCGTCTCGTACGTACGGATCTCCCGGGTCAGCACAAGCATCAGGTTGACCAGGAACGCGTCCCGCGAGGCCGGGCCCGCCGACTGCGCGATGCCGCTGATCTGCCGTCGCGCCATCGGGGCGTCCCCGAGCACGGTCCACAGCGTCGCCAGGTCATACCCCGGCAGGTACCAACCCGCGTGCTCCCAGTCCACCAGGACCGGACCCGCGGGGGAGAGCAGGACGTTCGACAGCAGCGCGTCGCCGTGACAGAACTGGCCCATGCCCTGGCGCCCCGCCGCGTGCGCGATGCCGTGCAGCAGCTTCTGCAGGTCGCCCATGTCCCGGTCGGTGAGGAGCCCGAGGTCGTGGAAGCGGGAGATGCGCTCCGCGTAGTCCAACGGGGCGTCGAACGTGCCCGCCGGCGGCCGCCACGCGTTGAGCCGGCAGATCGCGCCGAGCGCCGCCCGCACGTCCGCGCGCGGCGGGGCCTGCACCGGGTGCCGGTGCAGCGCGGCGACCCGGCCGGGCATCCGCTCGATCACCAGCGTGCAGTTCTCCGGGTCCGCCGCGATCAGCCGGGGCACCCGCACGGGCGGCCGGTGCCGGACGAACGCGCGGTAGGCAGCTATTTCGTGCCGGGTCCGCTCGGACCACATCGGCGAATGGTCCAGTAAACACTTGGCCACGGCCGTGTTGCGGCCCGTCGTCCCCACCAGCAGGACCGAGCGGCCGCTGCGGCGCAGCACCTGCACCGGGGTGAACTCCGGGCAGATGCGGTGCACCGAGGCGATCGCCGTGCGCAGCTGCGCACCCTGGGGGCCGGACAGGTCGAGCCTTCCGCCGATCGGCGCGCCGGCCGCGCCGGGCACGCGCCGGGACCGTCCGAGCGCCGGGGTCTGGGGACGTGCGGGGTCGAGGTAGGGGCCGCCCACTCCCGGCCGGCGGGTGCGCAGCGACGGGGACGGGGCGGACACGGAGGACGATGCTGCGTACATGGGTGAACACGGATCCCTTCGTGTGCCGGTGAGTTGCCGCGCCGCTCCGGCCCGGCCGCCGCGCGGCGCACCCTGGGGAATGTCCCTGGGCGGCCGGGTCGGGGTGGCGCTTTCCTACCTGACACCCAGGGGCCCCGGGCACACCATCTGGCGCACCCTGGCGAACCCTGGCGAATAGTCCCGGAGCAACTGACAGGCGGTTACTGTCAACTCAGCCGAGTACCTGGGGGCTTGACGTGAGCGGACAACCCAACACCCGTCTGGCGGACCTCTTCGGCCTGACCGGATGGTCCAAGGGAGAACTCGCGAGGCTGGTCAACCGGCAGGCGGCGGCCATGGGCCACCCCCAGCTGGCGACCGACACCTCCCGCGTTCGGCGCTGGATCGACATGGGAGAGATCCCGCGCGATCCCGTGCCACGGGTGATGGCGGCCCTGTTCACCGAGCGTCTCGGCCGTGTCGTGACCATCGAGGACCTCGGTCTGGTCCGGCGCGGGCGTACGGGGAAACGGCAGGTCGGCGGGGACGTGGAACATCCCGACGGAGTGCCGTGGGCGCCCGAGCAGACCGCTGCGGTCCTCACCGAATTCACGGGAATGGACCTCATGCTCAACCGACGCGGCTTGGTGGGCGCGGGCGCCGCGCTCGCCGCGGGCTCCGCACTCAGCAGCGCCATGCACGACTGGCTGCACACCGATCCGACCCTCTCCGCCGACGCCCCCGATCTCGACCATCCCCTGCACGCCGACCCCGCCGGGTACGACCGCTACGAGGCCGCCCCCATCGGGACGCAGGAGATCGAGGAACTGGAGCGCTCGGTCGAAGTGTTCCGCGCCTGGGACGCGGCCCGCGGCGGCGGGCTGCAACGCAAGGCGGTGGTGGGTCAGCTCAACGAGGTGGGAGGCATGCTCTCCTACCGGCACCCCGATCCGTTGCAGCGGCGCCTGTGGGGCGTCGCCGCCAACCTCGCCGTCCTGGCCGGCTGGATGTCGCACGACGTCGGCCTGGAACCCACGGCCCAGAAGTACTTCGTCATCGCCGCCCACGCCGCACGGGAGGGCGGCG